>NZ_JAEKEC010000004.1:0-300000 GCF_016651305.1 Pseudomonas sp. TH06 | reverse complement strand
CCTGCCTTCTGTAATAAATCGGCGCGATTGAGGCCGGCAGCCGCCACGCGAATGCGGACTTGTCCTACATCACACGTAGGACTCGGCTCTTCAACCCATGCCACTTGACCTTCCACGCCTTGCAATGCCTTCACAGTGCCTCCATAGTGAGTCTGGACTGAGCCCGAAGCTGTAGCGCCGGGCTTTTTGCATTATGCGACCGGCTCTCGTAGAACCGGCGACTTCAAAGACGGCCTAATATGCGTTATCAATTGTCCCCGCGTCGAATCAGCATGAAGCATTTGCTCCCCAGCACCGCCCTCGCTCTTTTCATCGGTATCGGCCTGTTGCCGGTGTCGGGCAGTACATTCGCAGCCAACAGCTGGGACAAGTTGCAGCCTGATCGCGATGAAGTCATCGCCAGCCTGAACGTCGTCGAGTTGCTCAAGCGTCACCACTACAGCAAGCCGCCGCTCGACGATGCGCGCTCGGTGATCATCTACGACAGCTACCTCAAGCTGCTGGATCCGTCGCGCAGCTATTTCATGGCCAGCGACATCGCCGAATTCGACAAGTGGAAGACCCAGTTCGACGACTTCCTCAAAAGCGGCGACCTCAACGCCGGGTTCACCATCTACAAGCGCTATCTCGACCGCGTCAAGGCGCGTCTGGACTTCGCCCTTGCCGAGCTGAACAAAGGCGTCGACCAGATGGACTTCACCACCAAGGAAACCTTGCTGATCGATCGCAAGGACGCCCCTTGGCTCAAATCCACCGCGGAACTCGATGACCTCTGGCGCAAACGCGTCAAGGACGAAGTACTGCGGATGAAGATCGCCGGCAAAGAGCCGAAGCAGATCCAGGAAACCCTGACCAAGCGCTACAAGAACCAGTTGGCGCGCCTGGACCAGACCCGTCCGGAAGACATCTTCCAGGCGTACATCAACACCTTCGCGATGTCCTACGACCCGCACACCAACTATCTGTCGCCGGATAACGCGGAAAACTTCGACATCAACATGAGCCTGTCCCTCGAGGGCATCGGCGCCGTGTTGCAGAGCGACAACGACCAGGTGAAAGTCGTGCGTCTGGTGCCAGCAGGCCCGGCTGACAAGACCAAACAGGTCGCTCCGGCCGACAAGATCATTGGTGTAGCCCAAGGCAACAAAGAGATGGTCGACGTGGTCGGCTGGCGTCTGGACGAAGTGGTCAAACTGATCCGTGGTCCGAAGGGCACCGTCGTGCGCCTGGAAGTGATTCCGGCGAGCAACGCGCCGAACGACCAGACCACCAAGATCGTGCCGATCACCCGTGAAGCGGTGAAGCTCGAAGACCAGGCCGTGAAGAAGTCCATCCTCAACCTGAAACAGGACGGCAAGGACTACAAACTCGGCGTCATCGAGATCCCGGCCTTCTACCTCGACTTCAAGGCGTTCCGTGCCGGTGATCCGGACTACAAGAGCACCACGCGTGACGTCAAGAAACTGCTGACCGAACTGCAGAAAGACAAAGTCGATGGCGTGGTCATCGACCTGCGCAACAACGGCGGCGGTTCTTTGCAGGAAGCCACCGAACTGACCAGTCTGTTCATCGACAAGGGCCCGACCGTACTCGTGCGTAACGCCGATGGCCGCGTTGACGTACTCGAAGATGAAAACCCGGGGGCGTTCTACAAAGGTCCGATGGCGCTGTTGGTCAATCGTTTGTCCGCCTCGGCTTCGGAGATCTTCGCCGGCGCCATGCAGGACTATCACCGTGCGCTGATCATCGGTGGCCAGACCTTCGGCAAAGGCACCGTGCAGACTATTCAGCCGCTGAACCATGGCGAACTGAAACTGACCCTGGCCAAGTTCTACCGGGTTTCCGGTCAGAGCACCCAGCATCAGGGCGTCCTGCCGGACATCGACTACCCGTCGCTGATCGACACCAAGGAAATCGGCGAGAGCGCCCTGCCGGAAGCCATGCCGTGGGACACCATCCGCGCGGCGATCAAACCGGCAGCTGATCCGTTCAAACCGTACCTGGCACAGCTCAAGTCCGAGCATGACACGCGCACCGCCAAGGATGCCGAGTTCGTGTTCATCCGTGACAAGCTGGCGCTGGCGCAGAAACTGATGGAAGAAAAAACCGTCAGCCTCAATGAAGCCGATCGCCGTGCCCAGCACGCGGACATCGACGCCAAGCAACTGGTGATGGAGAACATCCGTCGCAAGGCCAAAGGCGAAGAGCCGCTCAAAGAGCTGAAGAAAGAAGACGACGACGCCCTCGCCGCCGCCGAGCCGGACAAGGTCAAGCCGGAAGACGATGCCTATTTGAGCGAAACCGGGCGCGTGCTGCTGGATTACCTGAAGCTGAGCAATCAGGTAGCGAAGAAGTAAAGTGATGGCAATTTAATGCTGACGATCCCCGGATCGTCATCAAACAGTCATCATTCTGTCGTGCAATAAAGGACTGGGAGCCACTCTCTTCATCGAGAACGCTCCCAGTCCTTTTTTTATCGCCAGAGATTGCCATGACCACGACCGAACAGCTGAGTGCCTTGAGCTCGATCCTGACTCAAAGCGGATTGCACAGCCTGTTCCAGCCGATCATCTGTCTCTCCGAACGGCGCATCCTCGGTTACGAAGCCCTGACTCGCGGCCCTTCCAACAGCCCTCTGCACTCGCCCATCGCGCTGTTCGCCGTGGCGCGTCAGGCCGGGCGCCTGAGTGAACTGGAAATCGCCTGCCGCCAGAGCGCTTGCCGTCGTTTCAATGAACAGCAACTGCCGGGCAAGCTGTTTCTCAACGTCTCGCCGGAGTCCTTGCTTGAGGCTGCGCACCAGCCGGGGCGTACGTTGCAATTGCTGCAGGACTTCGGCATTCCGCCAAGTCAGGTGGTCATCGAACTGACCGAACAGACGCCGATCGATGACTTCCAGCTGCTGCAAACCGCCTTGCATCACTATCGGGCCATGGGTTTTTCGATTGCGCTGGATGACCTCGGTGCCGGGTATTCGAGCCTGCGCTTGTGGTCAGAACTGCGTCCGGATTACGTGAAAATCGACCGGCACTTTATCGACGGTATTCATCAGGATGCGTTGAAGCGGGAGTTCGTTGGATCGATCCTGCAAATCGCCAAGGCGTCGCGGGCGCAAGTCATTGCTGAAGGTATTGAATTGCCCGAAGAGTTGGCGGTGCTGACCGAGATGGGTGTCGACCTGGTCCAGGGCTACTTGCTCGGCCGACCACAGGAACATCCACCCCGGGACGCGCGGGCCTTGATGCCCAAACACGACAGCAGCGCCGTAGCGCTGAACGACGAAGGCAGCGACCTCAGCGCCCTGCTCAACGACCAACCGGCCGTGCATCGCGACACGCCGACCGCCACCGTGCTGGAAGCCTTCCGCCGCCAGGCGAACCTCAACTCACTGGCCGTCCTCGACGAACAAGGCCAGCCGTGCGGCATCGTTCACCGCTACTCGCTGTCGGATGCCCTGCTCAAACCCTTCGCCACCGACCTGTTCGCGCGCAAACCGATCAGCCGACTGATGAACGACGATTTCCTCGCCGTGGAAATGAGCCAGTCGCTGCAACAGGTCAGCCGCCTGATCACCAGCCGCGCCCGCCAACGCATCGAAGAAGACTTCATCATCACCCTCAACGGCGGCTACCTCGGCCTCGGCCGGGTGATCGACGTACTCAAACTGATCACCGAACTGAAAATCCAGCAGGCCCGCTACGCCAACCCACTGACCCTACTGCCCGGCAACGTCCCCATCCAGCAATGCCTGACGCGATTGTTGCAACAAGGGCGCGAATCGATCATCTGCTACGTCGACATCGACAGCTTCAAACCCTTCAATGACATCTACGGCTACGGCCGTGGCGACGAAGTGCTGCTGTGCCTGGCGCAATGCCTCAACGAACGCGTCGACCCGTCGCGCGACTTCGTCGGCCACATCGGCGGCGACGACTTCCTCCTCGTCCTTGGTCCGGAAGACTGGCGCAAACGCCTGAACCAGTTGCTTGATGATTTTCAAAGCCAATGCCGGCGTTTCTACCGCCCTGAGCATCTTGAGGCTGGCTGCTTTATTGCTCCCAACCGACAAGGGATTCGCCAGGAATTTCCGCTGCTGTCCCTTTCTATCGGGGTCGTCCATTTACACCCGGAAGCCTGCGCGCAACTCGATGCCAGCCAGCTTGCGGAGATGGCTTCGCAGGCGAAGCATCATGCGAAGAATGTTCCGGGGTATAGCGTGCATTTGCTTGATAGCCTCACTGCCCCCGATCTCCATACCCCGCAGGTAATCGGTCAACGCTGATCCTCCAAATAACATACATCTATGTGGGAGCGGGATTGCCTGCGAAGGGGACTGTCATGAACCAACATTTCTATTGATCAAAAATAATAAAAGCTTATCCAAGACAATTTAAATATAACTTTTTGGTTCCTCTCGAATAACCGCAGAAATGTGCTTCAACCAGGCATATCCATTTTTCCAGTCATGCCAATAGCAGTAACAACATCCTATTTCTTTCAGCAAAAAATCCCGAGTTTCGTTTTCTGTAATATTCATGGCCAACAAGTCATTGATTTCCTTTATCACTTCCCCCACTACACAAGCTTCTGAGTCTGCCAGGAAAGATTTTACAACGTCATCTGCCAAGTCAAACTCACACATCCAATCCTCGTGAAAATAGGCCCCGAGAAATTGGAATAGGCTAGGAAAATCTTCAGTTGTCATTCACAAAACCCGTCAAGATAAAGTACCCAAGTGGTGAAGTTGCATCTCGCCGCAGCACTAATCTAATACTAAACAGCTGTTCCAAATTTCCGCTCTGCCTCACAACACCCACACCAGCAGGAATAGGCACCCGTTCATTAATTACGAGTTTATTTGCGTTACCTGCTAGAAAGTCATCAATTTTTACTTTGTTGCTCCTCATAACATTCGAGAGTGCAGCTTCAGCTTCAGCCCTATTAAGAAATGTTGATGCAATGGGTATGTTCGGTTCAGCTAATAGTCTAGCTCTCAGTTGGGCCTCCGATCTATCGACATGTCTCGCAATAGCATGTCCTCCTCGAGACTCATGAGCCTCTAACCCTCCTCCTGGAACGATTTCACTGTAGGGGCCATCAGCAACACCCGACCCAGGACAAGGAGTGCAAGCCAACCCCAACGGATCCACCCACCCCGTCGGATTCGGCACGTACTGGTACTGATTCAACCCACCCGCCAACTTGATCGGATCCGGCGTCAGATACCGTCCAAGCCTAGGGTCGTAATACCGATGCCGGTTGTAATGCAGTCCGCTTTCCCCATCGAAATACTGCCCCTGAAAGCGCAGCGGCTGGTCCAGGTATTCCTCGCCGGCCAGGGTGATCGCGGCGACTTTGCCGTAGGCGTCGTATTGCGCTGACCAGACAATTTCGCCGCTGTAATCGGTGAGTTCCTGCGGGGTGCCGAGGTGGTCGAGTTGGTAGTAGAACGGGCAGGCTTTTTTCGGGCCTTTGCCGTCGAGCAGCGCCAGCGGGCGGAAGGTGCCGGGCTCGTAGACGTAGCTGCGGTGGTGGGTTTTGCTGCTTTCGGCGACGAGGTGGTCGCCTTGCCAGAAGAACTCGGTGGTGGCGCCGTCGACGGTTTTGCTGATGCGTCGGCTGAAGGCGTCATATTGGTAGCTGGCGGTCTTGCCGTCGGGGCGGGTCAGGCCGATGAGGCGGTGCTGGCAGTCGTAGCGGTATTCGGTGACGAGTTTCTGCGCGGTGCCGCGCCGTTCGCGGATCAGGTTGCCGAAGGCGTCGTAGTCGTAGTGGCGATCGCCCTGCATCAGCAGGCGGTTGCCCTTGACCTGTGTCGGGCCGGGGCGGTCCTGCATCAGCAGGTTGCCGGCGGGGTCGTGGGCGAAGGATTCCGGCAGTTCGTCGCGTGAATGGGTGACGCGGATCAGCTGGTCGAGGGCGTCGTAACCGTAGGTGCGCTGACCGTGGCGGGTGTCGGCGATGTGCGCCAGATTGCCGTTGGCGCTGTAGGCATATTCGCGGCGGTACAGTGACGCGTGCTCATGGCCTACGGCGTGGGCGAGCAAGCGGCCCTGATCGTCGTAGGCATAGTCGCTGAGCAGCAGGCCTTGTTTGCGTTGCTGTTCACGACCGGACTCATAGCGGTGCGAAGTCAGTGGCGCGCCGTTGAGGTGGATCGCCGTCAGGGCCCCACCCTTGGCGTAGTGATAGTCGAGTTTGCTGTTGTCCGGCAGGCGCTGACGCTTGAGCTGGCCGCAGGCGTCGTAGCTGTAGCGCAGGGTGCCCCAGCCCTGATGCTCGGTGATCAGCCGGTCCTGCAGGTCGTATTCGAAGGCCAGCGGATGTTTCTGGCCGTCGTCGACACCGGTCAGTCGACCGAGGCGGTCGTAGCGGTAGGCAACCTTGACCCCGTCGGGCAGGGTCTTGGTCAGCAGACGCCCGGCAGCATCGCGCTCGTAAGCGGTGAGCAAAACAGAACCGTCATCACCGAACTCGGTCTTTTCCAGCAGATGCCCGTTGAGGTCGTAAACGTAGGCCGTGCGCCGGCCATCGAAGCCGGTTTCCTGTCGGATCAATCCGGTCGATGTGTAGTCCAGTTGGTATTTTTCGCCGGACTCGTTTTCGATTTCGGTGAGCAGCAGCTGCGCGTGGTCGTAGCGGTACTGCACCCGCGTGCCGTCGGGGTTGATCTTGCGCGAGACCAGGTGCAGGTCATCGTCATACTCGTAGCGAGTGATGCGCCCGAGTTCGTCGCGTTCGGCGGTGACCTGACCGTAAGCGCCGTAGCTGTAGGCACGGGTGGCGCCCGTAGGAGAAGTCGTCTGGATCAGTCGGCCAACCGCGTCCCAGTGCTGCCGCGTAACCGCGCCGTGTTCATCAATCGTGGTGGTCCGTCGCCCCAGCGCATCGTAGGAAAAACGCCGCACGCCGCCATCGGGCAGGGTTTCTTCCGTCAGTTGACCGAGGGTGTTCCAGACGAAAACGTGTCGACTGGTGTCTGGATAGCGGATCGACAGCAGTTGCCCGCGAGCGTCGTAGTGGTAATGGCTGACCTGCCCGTCGGGATCGATCGCCTCAGTGACATCGCCCTGAGCATTACGCCGATACGTCCACACCGCCTCGCCACGCGAGCGGCTGTGCAGGAAACCGTTGCGGTACTCGTAGGACGTCGGCTCATCGTCCGGCGGAAGTAGCGCAATTAAACGTCCGACTTCGTCGTAGCGGTATTCGGTGAAGGCGCCGAGCGGATCCTGCTCGGCGATCAAACGGCCCTGATCGTTGTAAGCCTTGAGGTGCTCGCCGCCATCGGCTTCGACCTTGCGCACCAGCCGTGCGCGATCGTCGTGAACGTAGGTTTCTTCAGTGCCATCGACGTAATGCACCGCGACGCTGCCGTCGTCATCCCAGACGTAGCGAGTGTCCATCTGCGAGAACGAGGCCCAGTGCCGCATGCAGCGCGCCGCCTTGCCGGAGCGTTCCCACTCCCAGAAGAAGCTCGCGCCTCCGGTCAACTGGCGCTGCAGGATGACGTGCTGGTCGTCGTAGTCGTAGCGCTCGCTGTCGCCGACGGCGTTACACGCTTCGATCAGGTGCTGATAGGCGTCGTAGCCATAACTGACGAGGGTCTGTTCGGTGTGCCAGGGCTCAGCAAGATTTTGCGTCGGGTCAAAGCGCTGGTAATCCACCGCAACCAGATGAGCCCGGTCATAGCGCAGCAACAGCGCTCGACCCGCACCGTTATCCAGACGCTGAACACGATCCTGACGATCCCGCGAAATACGCAGACGGTTGTCATAACCATCACTAACCGCCGTCAGCCTTCCAGCGCGAAAGTGATAAAACCGTGCGGTTTCTCCGGCCAGCGCCAGAATCAGTTCCTCCGGCTCATCCCCGAGAAAAATCGCCGCCCGCGACAGACTGTTATGAATCGCCGGTCGCTCGACACTGGGCAGTGGAAACCGCGTGCGCCGGTTCTCATGGTCAACCCAGACCACAAAATCGCCATCGAACTCCAGCCGATGGGCCAGCGAGTGGCTCCAGCCAAACCCCAGACCGACATCAATCTCGGCGGCACTGGTGCGATACAAACGGGTGAACTCGAATGGCAGCAAACCATCCAGCACGCCATCGGTCAGGGTCAGCAGCTCTTCGCCGGTGACCATCGACACCGGGCAGCCATTGGTGCACGTACCGGGCACACAATCGGCGCTGTCACCGTTGGGGTTTTTCGCCTGATCCGGCGAGTCGTCGTGGTGTTCGTTTTTCTTCAGCAAAGCATTGCGCTTGGCATTCCAGCGCATTTGCATGCGGCCTTTTTTCACACTGGCCGCAATCCCGCGCGCGGCGACGGACTTGTATTTATCAACGTACTTGATGAAGCCGCTGACAATGCCGAACAACGCCTTCACCAACCGCATCACCGCCGACAGCAGTTGAGCCGCGCGATTGGCCAGGCGCAGCGTCAGATAAGCGATGCCCGCACCGCCACTGGCAAACGTCAGAACAACAGCAATCAGCACATCAATCAGCACCTGCACGATGACCAGCGACACCGCTTCAGCGGTTTTGCCGACCACTTCACTGGGCGGCAGCATCTCCATCCAGAGACTGGCGGTGCGCAACAACAAGCACAGCGCGGCCTCGTCACTGACCAGCAGTTGCAGCTTCTCCATGAGCTCGGGAGCCGTTGCCGCCAGATCGATCAGATCAGCCGCGCCACTGCCCAGTCGATCCACAAACGCGCCCGGATCCTTGAGAATGTCCGAAAGCATTCCAATGCTGTCCCACACCCCCTCGATCGCCGCCCAACTGCCGGCCAACATGCCGTTACCGGCCGCCGTTGCCACCGACTGCGACCATTGCGGCTTGAAGCCCTGCCACTCGTTACGTAGCCAATCATCCAGTTCAACGGTCAGGCCATCGTAGGATTCGAAAAGCTCTTCAACCTGTCCCGGGGTGACACCGCTGTGCACTTGCACCCGGTAGAACTTGCCCTCTTCGCCGCGAAATTCGCCCAGGCCTTGGGCATCGAGGGTCACCGGTACTGTTTTGCCGCCATCCACTGCCACGACATCAACCGTGATGTTGCCTAGCGGGATGTCATAGACGGATTCGAACTTGCTCTCGATCAGCATCAATCCGCCCTTCGGGCACTGGACGACGCGGGAGAAAAATTCGTCGTCGCTGCTGCTGACGGCGGTCGTGTTTTCACCGAAGCGGATCAACCGCTCCATGCCCATCAGCGACGGCAGATCGGCGGCGTGGCTGACGGTATCGGCTGCACGGCTGGCCCAGTGTTTGAGCTGTTCGCGGTAGAGACTGAGGGTGTCGGGGAAGCTGTCGAGTTCTTGCTCGATGCGGGTGATGGCTTCCATCAACGTACGCTGGCGTACGGAGTGGACTGAATGACCGGGTCGAGCATGAACGTTCCCTCGCGCAAAAATTAGGCGCGGGAACTGTGCGGGGGATCAATCAGGAAAGAAGTCAGGCAAGTAGGCAATGGATGTAGGACTAGTCTGTAAAACCTCAAAAAAACTAAACAGACAGGCATAAACGCAAACGTGGCGTGAGGTTTCCCTCACGCCACGTTTATCGGGCGGACATATTTGAAGTTACTGCGTTGAACCTCCAGCCCCCAGTTCTTTCAATTTGAGCTCGGCCAGCGGATGCCCGGCCTTGGCCGCCATATTCCACCAGCGGGCGGCTTCGGCAGGATCCGGCGCTTTGCTCGGTGTACCCGCCAGGCTGATCACTCCGACCTGATAGGCCGCTTTGCCATCACCGGCCAGGGCCGCCAGCCGCAACAGGCGCACACCTTCTTCTCGCGCCCCCAGCCCAACACCGCGAAAGGTCAGGATGTGTCCGTAGAAGCTTTGTGCGCCGACATCGCCGAGGTTGGCCATGCGTGCGAACTGGCCTTCCAGCCAACGCCAGCCGCGCGGCTGACGAACGAACCACGACCAGTGAAACAGCCGGCGCGCCAACCAGTAGCTGACCTGCGCCTTGAGTCGTAAAAACACTCAGGCCTCCGCCGATTCCGGGTACTCGTATTCGAAGACTCTGACCACTTCGGAAGCATGCCAGGAAGCCGCTGCAACACCATCGGAAGGCCCGGAAAAACGCCCCAGACGTTCAACGCACTCGAAAAAACCGGTGCGCGGCAGGCGACTCGCGCCCTGACTGATCACCAGCGAACTGCGCAACGGCTGTTCCGCCTTGGCGTCGAGTGCCGCCAGATGTTCAAGCGCGGCGGTCAGGGTTTGCATTGCCGGCGTCGGCAGTTGCAAACGTTCGAGCAGCGCCCGATACGTCAGCAGATGGCGCTGCCGGCGTGCCTGATCCAGTTCCCCCAGCAATCCGTCCCAATGTTGTCGACTGATGCGTACGCTCACGATTCTTCCCTCCACCCGGGCACCGTCAGTTCCCATGCCAGGCTGCGGCGAATCGCGGCGTCAGGCAGACGCTCGCCACTTTCAATCATGGCCAGGTAAGACGGGCTGATGCCTACCGTGCGGGCCAGCGCCTCGATGGCGATGCCCTTCCCTTCGCGCAAACTGCGTAGTTGATCCAGACCTGGAAGAATCGGGTCCGGTGATGCCGCGATCGGCTCTGGAGCCTGCCGCGACGGTGCTTCGTTGATGCCTGCTGCTTTCAGTAGAGCCTGATACTGAGCCCATGGCAAAACCGCGTATTCGGGTTCGCCATCGCGTGCAATTATCTGAATATCCATGACTACCCCGTAGGACAACAACACTTAGCGAGTCGGCACTTTTCCCTAGAAGTGTAATCCTAACAGCGGCTAAGGTCGCGGGGGGTATCTATCTGTAAAAGGGACTACAACAATCAGGGCTTTTTCGGGCCTTGCAGCTGAAGTTGCTCAGGGGTGTCGGGCAGGCGTTCAACGACCGCGAGTTTTTCCGGTTGCTGGCGATTTCGCCAGAGACGGAAGGCGTTGAGTTCATCGTCGAGGGTTTTCATCAGCCAGGCGAGGACGGCGATGTCATCCAGCATGCCGAATACCGGGATGAAATCCGGAATCGCATCGACCGGACTGAGGAAGTACATCAACCCCGCCACCACCGAGATCAATGCTTTTGGACTGATAGCGCGATACTCGCCGCGCCAGTAGGCCAGGCATAGCGCCTGGAGCAAACGCAGATCATCTTTCAGCTTACCGAGACGATTGCCTTGCGCAGCGCCTTTGCTCGCCACCGCAAACAGCAACGTCGGCAGGCGACCGCGAGCCAGCAGCCGGCCAGCCAAGGGCAGGAATCGAGCGAAATTCCACGGAGCTTTCATCTTTTCCTCCCGTTGAAATGTTATCCACACAAATTGTGGATAACCTTGTGAACAGAGCTGCATTTCAGCGCTGAGAGCCCCGTTTCATAAGGGCTGCGCTCAGATCGGGCGTTTTTTACTCACATAAAAAACCCCAATATTTCATTGACTTGGCGGCTCAGGGCGTCTAGCGCTGGCAACCTCAAAGGCTATGACTCTTCTGACCGGCATCGGTTCGCTCTGTTTACCCTTGCCAGGGTCCAGATGCAACAACGCCCCGCATAAGCGAGGCGTTGTTGGCGAAGCCGTTACCGATTACTTGGCGGCAGCAGCGTCTTCTTTGGCTGGATCCTTGATGGCCAGCAGTTCCAGGTCGAAAACCAGAACCGAGTTGGCCGGGATTGCCGGGCTTGGCGATTGTGCGCCGTAAGCCAGATCGCTAGGGATGTACAGTTTGTACTTCTCGCCAACGTGCATCAGTTGCAGACCTTCAACCCAACCCGGGATCACGCCGCTCACCGGCAGATCGATCGGGCTGCCGCGCTCGACGGAGCTGTCGAATACGGTGCCGTTGGTCAGCTTGCCGGTGTAGTGAACAGTCACTACGTCGGTAGGCTTAGGCTGTGGGCCATCAGCTTTCTTGACCACTTCGTACTGCAGGCCGGAAGCGGTGGTAGTCACACCAGCCTTCTTGCCGTTTTCTTCGAGGAATTTCTTGCCGGCAGCTGCCGACTCTTCGCTCATCTTGGCCATGCGCTCTTCGGCACGCTTTTGCAGCGCGGCGAAGGCTTCGACCAGTTCTTCATCTTTCAGCTTCTGTTCTTTCTTGCCGACGGCATCTTCGATGCCCTGGGCTACTGCTTTGGAGTCCAGATCATCCATGCCTTCCTGAGCCAGGCTCTTGCCCATGTTCAGGCCGATACCGTAGGAAGCTTTTTGCGCCGGGGTTTTCAGCTCTACGCTGGTCTGCGAATCACAACCCGCGAGGACCAGGCTAACCAGGGCTACCGCCGCCGCCAACCGATGCTGTTTCATGCTATTTCCTTGTTCATGCGCCGAAAGGGCAATCGAGTAAAGCCGCGAGCTTATCAGGCCGCCACGACCAATGGCTACCGGCATGAGAGCAGTAAACCTGCGATAAGTTCAGGGATTAAAACGCATTTGGGCAAACGGACGATGAAGCTTCTGTCATCTGTTCCTGAGAGTGGGCGACTCGCCTGCCCGCACGACTTGGTGTAATGGCCACTTGCCGCACAGGGGCAAGCTCAGGCATAACAGCGCAACAATTCGACAAGGATGTTTATCTTGCGCCTCTTATTCCGTGTGCTGACCCTGATTGTCGTGCTGCTGGGACTCGTCCTCGCGGTGGTTTTGTATTACGTCGCCAATCCGAAATTACCCTTTTACACCCCCGTACAGCAGGTGCATTACCTGAATCAGTGGTCGCAGGCAGAACGCGATACCTACTACTTCACGCCGCAGGGCACTCAGGTCAAAGGGCTGCGTTATGAGTGGTTCCAGGCGCTGGAATTGCCTTTTTCGCAGCAGCGTTTCGCTTCGCCCGAATACCTCGCCCGTTTTGGCTTTCTGATTGATCCGCAGCAGAAAGCCACGCCGAACAATCCCGGCAATCTTCCTGTCGGCTTTGCGCGGCACCAGAATCCCGGCAGCAACGAGCAATATCTGGACATAACTTGCGCCGCTTGCCATACCGGCGAATTGCGCTTTAACGGCCAGGCCGTGCGCATTGATGGGGGCTCGGCGCAACACGTGTTGCCTTCCAGTGTTCCTACGCTGCGCGGCGGCAGTTTCGGACAAGCCATGGTCGCCAGTCTCACCTCGACTTACTACAACCCATGGAAATTCGAACGCTTCGCGCGCGAGGTTCTAGGCAATGACTACGACGCACGCCGCGAGCAACTGCGCAAAGACTTCAAAAGCTCACTGAACACCTTTCTGAAAGTCGCCTGGAATGACACCCATCGTGGCCTCTACCCGACTGAAGAAGGCCCGGGACGCACCGATGCATTTGGGCGGATTGCCAACGCAACGTTCGGCGATGCCATTACTCCCGCCAACTATCGCGTCGCCAACGCGCCGGTGGATTACCCGCAGTTGTGGGACATGTGGACGTTCGACTGGGTGCAGTGGAACGGTTCTGCGCAACAGCCGATGGCGCGCAACATCGGCGAAGCATTGGGTGTCGGCGCTACCCTGAATTTCTTCGACGCCAACGGCCAGCCGCTGCAAGGCGATGATCGTTATGCCTCCAGCGTCCGTGTGCGTGATCTGCACAAAATCGAAGAAACCCTGCAACGTCTGCAACCACCCGCGTGGCCGGAAGACGTATTGGGCGCCGTCGACAAACCGTTGGCCGCCAAGGGCCGCGCACTGTTTGCCGAGAACTGCGCCGGCTGCCACGTCCCGCGCAAGACCTTGGAAGGTGAACGCTGGGTGCAGCATTTGCACCTGTTGCCCGTGGACGTGATCGGCACCGATCCGAATGCCGCCAACAACATCGCCAGCCATCGTTTCGACCTCACGGCCCTGCAATGGGACCTGCAAGAGCTGGAAAAAATGGACGTAAAACTGCACCCGTCACCCAAGGAACCACTGGATCTGAGCCAGTTGTCTGTGGCCAAGGGCCTGGCGTACGTCACCGCATTCGTCGAAAACCGCGCTTACCGCGAAGCAAACGTCACCGCCCAAGAGAAACCGGTTCTGGACGGTTTTGGCCTGCCGATCGGTGTGCGTGAAAAAGTCGCCTACAAGGCGCGCCCACTGGCCGGCGTCTGGGCCACTGCGCCGTTTCTGCACAACGGTTCGGTGCCGAGCCTTTATCAGTTGCTGTCGCCGCAGGATGAGCGCGCGACCACCTTCTATAAAGGCACCTTCGAATACGACCCGCGGCATCTGGGTTATCGCACCGAAGCTTTTACCAACGGCTTCCTGTTCGACACGCGGATCACCGGCAACCACAACAGCGGCCATGAATTCCGTGCGGGAGAACGCGGCAATGGCGTCATCGGCCGCTTGTTGCAGCCCGAAGAACGTTGGGCGTTGCTGGAATACCTGAAAGTCCTCGGCGGTCCACTGGAGGCGCAATTGCCATGATCTCGATCTTCAAGAAAGACCTGCCACCGCTGGCCCGGTTCTGGTTGTGGCTGGGGCGCTTGCTGGGCAAAACCCTGCTGTTGTTACTCGCCATCGGCCTGCTTGGCTGGGCCATTGCCTCGGCCTGGTTTGCCTGGCAACACCGTGGCCCGGTTTCAGCGATGGAGCAGATCCCGCCGGGCGAGTCAGCGATGACTCAAGATGTGATTCAGACCGCCGTGCGCATTGTTGATCAGTATCGCGAGCCGACCCGCTACCTGCGCGACGCTCACGCCAAGGCGCATGGTTGCGTGAAGGCGCAGGTGCTGGTTCTGCCGCAACTTGCCCAGTCGTTACAACAGGGCGTGTTCAGCGAGCCGGGGAAAACCTGGCAGGCGCTGATTCGCCTGTCCAACGGCAACGCCTATCCGCAGTTCGACAGCATCCGCGATGCCCGGGGCATGGCGATCAAACTGCTCGACGTACCCGGCAAACCCTTGCTCGGCGACCGTGAGCAACAGCGCGAACAAGACTTCGTGATGTTCAGTCACCCGAACTTCTTTGTCAGCGATGTCGCCGAGTATCGTCAGAATGTGGCTGCGCAGGCTGACGGCAAAAAGGTCATGGCGTTTTTCCCCGGTTGGGATCCGCGTACCTGGCAGATCCGGCATCTGTTTATCGCCCTGGCGACCTTGTCGCCAGCGCCGGAAAGCCCGACGCGCACCACGTATTTCTCGGTCTCGCCGTACAAGTTCGGCGAGTCGAACGCCAAGTTCCGCGTGACCCCGGATCCCGACAATTGCCCTGCCTATACGCTGCCCCGACAAAATCAGGAGCTGCCGAACTTCCTGCGCAGCGCCCTGACTCAGCAACTGTCGACGGATCGCGTACCGGCGTGTTTCCTTCTGCAGATTCAGCACCAGGACGCCTACAAATACATGCCCATCGAGGACACCAGTATCGAGTGGCGCGAGCAGGATTCGCCGTTCGAAACCGTGGCCCGTATCACCGTGCCACCGCAGGACTTCGATACACCGCAGCAGAACCTCGATTGCGACAACCTGTCTTTCAATCCATGGTTCGGCATTGAAGCCCATCGCCCGATTGGCGGGATCAATCGCCTGCGCAAAGCGGTGTACGAGGCGGTCAGCGACTATCGTCATCAGCGCAATGGCGGTTGATCACGGCTCTTTCTGTGCGGTAGATGAAGCCCTGACCCTTCCGGTTTCAGGCCATGTGGCGCTTGGAAGAAGGACGCTGAGAATTCCGGCGTTGGCGACCTTGTCGATCAACACCTGCACACTGATGGCGCCGAAATCGATTTTTTGCTCAGGGCCTGGAGCGAGTGCTGCGATCAACTCGTGAACCTTGGGCATTATCGGCTTGGCAAAACGCAGGACAGCACCGTCGGGGGTGATCGCAAAAATACGTTGATGAGGCGCTTCGCTGACACGTTCCAGACTGATTTTGAGATCGGCGGGCGAGAAAAAATCCCGGTGAAGATCGGTCCCGCCCGCAGCCAGTCGATTCGCCGGTAATCGCTGAATCGAGTGATAAATGCCATGCACGCGAAACCCTCGGGGGATGCGTGGCTGGCCCTGCGCATTCTTGGGGAACAGCGCGCTGCGGTCGAAGCCCGCGTATTGTCTGGAGAGCGGCACGGTAACAACTAGAAACTCACTGACGTTATGTCTGAGAATAAAACCGACATGGGGATTTGCCGACGGCAGTGCGGCTATTTGTTTTTGCAGATAGACGGCTGCTTTTTTTGCATTTCGACAGATCGGACCAAAAATCGGCATTAATTTGATCGGCGGTGGCGCCTGCAGGATGTCCGACCGCCAACTGGCTTTGAGCCGGCCTCGGTGCCGCCAGAGATCCCCGGCAACCACAACGTTTATCTCTCCGGCCGCCAACGCCAACAGGATCCACAGACTGCTGGGAATCGAGCCCTCTTCATACAGACTCTGGAAACGTCGCGAATCGCCATCGGGATTTGGCGCCAGGCGCGGCGACAGTTCCTGCTCATACGGCAGATTGCTCGACGTGTACAAGAGAAGTCCACCGTTACCGGCACTCAGATAACATTTCGAGTATTTTCGATGCATGTTCATCACTGCGGATAAATCGGCAATGGTGAAGAAGCGATTGCGCTG
This sequence comes from Pseudomonas sp. TH06, assembly GCF_016651305.1. Lineage (GTDB taxonomy): Bacteria > Pseudomonadota > Gammaproteobacteria > Pseudomonadales > Pseudomonadaceae > Aquipseudomonas. Next base: position 283,492 of record NZ_JAEKEC010000004.1, on the reverse strand, counting down.
GACCCATTCCGTGGTGGCTTCGTCGGCGCCTTGAACCTTCGCCGGACGAGCATGAAAACTCGCCTCGAGAGAAAAACCCTTGGGGACGATCAACTGGCCGTTCGCACCAGCAGTCACTGCCCACTCGTGACGCTGATCCACGGCTGGCTCAGGCGGTTTTTCCTGGACCGCGCTGGCCTCAGCCTCGATCCGCTGAGCGCAATAGAATCGCCCGTCGCTGCTTTTCAGAATGAACCAGTGCAACTCGTTCCTTCGTGGCAGTTTCAGCAGGCCATGCAAACACGCTGCGGCGTCGTCGCTCGAGAGAAATGCAGGTTTGTCTGCCATGAATGACAGCGCATCCGTGTCGTCGGCAGTAACAGTGGTGGTTGCAGAGGGAGTTGGAGGCATGCGGTCGGGCTCTCGACAGGCAATGGGATCGGCGCCATGACTTGAAAAGGTCATGAACAACAGGAGCCATTGTCCGAAAGCGGTGCGACTGGCAGGCACTACATAGATATAGGCCGTGAAAAAAACCCAAACGCCAGACAGCAAAAAGCCCGCACTAGGCGGGCTTTCTGTGGAATCTGGCGTTCAGTGTTCCAGATTCCGAATATGGCGCAGCGGACGGGACTCGAACCCGCGACCCCCGGCGTGACAGGCCGGTATTCTAACCGACTGAACTACCGCTGCGCGAAACGCTTGAAACGAATGGTGGGTGATGACGGGATCGAACCGCCGACATTCTGCTTGTAAGGCAGACGCTCTCCCAGCTGAGCTAATCACCCTTCGCTTCGTTACGGGACGCATTATGCCACAAGTTTTCATAAAGTGTTGATTTAATTGAAGTTTTTTTCAAAAAAATCTGAAAACCGGTGAAACGACACATCCCGCGGGTACAACCTTGGAGCAGAAAAAAACCCGCCTTGGCGGGTTTTTCCGTGGTGACCTGGCGTTCAGTGTTCCAGGTTACCGAATATGGCGCAGCGGACGGGACTCGAACCCGCGACCCCCGGCGTGACAGGCCGGTATTCTAACCGACTGAACTACCGCTGCGCTAAACACTTGAAACGAATGGTGGGTGATGACGGGATCGAACCGCCGACATTCTGCTTGTAAGGCAGACGCTCTCCCAGCTGAGCTAATCACCCTTCGCTTCGGTGTGGCGCGCATTCTACGGAGCGACCCAACCTCTGGCAAGCACTTTTTTAAATAATTTTCTCAGGCCTTCCAAAGGCTTAGAGAAGGGTTGGCCTATCAGGCGGCGAAGACAATAATGCCCCCCTTTGTATAAAGGAGAGACTCACCCCATGTGGTTCAAAAACCTGCTTATCTATCGCCTGACCCAAGACCTGCCTGTCGATGCCGAGGCGCTGGAAACTGCACTGGCCACCAAACTGGCGCGTCCATGTGCAAGCCAGGAGTTGACCACCTACGGTTTCGTCGCGCCATTCGGCAAAGGCGAAGATGCTCCACTGGTGCACGTCAGCGGTGATTTCCTGCTGATCGCTGCACGTAAAGAAGAACGCATTCTGCCGGGCAGCGTCGTGCGCGACGCGGTCAAGGAAAAGGTCGAAGAGATCGAAGCCCAGCAAATGCGCAAGGTCTATAAGAAGGAACGCGACCAGATCAAGGATGAAATCATCCAGGCCTTCCTGCCGCGCGCCTTTATCCGTCGCTCGTCGACCTTCGCCGCCATCGCGCCGAAAAAAGGCCTGATCCTGGTCAACTCGGCCAGCCCGAAACGCGCTGAAGACTTGCTGTCGACCCTGCGTGAAGTGATCGGCACCCTGCCCGTCCGTCCGTTGACCGTGAAAATGGCACCGACAGCGGTCATGACCGATTGGGTCACCACGCAGAAAGCCGCCGACGACTTCTATGTGCTGGACGAGTGCGAACTGCGCGACACCCACGAAGATGGCGGCATCGTCCGTTGCAAGCGTCAGGACCTGACCAGCGAAGAAATCCAGCTGCACCTGAGCACCGGCAAAGTCGTTACGCAATTGTCGCTGGCCTGGCAGGACAAGCTGTCGTTCATGCTTGATGACAAGATGACCGTCAAACGTCTGAAGTTCGAAGATCTGTTGCAGGATCAGGCGGAACAGGACGGCGGCGATGAGGCACTGGGTCAACTGGACGCCAGCTTCACCCTGATGATGCTGACGTTCGGTGATTTCCTGCCGGCGCTGGTTGAAGCGTTGGGTGGCGAAGAGACTCCGCAGGGGATCTAAAGCCTGACGAGCTTCATAATGTAGGAGTGAGCCTGCTCGCGATGAGGGAACGGCATTCAACGAAGATGTTGACTGTAATACCGCGATCGCGAGCAGGCTCACTCCTACATTTGTTTGTGGTGTTCATTCAATAATAAGGAACAAGCCATGCGCGCACTGGCTGCACTGAGCCGTTTTGTCGGCAATACCTTCGCTTACTGGGTGCTGATTTTCGCGGTCATCGCGTTCCTGCAACCGGCATGGTTCCTTGGCCTCAAAGGCGCAATCGTGCCGCTGCTGGGCCTGGTAATGTTCGGCATGGGGCTGACCCTCAAACTCGATGATTTCGCCGCTGTCGCCCGCCACCCGTGGCGTGTCGCGCTGGGCGTCGTCGCGCATTTCGTGATCATGCCCGGTGTGGCATGGTTGCTTTGTCAGGTGTTTCACCTGCCGCCGGAAATTGCCGTCGGGGTGATTCTGGTTGGTTGCTGCCCAAGCGGCACCTCGTCCAACGTGATGACCTGGCTGGCCCGTGGCGATCTGGCGCTGTCGGTGGCCATTGCTGCCGTGACCACCCTCCTCGCCCCGCTGCTGACTCCGGCGCTGATCTGGCTGTTGGCCTCGGCGTGGTTGCCGGTGTCGTTCATGGAGTTGTTCTGGTCGATCCTGCAAGTGGTGCTGCTGCCGATCATTCTTGGCGTGGTTGCCCAGCGTTTGCTGGGTGACAGGGTTCGGCATGCGGTGGAGGTGTTGCCGCTGGTGTCGGTGGTCAGCATCGTGATCATCGTGACTGCGGTGGTAGCGGCCAGTCAGGCGAAAATCGCCGAATCCGGTCTGCTGATCATGGCGGTCGTGATGCTGCACAACAGCTTCGGCTACTTGCTCGGTTACTTCACCGGCCGGCTGTTCAAGCTGCCGCTGGCACAGCGTAAGTCGCTGGCGCTGGAAGTCGGCATGCAGAACTCGGGATTGGGCGCCGCTTTGGCCAGTGCGCATTTCTCGCCACTGGCGGCGGTGCCGAGCGCACTATTCAGCGTTTGGCACAATATTTCCGGGGCTTTGCTTTCAACCTACTTCCGACGCATGAGCGAGAAGGAAGATCGCGAAGCCTTGGCGCAACAGGCCGCCGACTGAGCTGAAACTTGATCCCCGGGTTAATGCTCGTCAAACTATCGCGCTACGCGGGGACGACCCTGCGGCTCGATCGAGTTTTTAATCTGGGGACGACCCCGTCAATCGATGGAGGTCTCTCATGTCCTGGATCATTCTGTTTTTCGCCGGTCTGTTCGAAGTCGGCTGGGCCGTCGGCCTGAAATACACCGATGGCTTCAGCCGTCCACTCCCAACCGCACTGACCGTTGCGGCCATGGCCATCAGCCTTGGCCTGCTGGGCCTGGCGATGAAGGAATTGCCGTTGGGCACGGCTTATGCGATCTGGACCGGTGTCGGCGCCGTGGGCACGGTGATCGCCGGGATCATTCTGTTTGGTGAGTCAATGGCGTTGATTCGGCTGGCCAGTGTGGCGTTGATCATCACTGGTTTGATCGGCCTCAAGGTCAGCGCTTAAACCACTACCGCTTTCGCGAGCAGGCTCACTCCTACAGGGAACCGCATTTCAAATGTAGGAGTGAGCCTGCTCGCGATGAGACTTACACAGTCACAGATTATCTAACTGCCCCGCGCAATGCCCCTACCACCCCCTGCAACTTCGCTGGCTCAGCCGCGCCCACGGCCACCGGCGAACCCGCCACCAATGTCACCCGCGACCACAAGCGACGGAACACCCCCTTGTTCGGATCGCGACTGAAGAAACTCCCCCACAAGCCCTGCAACGCCAGCGGAATCACCGGCACCGGCGTTTCCTCGAGAATCCGCGTCAGCCCGCCCTTGAATTCGTTGATCTCACCGTCGGCCGTCAGTTTGCCCTCCGGGAAGATGCACACCAGTTCACCGTCCTTCAGATACTGGGCGATCCGCGTGAAGGCTTTTTCGTAGATCTGAATGTCTTCATGGCGCCCGGCAATCGGAATAGTCCCCGCCGTGCGGAAGATAAAGTTCAACACCGGCAAGTTGTAGATCTTGTAGTACATGACAAAGCGAATCGGCCGACGCACCGCGCCGCCAATCAGCAAGGCGTCGACGAACGACACGTGGTTGCACACCAGCAATGCCGCGCCTTCATCGGGGATTGCTTCCAGGTTGCGATGCTCGACGCGATACATGGAATGGCTGAGCAGCCAGATCATGAAACGCATGCTGAACTCGGGAACGATCTTGAAGATGTAAGCGTTGACGCCGATGTTCAGCAGCGACACCACGAGGAACAACTGCGGGATCGACAGCTTGACCACGCTCAGCAACACGATCGAGACAATGGCCGACACCACCATGAACAACGCATTGAGAATGTTGTTGGCGGCAATCACTCGCGCGCGTTCGTTCTCGGCGGTACGCGACTGGATCAGCGCGTAAAGCGGCACGATATAGAAACCACCGAAGATGCCGAGACCGAGAATATCGACCAGCACTGCCCAGGTGTGAGCAAAGCCCAATACTTGAGTCCAGCTGTGGCCAGTGACGCTGTCGGGAATCCCACCTGAATGCCACCACAGCAGCAGACCAAACACCGTCAGACCGAATGAGCCAAAGGGCACCAGACCGATTTCGACTTTACGCCCGGAGAGCTTTTCGCAGAGCATCGAGCCCAGCGCGATACCCACTGAAAACACCGTAAGAATCAGCGTGACCACGGTTTCATCGCCGTGCATCCATTCCTTGGCGTAGGCCGGGATCTGCGTCAGGTAAATCGCCCCGACGAACCAGAACCACGAGTTGCCGACAATCGAGCGCGACACGGCGGGCGTCTGGCCCAGACCGAGTTTCAGGGTCGCCCAGGATTGGCTGAAGATGTTCCAGTTCAGGCGCATTTCCGGCGACGAGGCCGCCGCGCGGGGAATACTGCGGCTGGCCAGATAACCCAGCACGGCGATGCCGACAATCGCGGTCGACACCAGCGGCGCGTAATGGGTCGAGGACATGATGACCCCGGCACCGATGGTCCCCGCCAGAATCGCGAGGAACGTACCCATCTCCACCAGACCGTTGCCGCCGACCAGTTCCTCTTCACGCAAGGCTTGCGGCAGGATCGAATATTTCACCGGCCCGAACAGCGCCGAATGGGTGCCCATCGCGAACAGCGCCACCAGCATCAGTGACAAGTGATCGAAAAGGAAACCGACCGATCCCACCGCCATGATGGCGATTTCCGCGAGCTTGATCAGGCGGATCAGCGCGTCCTTGGCGAACTTCTCGCCAAACTGTCCGGCCAGTGCCGAAAACAGGAAGAACGGCAGAATAAACAGCAGCGCACACAGGTTGACCCAGATCGAGCGATCACCCTCGATGGTCAGCCGGTAGAGAATGGCGAGGATCAGCGACTGTTTGAACACGTTGTCGTTGAACGCACCGAGCGACTGCGTGATGAAAAACGGCAGGAAGCGCCGGGTGCGCAGCAGGTTGAACTGTGAGGGGTGACTCATCTTCCGTGTTTCCCTGATGTTGGGTAGAGAGGCCTGGGTTCTTGTATTGGAATCTCGAACCGCGATCCAGGCCACACATTACCTAAACTTTTCAGGTTATTTCTTCAAACCTGCAATGCACGGCGAAACAAACAGCTCGCCACGCCACGCACCTTGAACGGTGCGCTTGCCGACGATCAGCCACATGACCGCCAACAACGTCACCAGCACGCAGCCAACCACACTGAAAAACCCGAGGTTGAGCGTGCTGGCAAGTTTGAGGGTTGCCAGCGAATACACGCCCAACGGGAAGGTGAACCCCCACCAGCCGAGGTTGAAGGGAATACCGTCGCGCAGATAACGCACAGTGATCAGCAGTGCCATCAGCATCCACCACAAACCGAAGCCCCACAGCGTGATCCCGGCCACCAGGCCAATGCCGGAAGCGATTTCACCAATGCCCGGCAGGCCGTTGGCCGCGAAGATCGCCGGGGCATCAGCCCCCAGCAGCAACATGCCCAGCGCACCGGTACCGATCGGGCCGAGGGCCAGCCAGCTCGAGGCCGCCATGTTTTCATGCGGCAGTTTATGCAGGGCCATGCGCAGCAACAGGATGGTCAGAATGCTGAATGCCACCGGCAGGGAAAACGCCCAGAGCACGTAGCTTGTCGTCAGTACCACCAGTTGCGAGTGGGCATCGGTCAAGTGAGGTGCGAGCAACCCACCACTGGCGGCGGCGACTTCTGCGGCCACCACCGGTAACAGCCAAACCGCCGTCATCTGGTCGATGCTGTGTTCCTGGCGGGTAAACATCATGTAGGGAATCAATACGCCACAGGCCAGCGACATCGCCACATCCAGCCACCACAGCACTTCGGCCAACTGGATGACGCCATCACCCCAGCGTGGCAGACCGAACAGCAGAAAGCCGTTGATGATCGTTGCCAGGCCCATGGGAATGGTGCCGAAGAACATCGACACGGTGGAATGGCCGAAAATCCGCCGCGCCTCGTCGAAGAACAAGATCCAGCGCGCGGCGTACGCAGCGGTAAACAGAGTGAACAAGAGGATGTTGAACAGCCACAGCCCTTCGGCCACGGCATGCATCCCGGGAATCGCCACCGGCAAATTCGCCAGCGCCAGTGCCAGCACCCCGGTGCCCATGGTGGCGGCGAACCAGTTCGGGGTGAATTGGCGGATCACTTCACGCGGATGCTGAAGTTGGCTGAGCGGCTTGATGCCGGGTTTGCTGCTGTTGGGGCAAGTCATCATGAACTCCTGTCCTCAAGTGAGGTTGAGTCCATGGTAGATCCGAATCGAATATCTATATAACGGGTAATTTCTCTAACTGTTATCTATTTTGCAGATAAGCAGTCAAACACTGCCTTCGCTTTCGATCACCAGAATCCGCGCTGCACCCTGAGGATGGGCGACATGTTCGGTGCCGACCGAGGCGTAGAAGATGTCGCCAACCGCCAACTGCACCTGTTTTTCTTCGCCCTCCTCTCGGTAATGCATCGACACTTCGCCATCGAGCACCACAAACACTTCCTCACCATCATTGACGTGCCACTTGTACGGCTGATCGGTCCAGTGCAGGCGCGTGGTGATGCCGTTCATGTTGGCGATATCGAGCGCGCCCCAAGCGCGGTCGGCGGTGAAGGTCTTGCTGCGAATAATCTTCATGAATCGATCCGTGAGAAGAGTGGCCGGGCAAGGCTAACCGAAACCGCCGTGTTTATGGGGCGCTGCACACCTTGGCAGGTTGAGGACGCAGACTGAGCAACAGCGCCGCCACAGCCAGCGCGATCAGCACGCCGCCATACACATCGGTCGTGGCCAGCAATCCGAATGGGTGGGTGAAGTGTCCGGCTAATAAGGCCGGCAGACAGAACGCCAGGTAACTGAGTGCGTAATACGCTGACATTAACCCGGCTCTTTCATGGGGCAAGGCCAGCGGCACCAGGCTGCGCACCGCACCGAGGAAGCCTGAGCCGAAACCACATCCGGCGACCAGCGTGCCGAGGAAAAACAGCGACAGACTGGCGCTGTGCACACCGAGCAGAATCAGCACCAGACCACTTGGCAGCAAGCTTGCGCCGAGTTGCAGGGCGCGTGTGGCGGGACGATTGCGCAGCGTAAAGATCATCAGTGCGCCGGTGACGGTCAGTGCCGCGACGGTGGCGCCGCCGATCAGGTTGGAAGTGGAACCGGTGGCCGTGCGCACCAGCGACGGCGCCAGCGAGGCGTAAAAACCACCAAGCGCCCAGGTTGCAGTGTTCAGCGGTAGCACTCGCCACAACGTTGAACGCGCCTGAACAGGGACGTGCAATGTCGGACGCAACGATGCCCATGCCCCAGCCTGCGGGCTGACGGTCTCTGGCAGCCGCCAGACATAAAGCGCTTGCAACACAAACAGCCCAAGCAGCAACCAGTAAGTCAGTTGTAGCGGCGCCGGGGCGAACTCGGCCAGCAGGCCACAGCCCATACCGCCCAGCGCCATGCCCAGCAACGGCGCAACGCTGTTGATCAGCGGTCCTTGCTGGCGGTCGGTGTCGAGCAGCGTTGCACTCAATACGGCGGTGGCCATGCCGGTCGCGAAACCTTGCAGCACCCGCGCACTGATCAACCAGGCGACGCTGTCGGCGCTGATGAACAGCAGCATCGCCAACGCATTGAGCAGTACGGCGGCGAAAATCACCGGTTTACGCCCGAGATGATCGGACAGTGATCCGACGGTTAACAGCGCCGCCAGCAAACTCAGGGCGTAGACGCCGAAAATCAGGGTCAGCATCGCTGCCGAGAAATGCAGCTGATCCTGATACAGGTGATACAACGGCGTCGGCGCAGTGGAAGCGGCGAGAAAACTCAGTAAGGTGATCGCCAGAAACCACAGGCTGGGACGATTGGAAGCAAGGCTGTTCATGTGCACACTCCGCAAAAGCTAATTTTTTGCTTTTGCGGAGTGTGCTCTCGGCCTTCGCTTAAAGCAAATTCTTTGTGTTAAGGTCTGGCGCATGGCTATTAAAGAAGGTTTACGCCCCGGCGGTCGCAGTGCCCGGGTGCAAGAGTCGATTCATTCGGCAGTCCGCGCCCTCCTGCAAGAACAGGAGCGTTCGACCGTGACCGTCCCGCAAATCGCCGCACGCGCAGGCGTCACGCCATCGACGATTTATCGGCGCTGGGGGGATCTGGCGGCCTTGCTGGCGGATGTCGCCCTCGCCCGCATGCGCCCTGACAGCGAACCGGCGCAAACCGGCAGTCTGCGCAGCGATATCCGCGCGTGGGCCGAGCAATATCTCGACGAGATGAGTTCAGAGCCCGGACGCAACATGATGCGCGACGTGCAGGCGAGTGCTACGCCGGGGTATTGCGTGACGATTATCGGGGCGCAGTTGCAGACCATTATTGAGCGGCATCCCGATGAGCAGGCACCGAGCGTTGATCATTTGATTAATCTGGTGGTGGCGCCAGTGGTGTTTCGCATTCTGTTTTCGGCGGCGGCACTGGAGGTTGAAGAGTTGCATCGGTTGATCGATATCGCGTTGCAACACGACTGACGCCATCGCGAGCAGGCTCACTCCTACAATTGGAATGCATTCCCCTGTAGGAGTGAGCCTGCTCGCGATGGCGCCTTAAGAGTCACCCCAAAAACCACCCGGTTCCCCACCTGCGACACCCCGCCACGCCACGACCTTGGTCGACACTGACTAACCGCCGCACTCATGCGAGACTGTCCGCCCGGGCAGGAGTGCCGGGGAGTCTTCTGTCGGGAGTGTTGCATGTCGTTGTCCACCGGGCTGATCGCCGCCGTCGCCCTGGCCTATATGGCCATCATGTTCGCCATCGCCTTCTACGGCGACCGTCGCAGCACGCCGCTGCCACCACGGATGCGTGCCTGGGTGTACAGCTTGTCGCTGGCGGTTTATTGCACCAGCTGGACATTTTTCGGTGCGGTCGGTCAGGCCGCCGAACAGCTCTGGTCATTCCTGCCGATTTACCTTGGCCCGATCCTGCTGCTGGTCTGTGCGCCGTGGGTCCTGCAAAAAATGGTGATGATCAGCAAACAGGAGAACATCACCTCCATCGCTGACTTTATCGCCGCACGCTACGGCAAATCACAATCACTGGCGGTGGTGGTGGCGTTGATCTGCCTGGTCGGCGTTCTTCCCTACATTGCTTTGCAACTCAAAGGCATCGTCCTTGGCGTGAACCTGCTGATCGGCGCCGGAGCCGACGCGATGGGCACCCGCGCCCAGGACACCGCGCTGATCGTGTCACTGGTGCTGGCGCTGTTCACCATCGTCTTCGGCACGCGCAACCTCGACGCCACCGAACACCACCGTGGCATGGTGCTGGCGATTGCCTTTGAATCGCTGGTCAAGCTGTTCGCCTTTCTCGCCGTCGGCGCCTTTGTCACTTTTGGCCTGTATGACGGTTTTGACGACCTGTTCAACCAGGCGATGCTCGCCCCGCGCCTTGAGGAATACTGGAAAGAAACCATCAACTGGCCGTCGATGGTGGTGCAGACCGGCGTGGCCATGATGGCGATCATCTGCCTGCCACGGCAATTCCACGTCACCGTGGTGGAGAACATCGATCCGCAGGATCTGCGTCTGGCCAAATGGGTGTTCCCGGCGTATCTCGCCTTGGCCGCGTTGTTTGTAGTACCGATCGCCCTCGCTGGTCAGATGATGCTTCCCAAAGACGTGTTGCCGGACTCGTTCGTGATCAGCCTGCCACTGGCTCAGGCGCACCCGGCGCTGGCAGTGCTGGCGTTTATCGGCGGCGCTTCAGCCGCAACCGGCATGGTCATCGTCGCCAGCGTGGCGTTGTCGACCATGGTTTCCAACGACATGCTCTTGCCGTGGCTGTTGCGGCGCAACAACGCCGAGCGCCCGTTCGAAGTGTTCCGTCAATGGATGCTGTCGGTACGGCGCGTGAGTATCGTGCTGATTCTGCTGCTGGCTTACGTCAGCTATCGCCTGCTGGGTTCCACGGCAAGTCTCGCAACCATCGGCCAGATCGCCTTCGCCGCGGTGACACAACTGGCACCGGCAATGCTCGGCGCGCTGTACTGGAAACAGGCCAACCGGCGGGGAGTGTTTGCCGGCCTCGCCGCCGGCACGTTCCTGTGGTTTTACACGCTGATCCTGCCGATTGCCGCGCGCAGTCTCGGCTGGTCGCTGGACACCTTCCCCGGTCTGGCGTGGCTGCACAGCAACCCGCTGAACCTGCCTATCACGCCATTGACCCAAGGTGTGGTGCTGTCGCTGGCGGGCAACTTCACCTTGTTCGCCTGGGTCTCGGTGTTGTCCCGCACCCGGGTGTCGGAGCATTGGCAGGCCGGGCGTTTCATTGGTCAGGAAATCAGCGCCCGCCCGAGTGCGCGCTCAATGCTGGCGGTACAGATAGACGATCTGCTGCAACTGGCGGCGCGATTTGTCGGTGAAGAACGCGCCCGCCAGAGCTTCATTCGATTCGCCTACCGCCAAGGCAAAGGTTTCAACCCCAACCAGAACGCCGACGGTGAATGGATTGCCCATACCGAACGCTTGCTGGCCGGTGTACTGGGCGCCTCTTCGACGCGAGCTGTGGTAAAAGCCGCCATTGAAGGTCGGGAAATGCAGCTGGAGGATGTCGTCCGCATCGCCGACGAAGCTTCCGAGGTGCTGCAGTTCAACCGCGCGCTGCTGCAAGGCGCCATCGAGAACATCACCCAGGGCATCAGCGTGGTCGACCAGTCGCTGAAACTGGTGGCGTGGAACCGGCGTTATCTGGAGCTGTTCAACTACCCGGACGGACTGATCAGTGTCGGCCGACCGATTGCCGACATTATTCGCTACAACGCCGAGCGCGGCTTGTGCGGTCCCGGCGAGGCGGAAGTCCACGTCGCCCGGCGTTTGCACTGGATGCGTCAGGGCCGTGCACACACCTCTGAACGTCTGTTCCCCAACGGCCGGGTCATCGAGCTGATCGGCAACCCGATGCCGGGCGGCGGTTTTGTGATGAGCTTTACCGACATTACTGCGTTCCGCGAAGCCGAGCAGGCCTTGACCGAAGCCAACGAGGGGCTGGAGCAACGGGTCAGCGAACGCACTCAGGAGCTGTCACAACTCAACGTCGCGCTGACCGAAGCCAAAGGCACCGCCGAGGCCGCCAACCAGTCGAAAACCCGTTTCCTCGCCGCCGTCAGCCATGACTTGATGCAGCCCTTGAACGCCGCTCGCCTGTTCTCCGCCGCCCTCTCCCATCAGGATGACGGCTTGAGCAGTGAGGCGCAGAAACTGGTGCAGCACCTCGACAGTTCATTGCGTTCGGCCGAAGACCTGATCAGCGATCTACTGGATATTTCCCGCCTGGAAAACGGCAAGATCAATCCGGATCGCAAGCCGTTTGCGGTCGATGAGCTGTTCGACACGCTCGGCGCCGAGTTCAAGGCGCAGGCTCAGGAACAGGGTCTGACCTTTCGCGTACGTGGCAGCCATTTGCGCATCGACAGCGACATCAAACTGCTGCGACGGATCCTGCAGAACTTCCTCACCAATGCGTTCCGCTACGCCAAAGGCCCGGTACTGCTGGGCGTGCGGCGTCGCGCCGGCGAGTTGTGCCTTGAGGTGTGGGATCGCGGGCCGGGCATTCCGGAAGACAAGCAGCAGGTGATTTTCGAGGAGTTCAAACGCCTCGACAGCCATCAGACCCGCGCCGAAAAAGGCCTCGGGCTCGGGCTGGCGATCGCCGACGGCTTGTGTCGCGTGCTCGGTCATACGCTGCGTGTGCGCTCGTGGCCGGGACGCGGCAGCGTGTTCAGCGTCAGCGTGCCGTTGGCGCGCACGCAAACCGTGCCGGCCAGCGCCGCCGTCGAGATCAACGGCAAGATGCTAAGCGGCGCGCAGGTGCTGTGCGTCGATAACGAGGACAGCATTCTGATTGGCATGAACAGCCTGTTGAGCCGCTGGGGCTGTCAGGTCTGGACGGCGCGCAATCGTGAGGAATGTGCAGCGCTGCTCAGTGATGGCGTGCGGCCGCAACTGGCGCTGGTCGACTATCACCTTGATCACGGGGATACCGGGACCGAGTTGATGGCGTGGTTACGCACGAATCTGGGTGAACCGGTGCCAGGCGTGGTAATCAGTGCCGACGGGCGGCCGGAGATGGTCGCACAGGTGCATGCGGCGGGGCTGGATTATCTGGCGAAACCGGTGAAACCGGCGGCGCTGCGAGCGCTGTTGAGTCGTTATCTGCCGCTCTAACAGCAAAAGATCGCAGCCTTCGGCAGCTCCTACATAGATCCCTGTAGGAGCTGCCGAAGGCTGCGATCTTTTGATCTTTACTCAGGTAACTCGACCAAGCCGTCGACATCCGTCATCGCCCGCTCCAGCAGATCCGCCGGCAAGCTTTTGCTCGCCCGCGCACCGAGCAGCTTGAGCTGCTCACTGCGGCTGACCAGATTGCCGCGTCCTTCTGTCAGCTTGTTGCGCGCCGAGCTGTAGGCTTTGTCCAGTTGTTGCAGGCGATTGCCGACCTCGTCCAGATCCTGAATGAACAACACGAACTTGTCGTACAGCCACCCGGCCCGCTCGGCGATTTCCCGGGCGTTCTGGCTCTGACGTTCCTGCTTCCACAGGCTGTCGATGACCCGCAACGTCGCCAGCAACGTGGTCGGACTGACGATCACGATGTTGCGGTCGAACGCGTCCTGAAACAGCGTCGGCTCAGCCTGCAATGCCGCCGAAAAAGCCGCTTCGATGGGCACGAACAGCAGAACGAAATCGAGGCTGTGCAAGCCTTCCAGACGTTTATAGTCCTTGCCGGACAAACCCTTGACGTGATTGCGCAGGGACAGCACGTGCTGCTTGATCGCAATCTGCCCGAGGGTATCGTCTTCGGCGGCGACGTACTGTTGATACGCGGTCAGGCTGACCTTGGAGTCGACCACGACCTGCTTGTCGCCCGGCAGGTAAATGATCACGTCCGGCTGGAAGCGCTCGCCGTCCGGGCCCTTGAGGTTAACCTGCGTCTGGTACTCGCGGCCCTTTTCCAGGCCGGCGTGTTCCAGCACTCGCTCGAGGATCAACTCGCCCCAGTTGCCTTGGGTTTTCTGGCCTTTCAAGGCGCGGGTCAGGTTGGTGGCTTCATCGCTCAAGCGCAGATTGAGCGCCTGCAAACGCTCCAGCTCCTTGGCCAGCGAGAAGCGTTCGCGAGCCTCGGCTTGATAGCTTTCCTCAACACGCTTTTCGAAAGACTGAATGCGTTCTTTCAACGGATCGAGCAACTGGCCAAGACGCTGCTGGCTGGTCTCGGCGAATCGCTGTTCACGCTCGTCGAAGATCTTGCCCGCCAGTTCGGCGAACTGCGCACGCAACTCATCGCGCGAGCCTTGCAGGTCATTGAGGCGTTGTTGATGGCTTTCCTGTTGTTCGCGCAATTCGGCGTTCAGCGAAGCCGCCTGAGCGTCGAGGCGACGCAGTTCGGTTTCTTTGCCGGCACGCTCGATGTTCCAGGCGTGGGAGGCATCACGGGCGTCATCGCGCTCGATCTGCAACAACTCGACTTCGCGACGCAAGGCTGCCAGTTCAGCTTGTTTGGCCGCGTTGGCCTGGCCGAGGTCGGCGACTTCGTCGCGACTGCTGTCCAGTTGCGCGTTGAGCCCGTCCTGCGCCAGTTGCGCCATCGCCAGTCGCTCTTCGAGCAAGGCCACTTCGGCTTGTCCGCTGCTCGCCCGGCGTTGCAGTTGCCAGGCCAGTGCCAGCAGCGGCAGCCCTGCCCCTGCGAGCCCCAGCAATAGGCTGGTCAAGTCCATAGCCATAGCGATTCCTGCCGATCCGATAAAGCCTGAAGGTTAACCAAGGTGTCAGAACTTGGACAGCTCAGTCTTCGATGAGGCCAAGTTCCTGTTGTGCACGAAGGTCGCCGGCGCGTGCGGCCTGACGCAACAGATCGTGACCGATGCGCCGATCGCGGGCATTCCCGCATTCGCGGCACATCAACTGGCCGAGACGGCTTTGCGCGGCAACCACGCCTTCGCGCGCCGGTTGCTTGAGCAAGCGCCCTGCAAGGTGCTTGGCATTGTGACTGTCGCTCAGGCGCGGGCTGTCGAGCAGCCATTCGGCAACACGTACGGAAAATCGCTTTGGCGAGGTAACACGAGGAGGTTCTGAGGTAACAGAGTCTGATACTGAGCGAAACTTCATAAAGCACTGTGGGACAGATCGGAAGGCGCGCCACTCTACTCTCTTTTTCTTACAGGTAAAGTCGAAAAACAACCCGGCACGCCCGTCCTAGAGCAAGCGCTCGGGACAATCCACAGAAGCTGTGGATAACTCAGTGGACAACCGCCCTTCAACCCTCGCAAAGCCTTGTGGAATGGGGCTCGCAGTCAAACTGACGATTTTTTCACCAACAAAAAAAAGCGATGTTTTTCATTGACTTAAACTTTCGTTGCAGGCAGCTACCGGAGTCAGGATTGATGTGACAGCGTCGTTACAGCCCGCGCAACTAATGTGCACAAGTACCTGTTACCCGGTTATATCGATGCGCTTTTTCGGGTCGTTTTGGCTATCTGCCTGGGGATAAGCGGCTCTAAAACGCGGTTTGATGAAAAAACATTCACCGACCGATGGTCGGGATGTGAGCCAATTCGGGGCAAACCGGTGGAATGCAAAGCAGACCTGGCCAGGATTTTCAATATTTTACCAACAAAGGTTTGCTTTAAAAAAATTGATCCGTTAGTATCCGCGGCGTTAGTACCAAGCTGAAAGTCAATTCCGGTCGAACACATCCCCCACGGTCAGTTTCCTAACCGAAACATTTGCCGAAAAAAGCGGGAACGACCCCTCGATGGTTTCCAGGTAAATCTTGCGACGACACAGCCTTTGAATGATGCAAAGGGTGTTGCGAAGACCTTACTCTGACCGAACCAACCTGCAAATTGATCAGGATCTTCACCCCGGGCCCAGAACCTTTGCCCTTGATGTGATGCCTGTCCTCCTAAGTACCTACCTGCCAGCCCAAGCGCGCCAACTTATCAGCGCTTCAAACTGGCTGCTTTGTTCCAGTCGGGTTCTTTGTTAGACCAATGGTGGTCGACATTACTGGAACGTTTTAACGTTGCACGGTTCTTATCCGTGTCATTTGTAGGAACACCTAATAACTATGTCTACTCAAATCCAGACTCAGGATGCCATTCGCACCCTAACCAACGCTTTTGCACCGATGAACTGCCTGATCATGGCCGCTCGCAAAGGCTGCTTCAGCTTCACCGTGGTCAATGAACACGGGATCGCCCGCCACAGCGAGCGTCTGTATCCCGATCAATACTCCAGCGCCGAACCGCTGCAGGCCGTAATTGATCGCACCCGTCAGGCACTGGTTGCCTGAAAGCCGAAAAGGCTGCAAAAAGCCCAAGCCCCGCTTAAAACGCGGGGCTTTTTATTGCCTGATGTTTCACTTTACGCCGTTAGTGCTTAAGCACCTTCCGATATAACGGTTATAACGGGTCGGCGGAAATATTTTAAAAACAGGCCTTTACGTCGCGAATATGACACTACACTTCAACTCAAGCGGCGTGATCCGCTTCCGGCGAGCCTGAGTCGATCCACCGCTGCCAAGGCCCCTTCAGGTATCGCCGCCCAATAACAAGATCCGAGGGCTTTATGGGTATCGCTGCCAGCGAACTGTGTCGCTATGTGATCCGTCCTACGCTGATTTATCTGGGACGTCACTGCGCAACTGCCGAATCCCTGCTGCTGGGCATTGCCGCCAGCCAGTCCGCCCTCGGGTCCGCCCTGCATGACCGCCGTGGCCACGGCCTCTACCGCATCGCCGAGCATCGCCATCAGGCGCTTTGGGATCACTACCTGGCGCTCGATCCGGAGCGTGCAAGCCTGGTGCGCGGCCTCGCCAGCCAGCATGCCTTTCTCAGCGGCCCGCACCTGGAACTGACCGTCAACCTGCGTTACGCCACGGCAATCGCCTGGCTTCTGGTGGAAGAACAAAACCCCACCCTCCCCGACCCGAATGATCTGCTCGGTATGGCGCGTATCTGGCGTCAGACCTTTCAGCCCCAGGGTCGTCTGCGTGACTTCACCTGCGCCTGGCAAACTTGTGTTTCACCGCTGAATCAGGTCGCTTGCTGACCAGGCAGTTTCACAAGATCGCACAACAGGTCGTGATTTTGGTCGGATTGTCCTACAAAACCCCTCTAACTCAAGGCATACGGACTATAGCGCTGGGACGAAAATGTTGGTAATTTTCGCCCCGGTGATCACCAGGAGTTCTAATAATGAAAAAAGTAATGCTCAAAACCACCCTTAGCCTCGCCGTTACCATGGCATCCACCCAGATCTTCGCAGCTGGCTTTGCCATCAACGAACACAGTATCAGCGGGATGGGCACTGGTTACGCTGGGCGATCTTCTTCTGCCGACGACGCAAGCACTGTTTATGGCAACCCTGCCGGCATGTCGCGCATCACGCGTGAACAAGTCACTGGTGGTGTTGCATTCCTCGACGCAAAAACCGATATCAGCGATGCCAGCTCCAGCCCTAACGGCGGCAGCAACAAAGGCGACATGGTGCCCTTCACCTCCGTACCTATGGGCTTCTACGTCAAACCGATCGATGAGCATTGGGCATTCGGTCTCGGCGTCTACGTGCCGTTCGGCCTGATTACCGACTACGAAAACAACTTCGCCGGCCGCTACTTCGGCAGCAAGTCCGAAGTTCAAGTCATCACCTTCCAGCCAACCGTGAGCTACAAGTTCAACGACGTGGTGTCGATCGGTTTCGGTCCGACCATCAACCGCATCGACGGCACCCTGGAATCGAACCTGTCGATTACTCAGGCGGCTCCGGACGGCAAGGTCAAGATCAAGGGTGACGACACCGCACTGGGCTACAACATTGGTGTGCTGGTGCAAGCCACTGACACCACTCGCCTGGGTCTGACTTACCACTCGAAAGTCGACTACAAGCTCGAAGGCAACACCAAGGTCAACTACGGTGTGCTGGGCGCAATCGGCCTCGGCGCCAACCAGAAGTACGACGCTTCGCTGAAGATCACCACACCTGAATCCGTGGACTTCTCGGTCACTCAGGCCATCAACGACCAGTGGAACGTCTATGCCGGTTCCACCTTCACCCGTTGGAGCCAGCTGAAAAAGATCACCGTAGAAAACTCGGGCGTTCAGCCGCTGCTGGCCGGTCAGTTCGGTGAAATCACCGAAGACCAGAACTGGCACGACTCCTGGGCTTACGCCGTGGGTACTTCGTACCAACTGAACAAGGAATGGGTACTGCGCACCGGTCTGACTTTCGACCAGTCGCCGACCAATAACGTCGACCGTTCGCCACGTATTCCTACCGGCGACCGGACCATCTTCAGCATCGGTGCTGGCTGGAGCCCGACCGAAGACCTGACCATCGACGTTGCCTACTCGTACCTGAAGGAAGAGTCGGTCAAGATCCGCAACGAAAACGATCGTGGCCAGACCTACGACGCCAAGTATGAAAACTCGGCAAACGGTTTCGGTGTCGGCGCGACCTACCGCTTCTGATACTGCACGGCGAGGCTAACCCCCTCGCCCACAAAAAAGCCCCGCTCTCTTTGCAGAAAGCGGGGCTTTTTTTGTGCCTTCGCAACGGCTCCCCTGTAGGAGCTGTCGAGTGACACGAGGCTGCGATCTTTGGATCTTGATCTCAACACCAGGATCAAAAGATCGCAGCGTGCCGCAGCTCCTACAGAGCTATCGCAGGGGCGCCGGGGTTATGGTTTGAGGGGTTTCGAGGCGATGGCTTTCTCGATTGCCGCGAGAAATTCCGGATCATCGGGTTTGGTCAGGCTGGAGAAATTCGCAATCACCTTGCCCTGACGATCCACCACATATTTGTAGAAATTCCACTTCGGCGCACTGCTCTGCGCGGCCAGCACCTGAAACAGATGCGTGGCGTCATCACCGCGAACTTTCTGTGGCTCGGTCATGGTGAAGGTCACGCCGTAATTGGCGTAACAGACCTTGGCCGTCTCGGCGCTGTCCTTGGACTCCTGCTTGAAGTCGTTCGACGGCACGCCGAGCATTTCCAGACCTTGCGCCTTGTAGCGCTGATTGAGCGCTTCAAGGCCTTCGAACTGTGGCGCGAAACCACAGAAACTCGCGGTATTGATCACCACAAGTGGCTTGTCGGCGTAGCGCTGGCACAGATCGATGGATTCCTTGGCGCGCAATTTTGGTAGCGAACCTTGCAACAGTTCCGGGCAATCCGCAGCCTGGGCCAGGCCGGTCAACGCCATCAGCAACGCGGGAACAGCACACCAGCGCATCAGCATGTCGAGCATCCTTGAGCAGTCGTCAGACCTCGACGTTACTCGCCGGACAGCCTTCTAGCAAATGCTCATGCCCAGCTGCATCAGGGCCAGCCCGCCCTGATGCCAGCCCCACCACACCAGCGCCAGCAGGGCAGCGCCGAGTGCGGTGATGGCAATTCGTGGCCAGAATCGGCTCATGCGGCGCTCGCAGCAGCTTGCAGGCGCGCCACCGGACGCTCGCGCACCGGCCAGTTCAATGCCGCCGCCAACAGACTGAGAAGAATCGCCACTTGCCAGATCAAGTCATAACTCCCGGTACGGTCATACACCACCCCGCCCAGCCAGCCGCCGAGGAACGAACCGAGTTGATGGAACAGGAACACGATGCCACCGAGCATGGACAGATTTCGCACACCAAACAAGGTCGCCACCGTGCCGTTGGTCAACGGCACGGTCGACAGCCACAGGAAGCCCATGGCCATGCCAAACAGGTAGGCGGATGTCGTCGTCACCGGCAACCACAGGAACAGCGCGATCACCACCGCGCGCAAAAGATACAGCGCGGTCAGCAAACGCGGTTTGGACATGCGTCCACCGAGCCATCCGGCGGTGTAGGTGCCGAAGATGTTGAACAAACCGATCAGCGCCAGCACCGTGGTGCCGACCGTGGCCGGCAAGTGCTGATCGACCAGATATGCCGGCAAATGCACGCCAATGAACACCACTTGAAAACCGCAGACAAAAAAGCCGAACGCCAACAGCCAGAAACCCGAATGCGAGCAAGCTTCACGAAGGGCTTCAGACAGCGTCTGCTCGTGACCGAGCAACGGCAGCGGTTTGTCCTTGAGCATGCTCACCAGCGGCACGATCATCGCCACCAACAGGCCCAACACTAACAGCGCTGCGGACCAGCCGAGCCAGCCAATCAGCCCCAGCGTTCCCGGCAACATGGCGAACTGGCCGAAAGACCCGGCGGCGCTGGCAATGCCCATGCCCATGCTGCGCTTCTCTGGTGGAACGGCGCGGCCAACCACGCCGAGGATGACCGAGAAGGACGTGCCGGACAGACCGATACCGATCAGCAAACCGGCGCTCAACGACAACGTCAGCGCTGAGTCGGACAGGCCCATGAACACCAGGCCCAAGGCGTAAAGCACACCACCGATCAGCACCACTTTGGCCGCGCCGAAACGATCGGCCAGTGCGCCGGTAAACGGCTGCGCCAGACCCCAGATCAGGTTCTGCAAAGCGATCGCGAAGGCAAACACCTCGCGCCCCCAGCCGAACTGCGCACTCATCGGCGACAGAAACAGTCCAAAGCCGTGACGCACGCCCAATGACAACGCGAGAATCAGCGCACTACCTACCAACACCCAACCGCACGTACGCCACATCGATGTCATTATTGTTCTCCGCTTGCGGGTATATACCCGCTTGAGTTCGGAAAAAACCGGCCTCAGGCCAGCTCATCCAGCAATTTGAGCAAGGTTTCACGCTTCTCGGCACCCAGGCGATCAATCAATCGCTGCTGCGCCGCTTCCCAGGCCGGCAAGGCCGCTGTCAGACGCTGGGCGCCGGTTTCGGTGAGCCGGACGATGCGGTTACGCATGTCTGCGCCCTCGGCCAGCGCCACCAGCCCTTCGCCTTCCAGCACGCGCAGATTGCGCCCCAGAGTGCTGCGATCCAGGCCCATGGCTTCGGCAAGTTCCGAGATGCTTGGTTGATCCAGACGCTGCAGATTGCACAGCAGAGAATACTGGGCAACGTTGATCCCGAAGCCGTCGAGAGCGCCGTCGTAATGCCTGCTGACGCCACGAGCGGCGCGACGCAGGTTAGTGCACAAACACTGAGAAGGAAGCATGATGCGTGTATATACCCGCGACTGTGTTAAATCAAGTTACAGAGGAGTTTACCCATAACATTTGTGGTGCCTGGTACACCGATTTCGCGAGCAGGCTCACTCCTACAGGGGAATGCATTTCAAATTGTAGGAGTGAGCCTGCTCGCGATGGGGCCAGCCCATCCAGCAATAATCTCTTAGACCAGAACCAGCCCAACCAGCACCGCCATCTCCAGCAATTCCAGCAACGCCCCCGCCGTATCACCGGTCGTACCACCCAACCGCCGCACCATCACCCGCCGCAGCCAGACAAACACTCCGACAGCAATCACCAGCGCAACGACGGCGCTGAACCCGGCAATCACCACACAGGCCACGGCGCTAATCGCCAAAACCCACCAACCGACCCTGCGCGGCAAATGATCCGCCAACGCCTGCCCCAGACCGCCCGCCCGCACATACGGCGTGGTCAGAAACAACCCGAGCAGCGCCGCCCGCCCCAGCAGCGGCACGATGATCAGCGCCGGCGTCTGCTGCTGTTCGATCAACGCCAGCAATGCCGCAAACTTCAGCAACAACACCAACACCAGGGTCACCACCGCAATCGGCCCGCTGCGTGGATCCTTCATGATCGTCAGCGTGCGCTCGCGGTCACCGAATCCACCGAGCCAGGCATCGGCGCTGTCGGCGAGTCCATCAAGATGCAACGCCCCGCTGAGCAACACCCAAACCGTCAACAACAGCGCCGCGTGCAGCAACAGCGGCGCGCCGGCCAACGCAAGATTCAGCGTCCAGAGAATCACCCCGAACAGCAGCCCGACCAGCGGATAAAACAGCAGCGAACGTCCGAGCTGTTCAGGCTCCGGCATCCCCGGCAAACGAATCGGCAAACTGCTGAGAAATTGCAGGGCGATCCACAGTGGCAACATGTCAGTGGCCTTCCTTGAACGAACCATCAGCCTCGACGGTCAGCGAGAACAATGCCCCATGACCGACTTCGACATTGAGCAGTTGCTCACGGGGTAACCCCCGCGCCCGCGCCAGCAACAGGCGCATCACACCGCCGTGACTGATCAACAGCACCCGCTCACCCGCGTACGCCGCGTGCAACCGCGCGACCGCCGCCAATACTCGATTGGAAAACTCGTCGACTGGCTCGCCTTGCGGCGGCGTAAACGAATACGGATCCGCCCAGAACAGCCCCAACGCCTCGGCATCGGTTTCCATCAACGCCGCCGCGCTCTGCCCTTCCCACGCGCCAAAATGCAGCTCCTGCAGATCCTTGTCCAGTTGCACCGGCAGATTCAGTTGCTCACCGAGTTCTGCGGCAAAGCGTGCACAACGCTGCAACGGCGAACTGACCAGACGCTCCCACGGCCCGCCCGCGATGACCGCCGCACGCATCTGCGCCCAGCCCTTTTCAGTCAGCGCATCGTCGAGGCTGCCGCGCAAGCCACCGCCCAGCTCAGTCTCACCATGGCGCAGCAGATCCAGACGCAAGGTCATGCCGGTCGGTCCGCCACCGCCGCTTCGGCAAACGTCGCCATCTGCCCGTGCAGATCACAGGCCAGACGCAACAGCGGCACCGCCAACGCTGCACCACTGCCCTCGCCCAAACGCAGGCCGAGTTCCAGCAACGGCTCGGCGTTCAGGGTTTCCAGCACATGCCGGTGGCCCGGTTCCGCGCCGCGGTGACCAAACAGCAGCCACTCGCGGCAGGCCGGATTCAGGCGTACCGCCACCAGCGCGGCGACGGTGCAGATAAAACCGTCGACCAACACCGCAACACCTTCCTGCGCCGCGGCCAGATACGCGCCGACCAGCGCGGCGATTTCAAAACCACCCAGATTGAACAGCGTCTGCAACGCATCACCCCGTTGCGCCGCGTGCAAGGCTAAAGCACGCTCGATCACTTGCGCTTTATGGCTGACGCCTTCGGCATTCAATCCAGTGCCCGGGCCAGTCAGATGCACCACCGGGCAGTCGAGCAGCGCACACGCCAGCGCGCTCGCAGCGGTGGTGTTGCCAATACCCATTTCGCCGCCGATGAACAACTGCGCGCCCGCCGCTTTCGCCCGCAGTACGCTGTCGCGACCGGCCTGCAAGGCGAGTTCGCCTTGCGCCTGGGTCATCGCGGCGCCCCGCACGAAATTCGCCGTACCCACA
Source organism: Pseudomonas sp. TH06 (assembly GCF_016651305.1). Lineage (GTDB taxonomy): Bacteria > Pseudomonadota > Gammaproteobacteria > Pseudomonadales > Pseudomonadaceae > Aquipseudomonas. The sequence continues at coordinate 260,474 of NZ_JAEKEC010000004.1, read as the reverse complement.
CCGATGTTCAAGTGACGTACGCCTGGCAGGTTCAGCGACGGCGTCACCGTGCCCAGATCCACCACTTCCAGTTGCGCATTGAGCTGACGCGCCAGCACGCTGATCGCCGCCCCGCCACTGACGAAGTTGAGCAGCATCTGCCCGGTGACTTCCTGTGGAAACGCGGAAACACCTTCAGCAACCACACCGTGATCACCGGCAAAAATCGCAATCCAGATCTGCTCAAGCGTCGGCTTGACCTGGCCTTGCAGACCGGCCAGTTGCACCGCTACAGATTCCAGTCGACCGAGCGAACCCGCCGGCTTGGTCAATTGCTGCTGCCGCGCCGCCGCTTGCTCAACGATATCGGCGTGCACCGGTTTGCACGGGTTCAGCCACCAGGTTTGGGTCATAACGCAGGTCCTTTCAGGGTCAGGGGCAGGCCGGCGACGGTCAGGACAACTCGCTGACAACGCTCGGCCAGAGCTTGATGCAGCCAACCGGCTTCATCGACGTAGCGGCGAGTCAATTCGCCCAGCGGCACGACACCCATTCCGGTCTCGTTGCTGACAAAAATGATTTCCCCCGGCAGTGACGCCAGGCATTCGAGCAGGGCTTCGCGCTCGGCGGCGAGGCGTTCGGCATCGTCGAACATCAGCAAATTGGTCAGCCACAGGGTCAGGCAATCGACCAGCAGGCAGCGCTCGGTGCTGGCGTTTTCGCGCAGCACGCGAGCTAGCGTCAGCGGCTCTTCGATGAGCGCCCATTCAGCGGGACGGCGGGCGCGGTGATGGGCGACGCGGTCGTTCATTTCACCGTCCAGCGGCTGGCTGGTGGCGATGTAGGTCACCGCTAAATTGCTTTCGCTGGCGAGTTTTTCCGCCAGGCGACTTTTGCCGGAGCGGGCGCCGCCGAGGATCAGTTGGAGCATGGGGACATCCTGAAAATTATGTGTTGAGGCAACTGGCGCTATCGCGAGCAGGCTCACTCCTACAGGGATCTCGAACGGCCACTGATTGGGTGTACAGCTCAAATCCCTGTAGGAGTGAGCCTGCTCGCGATGGGGTCATTGAGGCCAACTCAAATCCCACAGAGCTGACGCAACAATCCGGTATCGAGATGCTTCTCCACCAGGTCCGCCAACCGCTCGATATCGCGCTCGCGCAAGCCGTGGTAATCCACCTCCTGCACGTCGCTCAGCCCCGCCCAGCGCAACAACGCCGCACTGGCTGCCGGCGATTCGAACAAGCCATGCAGATAGGTGCCAAACACCTGCCCATCAAGACTTTGCGCACCGTCGCAACGACCGTCATCGAGATGCACCGCCGCATGCTCCAGCGCCGGCCCGCTGGTCACGCCAGCATGAATTTCATAGCCGCTGACCTCGGCTTCTTCCAGCGCCAGACGCCCGCGCACATTGCGCAGTTGCTTCTCGGCTTCCAGCGTCGTTGCAAACGCCAGCAAACCCAGGCCAGCGCTGGAACCGGGCGCACCTTCCAGGCCCAGCGGGTCATGCACCTGCTCACCGAGCATTTGCAGGCCGCCGCAAATGCCCAGCACCTTGCCGCCGTAACGCAGGTGACGGCTGATCGCGGTTTCCCAACCGTTGGCGCGCAGATACGCCAGATCACTGCGCACGCTTTTCGAGCCGGGCAGGATGATCAAGTCCGCCGGAGGAATCGTCTGGCCCGGACCGACAAATTGCAGATCGACTTGCGGATGCAAACGCAGCGGATCGAAATCGGTATGGTTGCTGATCCGTGGCAGCACCGGCACCACCACTTTCAATACCTGCTCAGCCTTGTCGGTCTGGCGCTGATCGATACCGTCCTCGGCTTCAAGATGCAGGTCCATCACGTACGGCAACACGCCCACCACCGGTTTGCCGGTGCGTTGCTCAAGCCAGTCGAGGCCCGGTTGCAGCAAGGCAATGTCGCCACGAAAACGGTTGATGATGAAGCCTTTGACGCGCGCCTGTTCGCTCGGCGACAGCAGCTCCAGCGTGCCGACCAGATGGGCGAAAACCCCGCCGCGATTAATGTCGGCGATCAGCAACACCGGGCAATCCACCGCTTCGGCAAAGCCCATGTTGGCGATGTCGCCGGCGCGCAGATTGATCTCTGCCGGAGAGCCCGCGCCCTCGACCATGACCAGCGGATACGCCGCGCTGAGCCGTTCGTGCGAGGCCAGCACGGCTTGCATCGCGATGGCTTTGTAATCGTGATAAGCGACGGCGTTCATGCTGGTGACGGCACGGCCATGGATGACCACTTGCGCGCCGGTGTCGCTGTTGGGTTTGAGCAGCACCGGGTTCATGTCGGTGTGCGGTTCGAGATTCGCCGCTTGCGCCTGTACCGCTTGCGCACGACCAATCTCACCGCCGTCGGCGGTCACCGCGCTGTTGAGCGCCATGTTCTGTGGTTTGAACGGCACCACTGCGATGCCCTGACGCGTTGCCCAGCGGCACAGCGCCGTCACCAAGGTGCTTTTGCCGGCATCGGAGGTGGTGCCTTGCACCATCAGGGTGGTCATTGGTTTTCCTTGGCGAATGCTTGCAATGCTTGTTCGAGTCGCGCCTCTTCTGCCGCATCGGCCGGCAAGCCGAAACGCAAACTGCTGTTGTGAGTGAAGATGCGCAGGAGGATGCCGCGTCGAGCCATGAATTCGTGCAGCGCGTGCGCCTGCTCCGTGATCAGCCACTGAAACAGCGCGCAACCGCCCTGCGGTTTGAAGCCATAACGTTCCAGCAACAGCGCCAGCCGCTCGCTCGCCTCATCGCTGCGAATTCGCTGACGTGTGTGGTTTTCAGTGTCTTGCAGACAGGCCTGACCGAGCACCCGCGTCGGCCCGCTCACGACCCACGGTCCGACCTGTTCGGCGAGCAGTTTGAGCAACTTGCGCTCGGCCAGCACAAAGCCCAGCCGCACCCCGGCCAGGCCAAAGAACTTGCCGAACGAGCGCAACACAATCAGGCCGACCCGATGGGTATGCGCGGCTAGACTCAATTGCGGCGTGTTGTCCATGAACGCTTCATCGACCACCAGCCAGCCACCGCGTTGCGCGAGCCGCGCATGCCAATCGAGCAGCCGCGCCGGGGTCAGGCTCAGGCCGGTCGGGTTGTTCGGGTTGACCACCACCAGTACGTCGAGACTGTCGAGAAAGAAATCGACTTCCTGCTCCAGCACTTCGCGCACGATATAGCCGCTGCGCCGCCAGGCTTCGGCATGCTCGGCGTAACACGGCGACAACACGCCAACCTTGCCGGCGCGACGCAGACGCGGCAGCAACTGGATGGCCATCTGCGAACCGGCCACCGGCAACACCTGCGCCGCGCCGTAGTAATCACACGCGGCCTGCTCAAGACCATCATCGGTTTCCGGCAATCGCGCCCAGGCGCGCAACGGAATCTGCGGGACGGGAAACGGCCACGGCGCCAGACCGCTGGACAGGTCGAGCCAGTCAGCCTCGGCAATACCGTAATCGAGTGCGGCCTTGCGCAGCCGGCCACCGTGCTCAAGCATAGAATTCAGCCCCCACGCAGAGAATCAGCAGCCATAACCATACGCCGCGCTGGACCAATTGCCAGCCACGGTCGATGGAATCAGCATCGGCCGCCGGACCTTCGCCGAGTTGCGGACGCTCATGCAGTTCGCCGTGATAGATCGCCGGGCCGCCCAACTCCACGCCGAGCGCGCCGGCACCCGCCGCCATCACCGGACCGGCGTTGGGGCTGTCCCACTGCGGGCCCTGGGTGCGCCAGCATTTCAAGGCGAGCCGGGTTTTGCCGAGCAGCGCGTAGGTCAACGCCACCAGCCGTGCAGGAATGTAGTTAAGGACATCGTCGATTTTTGCCGCACACCAGCCGAATCGCTCGAAGCGTTCGTTGCGATAGCCCCACATCGCGTCGAGCGTATTGCTCAAGCGATAGAGCACCACGCCCGGCGCACCGGCCACGACAAACCAGAACAGCGCGGCGAATACTGCATCGCTGCCGTTCTCCAGCACCGATTCAGTGGCGGCGCGGGCGACGGCGGTGCTGTCGAGTTCGCTGGTCTGGCGACTGACCAGATAACCGACACGCTTGCGCGCTTCCTCCAGATCATCGGCGCGCAACGCAGCGGCAACCGGGGCGACATGCTCACCGAGGCTGCGCATGCCGAGGGCGCAATACAGTGCGAGAATTTCGACAAGCCAGCCCACGTACGGTGCCCAGGAAAACGCGGTGGCAAGCAAGGTCAGCGGCAGCACCGCGATCACCCACGCGGTGACGCCATGGCTGCGCCAGCCACGCCCTCCGGCGTTGAAACGTTGCTCGATGCGCCCGGCAAAATTGCCGAACGCCACCAGCGGATGCCAGCGTTTCGGTTCACCCAGCAGCGCATCCAGCGCGACCGCGGCGACACTCAACAACGCCACACTCATTGATTCACTCCCCAATAGTTTTCGTACAGCAACTCATTGAGCGGACGCGCCTGCGCCCACCCTTCGAGTACCAGCATCGGCGCCGGATAGAATGCCTTGACCGGGCCAAGACAAAGGACCGCCAGCGGCTTGGCTCCGGCCGGTAGCTTCAGCAGATCGGCGAGTGCCTGCGGCTCGAACAGCGAGACCCAGCCCATGCCCAGGCCTTCAGCGCGGGAGGCCAGCCAGAGGTTTTGAATCGCACAGGACAGCGAGGCCATGTCCATTTCCGGCAGCGTGCGGCGACCGAAAATGTGCTTTTCGCGATCATCCATCAGCGCGGCAACCAGCACTTCTGCGCAATCATTGATGCCTTCGACCTTGAGTTTCATGAACTCGTCGCTGCGCTCGCCCAAGGCTTCGGCAGTGCGCACGCGCTCTTCTTCCACCAGATGCTGGATCTGCTGGCGCAGGTTGCGATCGCTGATGCGGATGAAACGCCAGGGCTGCATCAGGCCGACGCTCGGGGCCTGATGGGCGGCTTCGAGCAAACGGCGCAGCATTTCGGGCTCGACGGTGCCGCCAGTGAAGTGGCGCATGTCGCGGCGTTCAGCGATGGCTCGATAGACGGCTTGGCGTTCGGCCTCAGTAAATGCGTTGTCGGTCATGGCCCTTTCGCGAGCAGGCTCGCTCCTACAGGAGATCGCATTTCTTCAGACAGCACACCGTCCACTGTAGGAGTGAGCCTGCTCGCGATAGCGGCCTCAAGGTCCGGCGCAAACAGTGCAGCGACAGCCGCAGGATTCGACGGGAAGTAAAAGTGCACGTAAGAAGCCGTCATCCGCCCTTCCCGATAAACCGCCTCCGCCCCGCGCCCGCCATTCGGGCTCAGGCCACGGGCAATCGGCGTCAGTTCAGTGCTGGTCAGGGAATGGTGATACGTGTGGCCACGCAACGCACCTTCCGGCAGATCCACCGCTTGCAGGGCCAACGCCGCGAGACGCTTTTGCATCACCGCGTCGCCCGCCAGCAAACCGACCAGTTCAGCCCGAGTGCCTTCAACGTCGGTCAGGGAATCGAGCAGATAAAGCATGCCGCCGCACTCGGCGAGTAACGGTTTGCCAGCCGCGTGATGCGCACGAATCGCGTCGAGCATTGCGGTGTTCTGCGACAGCGCAACGTGATGCAACTCCGGATAACCACCAGGCAGATACAGACTGTCGGCCTCGGGCAATTGCGTATCGCGGATCGGCGAGAAGAAGCTCAACTCAGCGCCCATTGCTCGCAACAGATCGAGGCTCGCGCCATAGGTGAAGGCAAATGCTTCATCACGGGCAACGGCGATCCGCACATTCTTCAGCAGCGGCTCTACCGCAATGACGTCCGGCGCGGCGAATTCCACCGCAGGTGGCAGCGCTACCTCGCAACTGCTGGCGAGGGCGGCAGCGGCCGCGTCGAGGCGCACGTCGAGGTCATTCAGTTCGCTGGCCTGCACGAGGCCGAGATGACGGCTCGGCAGCTCGATCCCGGTCTCGCGGGACAACGCGCCGTACCAGCGCAAACCTTCGGTGAGGCTGCCTTCGAGCAATTGCGCATGACGCAAGGTACCGACGCGATTGGCCAGAACGCCGGCAAACGGCAAGTCCGGCTGATAGCGCGCCAGACCCAATGCCAAGGCACCGAACGTCTGAGCCATGGCGGTGCCGTCGATCACCCCGAGTACCGGCACACCAAAATGCCGCGCCAGATCGGCGCTCGAGGGCGTGCCGTCAAACAATCCCATCACGCCTTCGATCAGAATCAGATCAGCTTCAGCGGCGGCTTCCCACAACAGGCGACGGCTTTCCTGCTCGCCGACCATCCACATGTCCAATTGATAGACCGGCGCACCGCTGGCGCGCTCGAGAATCATCGGATCGAGAAAATCCGGTCCGCATTTGAACACGCGAACCTTGCGCCCCTGATTGCGATGCAAACGGGCCAACGCAGCAGTGACGGTGGTCTTGCCCTGACCGGAGGCCGGCGCAGCAATGAGGACCGCCGGGCAGTGACGTGGTTGATTCAAAGTTCGACGCCTTTCTGCGCTTTGATGCCGGCCTGGAAAGCGTGTTTGAGCATGCCCATTTCGGTGACCGTGTCGCCCATTTCGATCATTTCCGGCTTGGCTGCGCGGCCGGTGACGATTACGTGCTGCATCGGCGGACGCGCCTGCAAGTCGCTGAGCACCTGATCGAGATCGAGGTAGCCGTGCTTGAGGGCGATGTTCAGTTCATCGAGCACCACCAGACCGATCGACGGATCGCGCAGTAACTCGCGGGAAACGGCCCAAGCGGCTTCGGCGGCGGCGATGTCGCGCTGCCGGTCCTGGGTTTCCCAGGTGAAACCTTCACCCATCACATGGAAACGCACTTGCTCAGGGAAGCGACGGAAGAACAGTTCTTCACCAGTGCTGTTGCGGCCCTTGATGAACTGCACCACACCGCACTGCATGCCGTGGCCCATGGCGCGGGCGAGCATGCCGAACGCCGAGCTGCTTTTGCCTTTGCCATTGCCGGTCAGCACCAGCACCAGACCGCATTCGTCAGGCGAGTTGGCGATGCGTTCGTCGATGACGGCTTTTTTGCGTTGCATACGCGCCAGATGGCGTTCGTCACGCTCGGGGGAATCAGTCATGGGGGAGCTCTCCGTTGAGGCTGGATAACGGCGGGCAGGCACAAGAATAGACGGCAAAAAGCCTGGCATCGCCCACCGTGATGCCGCTGGATGGATCAGGCCGGTCTCCGGGCTCATGAGCGGCTCAAGGCCTGGCTGCGCGCCTTCCCGCTTCTTTCGAGGCAGTGGCTCAAGGCGCAGCTTTTACTCATTTACCGTTGCGGGGGCAGCGCCGGGATCGTGATCGCTCTTCGCTTGAAGACAACCCTCACCGGCTTCCCTGTTTCACTCTGTCGACGCAGGTCACAGAGCACCTGAAACAAGCCGCGAAGGTTAGAGGGTTGGGGGTGGAGCGTCAATTAAAGAGGGGGCCGTCGAGCGAATAACTGCCGTCGATCAATTAACTGGCGCCAATCTTGTGCCATGCTGAAACAAGTGATATCAAAGAGCCATGCTTTTCTCGAAAAAGCCATCACAACAATAAGGATGATTACGATGCAAGGCATGATCATCAGCAATCCGCGCCTGGAATTCCTGCGCCCGGTGCTTGAACGCTGGTTTGACTGTATCGACCGCTACAACGCCGTGCGCGGCGACAGCGACACGCCTTACTGGCATGACGAAAAAGCCAATCTCGGCTTGCTCTCGGCAGCGGCATGGATGGCCGAGCTGGTGACGCTGGAACAGACGGCCACCCGCAAGCAAAACGAAGAAGGCGAACGCAATGCCCGTGCCGACCTGTTTCTCGCTGGCGCCGAAGACCGCGCTTACATCCAGGCCACGCAACGCTGGCCACGGGTCAACAACCTCAACCTGACCCAAGCCCTGCTGGAGATCACCAGCGACGCCAAACGCATCAGCTTTGCCAGCGACCTCAAACTCGGCTGCCTGTTTGTCGCCCCGCAAAAAGCCCAGCACAGCGCCAGCCCCGAAGAACTGCAAGACATGGTCGACGATCTGCAAAAAGAACACACCTGCGCCGTCGCCTGGTATTTCCCCTACGCCTACCGCAAGTTGCGCAACGAAGCCGGCAACTATCACCCGGGCATTGCCGTGCTGTTCAAAGAGGCCCGCAGTTGAGCAGTTGAACCATCGGGCTTGCGCGCTCCTCTATGATTAGGAATGCATTCATAGGGAAGATCAGTAATGCGCAAGTCCCAGCTCGCTTTTGTCATCGCCCTCGCCGGAGGGCTCGCCGCCTGTGGTGAATCCTCCAGCCTGCAAGTTTCCGACGGCACCGGGCCGTCACCGAAATTGCCTGAACCGAACAAGACCCTGATCCCGACAGTGAATATTGCCCCGGCGATCGGCTGGCCCGAGGGCGGCAAACCGACCGCTGCGGCAGGCACACAGGTCGCTGCGTTCGCCGAAGGCCTTGATCATCCACGCTGGCTCTACGTGTTGCCCAATGGTGATGTGCTGGTGGCAGAAACCAATGCCCCGCCGAAACCAGACGACAGCAGTGGTATTCGCGGCTGGGTGATGAAGAAAGTCATGGGCAAGGCTGGTGCAGGCGTACCGAGCCCGAATCGCATCACCCTGCTGCGTGATGCCGATCATGACGGTGTCGCCGAGACGCGTACGGTGTTCCTGCAGAACCTCAACTCGCCGTTTGGCATGACCCTGGTCGGCAACGATCTGTATGTGGCGGATACCGATCGCCTGCTGCGCTTCCATTACGAATCCGGCGCGACCGAGATCACGTCGCAACCGATCAAGGTGACGGACCTGCCCGGCGGTACGCTGAATCATCACTGGACCAAGAACGTTATCGCCAGCAAGGACGGCAACAAGCTGTACGTCACTGTCGGCTCGAACAGCAACGTCGGCGAAAACGGTCTGGATAAAGAGGAAGGTCGCGCCGCGATCTGGGAAGTCGATCGGGCGACCGGTAATCACCGGATTTTCGCCTCGGGCATTCGCAACCCCAACGGCCTGGCCTGGGAACCCACCAGCGGCGCGCTGTGGACGGCGGTCAACGAGCGTGACGAGATCGGCAGCGACCTGGTGCCGGACTACATCACCTCGGTCAAGGACGGTGGATTTTATGGCTGGCCGTTCAGCTACTACGGTCAGCATGTCGATGTGCGCGTATCGCCGCAGAACCTCGACCTGGTCGCCAAGGCCATTGCTCCGGATTACGCGGTCGGCCCGCATACCGCGTCGCTGGGCCTGACCTTCGCCGAGGGCAACACGCTGCCAGCGCAGTTCAAGGAAGGCGCGTTCATTGGCCAGCACGGTTCCTGGAACCGCAAACCGCACAGTGGTTATAAAGTGATTTTCGTGCCGTTTACCGGCGGCAAGCCAAACGGCGCACCGGTGGATGTGCTGACCGGTTTCCTCGACAAGGACGAGAATGCACTGGGTCGCCCGGTGGGCGTGGTGATCGACCAGCAAGGTGGTTTGCTGGTGGCGGATGACGTGGGGAACAAGGTGTGGCGGGTGTCTGCCAGCAAATAACTTGTTGCCTGGCACAAAACAACTGTAGGAGTGAGCCTGCTCGCGATGACGGTGTCACATTCAACATCAATGTTGATTGATCAACCGCTATCGCGAGCAGGCTCACTCCTACATTGGATGTCGAGCAATTTGAATTATGGGTTATGCGCCAGATGCTCAGGCTGCAGCACCCGCTTGGCACTCAGATAAGCCTTCTGCCAATACGCCTTCGACAAGCTGTCCAGCTTCACCGTGCCGCCAGTGGCCGGAGCATGCACGAAGCGCCCTTCCCCGACATAAATCCCCGCATGACTGACCTGCGAGCCGCCATTGGTGGCGAAGAAAATCAGATCTCCCGTCTGCAAGCCTTCCTTACCGACATTCGGCGCCTGCATCACAATCAGCTCGCGAGTGGAACGCGGCAGAGAGATACCCGCCGCATCACGGTAGACAAAACCGATGAGTCCACTGCAATCAAACCCTGAATCCGGCGTGTTGCCACCCCAGCGATAAGGCGTACCCACCAGGCCAAGCGCGCGGAACAGCACGTCTTCAGCAGCGGGCGAGAACGATTGCGAGGGGCCGAACACGACAGGCGCGCGAACCACAGGCGCAGGCGGCGGTGTACGGCTGGCACAAGCGCTGAGCAGCGCTGCGAAGAAGATCAATGCGAGGCGGGCCGACATGGTCATAAGCAGAACATCCTGATCTGGCTGCGGCTTTCTCTGCCGGATGGACAGAAAACAAAACCGCCTGCGGAGCACGCAGGCGGTTTGCCATCAATATAGATTCAGGATTCTAGCGGCTACGCGGCAAACTTCAAGTAAGACTTTAACTTCACCTTGTAAAGTCTAGGTCTACTCCCTTGCCGGGAACCTTTGTTGTCGCCACGGACGTGGCGACAACGGGGGGAATTACTTGCGAGCGGTGACCACGGTCGGCGCCATGGCGAGTGCACGCTTGGCTTCGATGAAGGTCTTGCTCCAGTAGCTGTCACCCAGGCTGTCGATGCGAACACCGCCGCTGCGACGACTGCTGGAGTGAATGAACTGGTTGTCACCCAGGTAGATCCCGGCGTGACTGACACGACCGCGACGACCGTTGGTGGCGAAGAACAGCAGGTCACCCGGCTCGAGGTTGCTGCGCGATACCAGCGGCGCGTCAACGTTGATCATTTCGCGAGTGGAGCGCGGCAGGTTCATGCCGGCTTCCTCACGGAACAGGTAACCGATGAAACCGCTGCAATCGAAACCGGCTTCAGAGGTACCACCGAAACGGTAACGGGTACCGATCAGGGACATGCCGCGTTCGAGGATGCTGTCGGCCAGAACTGGAAGCTGGTAAGGCTTGTTGCCGTTGAAGTCCGACAATTCTTTTTCGGTGTCCAGCTCTTCCTGGTAAATAACGGAAGACTGGGCAGTGGCAGAATTTTTAACCTGTTGAGGCTGCTCTTGAACTGGAGAATGAGCAGCGCAACCGTACAACAGGGTGACGAGTGCGAGAGGCACGAGGGGTGCGAAGCGCTTTAGCATGGGCACGACCGTGGCTGATAGTTGTAAAGAAGCCGAGACTATGCCCGCTATCGACCTCATTTGCAAATTCAATCGATCTTTTTGTGACTTCTCGGTTTCTCGTTTACATCTAAGCGCTTAAGCCCATTTGAACGAATACGCGGCCTGCACACCGTGCAGGAAAGCGGATTTTCTGGCGCCTGAAATATGCCGAAACACGCTGAAAGCCGCAGAACCAAAGGGATGGCTACCAACCGAGGGTTTCTTTGAGGAAGGGAATGGTGAGCTTGCGTTGCGCCTGCAACGAGGCCTGATCGAGCTGCTCGAGCAGGTCAAACAGCGCACTCATGCTGCGGGTGCCGCGAGTCAAAATAAAATGCCCGACTTCGTCAGTCAGGTGCAGACCGCGACGTGATGCGCGCAATTGCAAGGCACGTAATTTGTCTTCATCGGAGAGTGGACGCATCTGAAAGATCAGCGCCAGGGTCAGACGCGATTTCAAGTCCGCCAGCTTGACCGGCAGTTCACGCGGCGAGGTTGAAGCCGCGATCAGCAGGCGCCGACCGCTGTCACGCAGACGGTTGAACAGATGAAACATCGCCTCTTCCCAGTCCGCCTTGCCGGCAATCACCTGCAAGTCGTCCAGACAGACCAGTTCGTACTGCTCAAGGTTGTCGAGAATTTCGATACCGCGATCCATCAACTCGGCCAACGGCAGATACACCGCCGGCTCGCCCATCTGCTCGAAACGCAGGCACGCGGCCTGCAACAGATGCGTACGCCCTACGCCGTGTTTGCCCCACAGGTAGATCAGGCTTTCTGTCCAGCCGGCGTCGGCTTCGCATAGGCGCTCGACATAGCCGAGTGCAGCGGCATTGGCGCCTGGGTAGTAGTTGATGAAGGTGGCGTCGTCACGCAGACGCACACCTAGGGGCAGCTGAATCGGTTTCATGCTGACTGAACAGTTCCCAAGGAACCGTTAGTGGCCTCTGTGTAAAGTTTGCGAAGTTTATACCCGTGAAGCTAAGCGCACAATGCGACAGAGTCCAGCCAAATCAAAGGTTTGCGTTAACGCACTGGTTTTATGACAGATTCTCTGACGCCAACACCTGCACGACACGGGCCAACCCGGCGATTCCCCGGGTGGCCGTCACTGTCATTACAACTCAGGCTCGTCCGCCCCGCTATAGATGTCGGAGTCCTTGTACAAGTCGTGTACGTGGCGCACCAGCACCATGATCACCGCCGCCACCGGCAGCGCCAGCAGGACACCGGTAAACCCGAACAGCTCGCCACCGGCCAGAATCGCAAAGATCACCGCCACCGGGTGCAGACCAATCCGGTCCCCCACCAGCAAAGGCGTCAACACCATGCCTTCCAGCGCTTGCCCGACCATGAACACCGCGACAATCCCGATCATCGGGTAAAGGTCCCCGCCGAACTGGAACAACCCGGCAATCAGTGCCGCGCCAATACCGATCACGAAGCCCATGTACGGCACGATCGCCGCGAGGCCCGCGATCAGGCCGATCAACAGCCCCAACTCAAGACCGACAATCATCAGTCCCGCGGCGTAGATCACACCCAGCGCCAACATCACCAGCAACTGACCGCGCACAAATGCCCCGAGCACTTCATGGCATTCGCCAGCCAGCGACACGATGGTCGCTTCACGATCACGCGGCAGCAGGCTGCGAATCTTCGCCATCATCACGTCCCAGTCGCGCAGCAGGTAGAAACTCACCACCGGGATCAGCACCAGATTGGCCAGCCAGCCGATCAGCGCCAGGCTCGAAGCCGTTGCCTGACTCAGCACCACACTGACGATGTCAGTGGTCTGGCCCATGTGCTCGCTGATTGCCGCTTTGACCTTGTCGAATTTCCAGAAGCCATCCGCCAATCCGAGCTTCGCCTGCGCCCACGGCAACGCCGTATGCTGCAACCAGTCGAGCATCTGCGGCGCCAGTTCGTACAGGCGCAGCAACTGTTTGGCGAGCATCGGCACCAGCACCAGCAACAGCGCCGTGACGATCAGGGTGAACAAGGCAAACACGGCGATCACGCCCCAGGTTCGCGACAGACCGAGCCGCTCCAGACGATCCACCAGCGGATCGAACAGATACGCCAGCAGCAGCGCCACCAGAAACGGCGTGAGGATCGGATGCAGCAACCATACAAACGCGCAAAGCAGGACTACCCCACCGAGCCAGAACCAACGCCGCGAATCGGCCATGTACCACTCCTGATGCTTCTATATAAGGAAAGACTTACCAACGAAACCGCAACGACGGTGCCGCCGGTGTCGGGGCCGGCGCTGCAACAGGCGGAGCACCCGCTACTGTTGGCTGTGGCGCCGCCACTGGCGCTGGCGCTTCGGCGGGCAGCTCTTGCAACTTCGCCAGCGACAACTGCGCACGCATCTGATCGGCACTGCCATTGACCCGATAGACGATGCGATCGCCATCGACACTTTGCAGACGCATGCCGAACGGTTCGAGTAACCGCAGCAGCGTCGCATAGCGCTCAAGATTCATGCCCTGCACTTCCAGGGTCTGTTGCCCTGAAGCCCCGGGCTTGGCAACAAAACGTGGCGCCAGACGCTCGGCCACCGCCAGCATCACCGCATCGGCCACGGCGGCCTGATCGGCGCCCTGCACGTTGCCCGCTTCTTTTTGATCGCCCAGCCACAAGTGCCATTTGGCCTGCCACTGCCCGCCCTCTTCCCGCGCATGCACGGCCAGCAAGGCATCTGCGCTGTAGCGCTCCGAAGCCGCGCGCAACGGTGCCGGATCACTACCTTCCAATGCCGGCGCGGTGGCGACCAGTTGCTCACTCAGGTCCGCCAGCGGCAAACGCAGCGGCAAACCTCGGTGCTGAGCCGCCGCCCGCAACGGTGCGGCAGCGGATTGACCGTCACCGACCAGGCTTGAACCTTCGGTTGAATCGTTCAGCCACCAGCTCAGAATCGACGGCCGACTGGCGCCCCACAAGGACAACCCGGCGCGGCGCAGGGCCTGCTCGGTGGTGTTCGGGTCGAAATCGACCTTCAGCACTTCCGGCGGCCCGGCATCAAAACCGAACTGGCTGATGATCTGCTGCGGATCTTTGCGAATCGCCGCCAGCCCGGGATTCTGCGGGGCTTTTGGATCACCGGTCAGGCGCAGCACCAGCGTATCCAGCGCAGCCTGGGTGGCGCGATCACGCTCTTCCGGTGCCTGGCCGTGGACCGGCTCACGCACTTGATAGAGGCCTTTGAGGTTTTCGGCATGACTTGCCAGGCTGACCACAGACAAACAGCCCACAAACAACAATTTACAAAAACGCATGGAAAATTCCCGTCGACAGGAGCGGCTGGAACAGGCCGCGTGAACCGGTTTAGCAAGGCTGTGACCCTTGGCCGATGCAAAACATTCACACGGCGGCGGTAAGTTTTTGCACAGTGATAACGATAGACGGTTAATTGCCACACCTTATACAGGCAGCCAAGGGCCTCAATTGCAAAAAATTTCCACCGATATGCCCCTGCCCGTCGGTGCGAGGATGGCCGCTGCCCCTCAAGCCTGATAAAATCGCGCGCCTTCGCAGACCGGCAACAGCCGGGCACCTCGAAACTCGCGTGAGGCCATCGCCCTCTCGATTTCGATGTTCCCGCTGAACTCGGTCGTTACCCCTGAATCCCCTCCCCTAAAGGCCTGGATCATGAGCAAGCAACCCTCCCTGAGCTACAAGGACGCCGGTGTAGACATCGACGCCGGTGAAGCATTGGTCGAACGCATCAAGAGCGTCGCCAAGCGCACTGCGCGCCCGGAAGTCATGGGCGGCCTGGGCGGTTTCGGCGCCCTCTGCGAAATCCCGGCCGGCTACAAGCAGCCTGTACTGGTTTCCGGCACCGACGGCGTCGGCACCAAGCTGCGTCTGGCGCTGAACCTGAACAAGCACGACAGCATCGGTATCGACCTGGTTGCGATGTGCGTGAACGACCTCGTCGTTTGCGGCGCTGAGCCACTGTTCTTCCTCGACTACTACGCCACCGGCAAACTCAACGTCGACACCGCTGCCCAGGTTGTAACCGGCATCGGCGCTGGCTGCGAACTGTCCGGCTGCTCGCTGGTCGGCGGCGAAACCGCTGAAATGCCAGGCATGTACGAAGGCGAAGACTACGACCTGGCCGGTTTCTGCGTCGGCGTCGTGGAAAAAGCTGAAATCATCGACGGCTCGAAAGTCGCCACCGGTGACGCGCTGATCGCGCTGCCTTCGTCCGGCCCGCACTCCAACGGCTACTCGCTGATCCGCAAGATCATCGAAGTGTCCGGTGCCGACATCGAAACCATCCAGCTCGACGGCAAACCGCTGACCGACCTGCTGATGGCCCCGACCCGCATCTACGTGAAGCCGCTGCTCAAGCTGATCAAGGACACCGGCGCCGTCAAGGCCATGGCCCACATCACCGGTGGCGGCCTGCTCGACAACATCCCGCGCGTTCTGCCAAAAGGCGCTCAGGCCGTGGTTGACGTGGCCAGCTGGACTCGCCCGGCCGTCTTCGACTGGCTGCAAGAGCAAGGCAACGTTGACGAGACCGAAATGCACCGCGTCCTGAACTGCGGCGTCGGCATGGTCATCTGTGTGGCTCAGGAGCACGTTGAAGTCGCCCTGAACACCCTGCGTGACGCTGGCGAGCAACCTTGGGTCATCGGCCAGATCGCCGTAGCCGCTGAAGGCGCTGATCAGGTCGAGCTGAAAAACCTTAAGGCTCATTAATGTCCGCAACCTGTGATGTCGTGGTGCTGTTGTCCGGCACCGGCAGTAACTTGCAGGCCTTGATCGACAGCACGCGGACCGGCGACAGCCCGGTTCGCATCGCTGCGGTGATTTCCAACCGCGCCGACGCCTACGGCCTGCAACGCGCCAGTGACGCGGGTATCGCCACCCGCTCGCTGGATCACAAGGCATTCGAAGGTCGCGAGGCCTTCGACGCTGCCCTGATCGAACTGATCGACGAATTCAATCCGAAGCTCGTGGTACTGGCCGGTTTCATGCGCATTCTCAGCGCTGACTTCGTTCGCCACTATCAGGGTCGCCTGCTCAACATCCATCCGTCGCTGCTGCCCAAATACAAAGGGTTACACACTCATCAGCGCGCGCTGGAGGCCGGCGACACGGAACACGGCTGCTCCGTACACTTCGTCACCGAGGAACTCGATGGCGGACCACTGGTCGTACAGGCAGTATTACCGGTAGAGTTGCACGACACGCCGCAGAGTCTGGCGCAGCGAGTGCATGTTCAGGAACACCTGATCTATCCGATGGCAGTACGCTGGTTTGCCGAAGGGCGACTGGCACTCGGTGAGCAAGGTGCTTTACTGGATGGCCAGTTACTCGCGGCCAGCGGCCACTTGATTCGACACTAGGAGATATTATGCGTCGCGCCCTGCTCTTCGCTTGCGCACTGCTCGCCCTGCCTTTCGCGCAGGCTGCAGACCTTCAACCGTTCTCCGCCAGCTACACCGCCGACTGGAAGCAGTTGCCCATGAGCGGCACCGCTGAACGCAGCCTGACCAAGGAAGCCAACGGCGTCTGGAAACTCAGCTTCAAGGCATCGATGATGATCGCCAGCCTGAGTGAAGAAAGCACCCTGACCCTGGACAAGGACACCTTGCTGCCGCAGTCCTACCACTTTGAACGTGGCGGTCTGGGCAAAGCCAAGAAAGCTGATCTGGATTTCGACTGGAACAGCAAAATGGTCACCGGCACCGACCGTGGCGACGCGGTGAAAATCCCGCTGAACCGTGGCATGGTCGACAAGTCGACCTATCAACTGGCACTGCAACATGACGTGGCAGCCGGCAAGAAGACCATGAGCTATCAAGTGGTCGATGACGGCGAAGTCGACACCTACGACTTCCGCGTACTGGGCTCGGAAAAAGTCGAGACCAAGGCTGGCAAGATCGACGCAATCAAGGTCGAGCGCGTGCGCGACCCGACACAAAGCAAGCGCACCACCGTCCTCTGGTTCGCCAAGGATTGGGATTACCTGCTGGTCCGCCTGCAACAGGTTGAAACCGACGGCAAGGAGTACAACATCATGCTCCAGGACGGTACGGTCAACGGCAAGGCTGTCAAAGGCAGCTGATCCGCCGCGATATCAAAAAGCCCCGCGAAATGCGGGGCTTTTTTTCGCCTGCAACACGCCTCCTGTAGGAGCTGCGGCACGCTGCGATCTTTTGATCTAAAAAAACAGGATCAAAAGATCGCAGCGTGCCGCAGCTCCTACAGGGGTGCATTTCAGACCGAGAATTTGGCCACCATGTTGTTCAAATCCACCGCCAACCGCGATAGCTCCTGACTCGCCGCACTGGTCTGATTCGCCCCCGCCGACGTCTGCATCGCCAGATCACGAATATTCATCAGATTGCGATCCACCTCACGCGCCACCGCCGCCTGCTCCTCAGAAGCACTGGCGATCACCAGATTGCGCTCATTGATCAGCGTAAACGCCGAAGCAATCTCCTCCAGCGCAGTCCCGGCAGCCTTGGCCAGCTCCAGCGTCGAACGCGCCCGAACATTACTCTGCTGCATCGAACTGACCGCCGAATCGGTGCCTTGCTGAATGCCGCCAATCATCTGCTCGATTTCCTGCGTCGATTGCTGCGTGCGATGCGCCAGCGCCCTCACCTCATCCGCCACCACCGCAAACCCACGCCCGGCATCACCAGCCCGCGCCGCTTCAATCGCCGCGTTCAACGCCAGCAGATTAGTCTGCTCGGCAATCGAGCGAATCACGTCCAGCACTTTGCTGATGCCATGAACCTTCTGTGCCAGGTCTTCCACCTGACTGGCATTGCTGGTGACATCCTCAGCCAGGAGCTCAATCGACGACACCGTCTGCTGCACCTGCTCGCGACCGTGCTGGGCAATCCGATCGGATTCACGCGAGGCCTCGGAGGTCGCCACCGCGTTGCTGGCCACCTCTTCCACCGCCGCCGTCATCTGATTCACCGCCGTGGCCGCTTGCTCGATTTCCAGACTCTGTTGATGCAATCCGCGCGTGGCGTCTTCGGTAACGCAGCTCAGCTCTTCCGAAGCCGAGGCCAGTTGGCTGGAGGACTCCGAAATCTGCCGGATGGTGTCACGCAGATTGTGCTGCATGCTTTTCAGCGCGTGCAGCAGCCGCGCCGGTTCGTCCTTGCCGGAGATATTGATGTCGCCAGTCAGATCGCCGCCCGCCACCACTTCCGCCACACCCAACGATTGCGCCAGCGGTAGCACGATGCTGCGGGTCAACAGCAGCGCCAGACCGATGGTGATCAACGCCGTGACACCGATCATGACCCCGACCCACACCCGCGAATGGGTGAACACCAGCCGCGCAGCTTCAGTGGCCAGGTTGGCATTGTGCTTATTGAGTTCGACAAGCTCTTTCAAGGTGACCGCCATGTCGTCGGCCAACGGGCTCATTTCTCCATTGAGAATCGCTGCGGCTTCTTCCACTCGATTCTGCGCAGACAGCTGCATGACTTGCGCCTGAAACTCCAGGTACTTGTGCTCGGCGACCTTGAAGCGATCAAACAGCTTGCGCTCCTCGAGCAGCACGATCAGCACGTCATAACGCTGTTGGGCTTCACTCAGCACGCCGCGCAGTTCATTGAGCTTGGCGACGTTCTGCGCCAACGCCTGCGGATCGCGATTGAGCAACAGGCGCATGGTCAACGCCCGTAGGCGCAACATGTCCTGACTCATCTCGCCGACGGCCATCACACTCGGCAGCCAGTTGTTGTCGACCTCATCGGACTGCGCGCGCATGTTCGACATTTGCAGCAGGGCGAACGCGCCGAGGGCAAATACCATCAGGGCCAACAGACCAAAACCCAATCCGGCGCGCGGGGCAATATTGAGACTACGGATACTCATTGCTCTGGTTCCTTCCAAAAGCGCTGCATCAACCCTGCAGCTGGTTGCTGTAGAAGGTATCGGCCCGGCGAGAATTTGCGTAAGACGAAAAAGTGATATCAAAAGGCCTTAATACTTCGAACGCTCGGCATTAACGATTCAGCGTGGTTTTGCCGGACTTGAACTCCGTTCGCGGCAAGATCGCCAGAAAGTTGTCCCGCGCCACTTTACGGGCGACGTCTTCCGGCAACGCATCAAGGAATGGGGTGAAGCTGTGCATTTCCTGACCGAGCTTGTTGAAACGCCCTACGACGTCCGAACCGAGCATGAAACGCTCCGGATATTTCTCCACCAGCGCCAACCATTCCGCACGCGGCTTGCCCTGTTCGTCCAGCAGATAGGGCGTGAGCATGCTCCACGACAGGTCGACTACAGATTCGGGTAAGCCTCAAGCATCCGCTTGAGGGTGGGCAGGAGAAAGTCCAGTTGCGTCTGATGCCGATGGATCTCGGCACTGGTACCGGCGTGGGCCCAGATGAACCGGGTGTGCGGGTGATTGCGCAGCGGTTCTTCGATTTCCTGCAAATACAGCGGATTTTTCTCACGCTTGGAGGTGATGTTGGAGTGCAGCATCACTGGCAGGTCATTTTCCGCCGCCAGGTGATAAATCCTGGTCATCGCCTCATTGTTGGCGCGCGGCGTGTCACCAGCGGTGAGCGCCGTCAGGTCGTCATGCCGGGTAAACACTTCGCCAATGCCTTGCCACAATCCCGGATACAGATCGAGCATGCGCTGAATGTGCGCGGCGGAGTTCTTGTCGTTGGGGTTGAAGCCGGAAAGAAATGGATGAAAGTACCGGCGCTGCTCAGGCGTCAGTTTTTGCACCGCATCGGCGACGATCACGTCGGTGGCGCTGTACCAATAGGCATCAGCGTCATCGCCGGCGTAATAACGCGGGCGCTTGGGCTCGTCTTCATGCCACTTTTTCGCCACAGGGATGCCGGAAATCATCACGTGCTCGACTGAGCTTTCCTTCATCGCCGTCAGCAGTTTCGCCATGCCGGCAGTTTCCTGGAAAAAATCCACGTAGTGCAGGTGTGCATCGCTGTAGGTGTATTCGCGGGCGCTGACATGACCGGCGAACACCAGGAGGCAGGCGAGACTCAAACGAAACAGGGACACAATTAATCTCCGACAAGTAGGCATAGCCTAGACCCCGCCCTGACGACAAGGGTTCATCCCGCAGGAAAGTGGAACGCGTGCCGGTGGGAATGCTCTATAACTTCAAGGTCTTTTTTGATCGAACGACTTTTCCTACTGCTTGCGAGGTTCACATGACTGTTACCGTCAATACCGTCTCCGCTGAAGGTTTTCGTCACACCGTACAGATTGATGACCACGAACTGTTTGCCGACGTACCGAAATCTGCCGGTGGCGAAGGCTCGGCACCTGAGCCCCACGATTACTTCGACGCCGCCCTCGGTGCCTGCAAGGCCCTGACTCTGAAGATGTACGCAAAAAAGAAAGACATCCCGTTGACCGGCGTGGGTGTCGAAGTGAAACGCGACAACAGTGAGGAGCAGAAAGGCAAGTACGCCCTGCACGTCAC
Source organism: Pseudomonas sp. TH06 (assembly GCF_016651305.1). GTDB lineage: Bacteria > Pseudomonadota > Gammaproteobacteria > Pseudomonadales > Pseudomonadaceae > Aquipseudomonas. The sequence goes on along the minus strand of NZ_JAEKEC010000004.1, from coordinate 239,996 downwards.
CCTTACTCTGAAAGGCGTGCTCACTGATGCCCAGCGTGAAGAATTGCTGCGCGTCGCCGACCGTTGCCCGATCCACAAGCTGATGACCACCAGCGAAGTGACCATCGAAACCCACGCCCCACAAGGCTTTGACAGCCAGTAATCACCACAGCGCCAGCGGCGGGTTATGCTTCTGGCATCACCCGCTCAGCCTGGAATGCACCATGGACACGCAACCCCTGATCATCCGCCCGCGCGCCGAAGACGTCGAAGGCCAGCCGATTCTGCGCCCGTTGCCGTCAGCCAAATGTCGCAGCGTCGGGCCTTTCGTGTTTTTCGACCACATGCTCGAAACGGTTTATCCGACCGGCAAAGGCATGAATATCCGACAGCACCCGCACATTGGTCTGTCGACCCTCACGTACTTGTTCGCAGGGCAAATCCAGCACAAGGACAGCCTCGGCTCCGATCAGGTGGTCAGCGCCGGCGATGTCAGCTGGATGACCGCCGGCAGCGCCATCGCTCATGTTGAACGCACGCCTGAGCCGCTGTGGGATCAGAGCTTCACGATGCACGGCCTGCAAATCTGGCTGGCCTCGCCCAAGGATCACGAACACGGCCCGGGGCACTACAGCCATCACCCGGCAGCGACCTTGCCGGTCAGCGATAACCTTGGCGTGCAAATTCGCATGATTGCCGGGTCAGGCTTTTGTCTGGAATCACCGGTGCCGGTGCTTTCTCCTACGCTGTACGCCGAAGTGAAGATGCAAACCGCGACCACGCTGCTGATCCCCACCGAGCATGAAGAACGTGCGGTGTATGTGTTGAGTGGTGATGCGCAGTTGAATGGCGAAGCGATCGAGCCGCATGCGCTGGTAGTGTTGCCGGCCGGGGAAGAGATGAGCCTGTTTGCCGACAGCGATGCCCATGCCGTGATATTCGGCGGCGCGCCGCTGGACGGGCCTCGGCGGATCAACTGGAATTTTGTTGCGAGCGATCCGGCGGCGATTGATGAGGCACGGCGCAAGTGGGCGGCCGGGGATTGGCCGACGGTGCCGGGGGAAGTTGAGCGGATTGAATTGCCCTGAGATTTGTATCGCCTGAAAAATCGCCATCGCGAGCAGGCTCACTCCTACAGGGGAACGCATTCCAACTGTAGGAGTGAGCCTGCTCGCGATGAGGCCAGGTCAGGCACCACAGAATGGGCGCCTGTCACCAGAATCAGCCCTTGAACACTTCATCCAGCAAATCATGCATCGACTTGAATGCGCGCTTGGCGGTCTTCTCGTCATACATCATCTTGCCCGGCACATTGGCGTGTGGATCGGTAAACGAGTGCACCGCACCGCCATAGCTCAGCAACTGCCAATCGACGTTCGCGGCGTTCATCTCGTCTTCAAATGCCGGCAACTGCTCTTTCGGCACCAACGGATCGGAAGCGCCATGCAGCACCAGCACCGAGCCTTTGATGTTCTGCGCATCCGCCGGGTTCGGCGAATCCAGTGTGCCGTGGAACGCCACCGCCGCCTTCACCGCCGCGCCGGTGCGCGCCAGATCCAGCGCACAGCAACCGCCAAAGCAGAAACCGAACACCGCCAGTTTCGAGGTATCGACTGCCGCCTCACCCTGCTTCTGCAACTGCTCGAAAGCGGCCTGCATGCGTTTGCGCAGCAATGCGCGGTCATCCTTCAGCGGCATCATCGCCGCGCCAGCCTGATCGGCGTTCTGCGGGCGCACGGCCTGGCCGTAAATGTCAGCGATCAACACCACATAGCCCTTGGCCGCCACCGACTTGGCGATCTCTTCGGCACCGGCGCTGACGCCCATCCAGTTCGGCGCCATCAACAGACCCGGGCGCGCGCCTTTGTGCTCGGCGTCGAACGCCAGACGACCTTCATACGGCTGGCCGTCAATCTGATAGATCACGGAACGTACAGTGACTTGGCTCATTTCTGACTCCTGATTGCTTAAACACCAGAATGAAAAAACCCGCCGAAGCGGGTTTTTCTACAACTTGATTAAACCGACAGTTCAACCAGCAGCTTGTTCAGACGGCGCACATACGCGGCCGGATCCTTCAAGCTGTCGCCAGCCGCCAGGGCTGCCTGATCGAAGAGGATGTGCGACAGGTCGCCAAAACGCTCTTCGCTCTGCTCGCCGTCGAGTTTCTCGATCAGCGGGTGGCTCGGGTTGAATTCGAAAATCGGCTTCGAATCCGGCACCTTCTGACCGCTGGCTTCGAGAATCTGACGCATTTGCAGACCCAGGTCCTGTTCGCCAATGGCAAGGATTGCCGGCGAATCGGTCAAACGATGGGAGACGCGGACTTCAGCCACGGAATCGCCCAGCGCAGTTTTCAGACGCTCGACCAGACCTTCTTTGGACTTGGCGACTTCTTCTGCAGCCTTCTTGTCCTCTTCCGAGTCCAGGTTGCCCAGATCGAGGTCACCGCGCGCCACGTCGACAAAAGTCTTGCCGTCGAACTCGCTGAGGTAGCTCATCAGCCACTCATCAATGCGGTCGGTCAGCAGCAGCACTTCGATGCCTTTCTTGCGGAAGACTTCCAGGTGCGGGCTGTTCTTGACCTGCGCGTAAGTTTCGCCGGTGAGGTAGTAGATCTTGTCCTGACCTTCCTTGGCGCGAGCCAGGTAGTCAGCCAGACCGACGATCTGCTCGCCGTCGTCGCCATTGGTCGATGCGAAACGCAGCAGACCGGCAATTTTTTCCTTGTTGGCGAAATCTTCTGCCGGGCCTTCTTTCATGACCTGACCGAAGTTTTTCCAGAAGCCTTTGTATTGCTCAGGCTCGTTCTTCGCCAGTTTTTCCAGCATGTCGAGCACACGCTTGGTCAGCGCGGTCTTCATCGAATCGATGATCGGGTCTTTCTGCAGGATCTCACGCGACACGTTCAGCGACAGGTCGTTGGAATCGACCACGCCTTTGATGAAGCGCAGGTACAGCGGCAGGAACGACTCGGCCTGATCCATCACGAACACACGTTGCACGTAGAGCTTCAGGCCTTTCGGCGCTTCACGCTGATACAGGTCGAACGGTGCACGGGCCGGCACGTACAGCAGCGAGCTGTATTCGAGCTTGCCTTCGACTTTGTTGTGGCTCCAGGCCAACGGATTCTCAAAGTCGTGAGCGATGTGTTTGTAGAACTCCTGGTATTCCTCGTCCTTCACTTCAGTGCGAGGACGGGTCCACAGGGCGCTGGCGCGGTTGACGGTTTCCCATTCAACGGCTGGCTGCTCTTCACCCTCGGCGGCCGTCACTTCTTTCGGCAGCTCGATTGGCAAAGCGATGTGGTCGGAGTACTTCTTGATAATGTTGCGCAGGCGCCAGCCATCAGCGAACTCGTCTTCAGCCGCTTTCAGGTGCAGGACGATGCGGGTGCCGCGCTCTGGTTTTTCGATGGTGGCGACTTCGAACTCGCCCTCGCCTTTCGACGACCAGTGCACGCCTTCGCTGGCCGGGGTACCGGCGCGACGGCTGTACACGTCAACCTGGTCGGCAACGATGAAGGCCGAGTAGAAGCCCACACCGAACTGACCGATCAGGTGCGAATCCTTCTTCTGATCGCCCGACAGGTTCTTCATGAAATCGGCGGTGCCCGACTTGGCGATGGTCCCCAAGTGGGTGATCACATCGTCACGGTTCATGCCGATACCGTTGTCTTCGAGGGTGACGGTCTTGGCGTCCTTGTCGAAGCTCACACGGATTTTCAGATCAGCGCCGCCTTCGAGCAACTCAGGCTTGGCCAGGGCTTCGAAGCGCAGCTTGTCGACAGCGTCAGAGGCGTTCGAGATCAATTCGCGAAGGAAGATTTCCTTGTTGGAATACAGCGAATGGATCATGAGGTGCAGCAGCTGCTTTACCTCGGTCTGGAAGCCCAGGGTTTCCTTTTGAGTTTCCACACTCATGGTCATCAAACTCCAATCAGATGGCAGTGGCCGCGACCCAAATGGTCGACGGCGGGTTGTCATCAGAGTTTGGGGCAGTGTTCAGGATTTCAAGGGCTCTTCAATTTTGAAGTGCGCGCGGGCAGTGGCAATCGGTTCGCCTTCGGTGCTTTGCCAGGCCGTGACCGCCACGTTCGCCACCCGCCGCCCCTGGCGGCACACCTGACATTTGGCCCATGTGTCGCGAAATTGCCCGGCGCGCAGGTAATCGAGAGAGAAGTCGATGATTTTCGGCCCCCCCGGTGTCCCGATGAAGATAAGCAAGTGCAGGGCCGCCGCCAGCTCCATGAACCCGGCGATCACACCGCCGTGAATCGCCGGCAATAAAGGGTTACCAATGTTGTCCTTGTTTGCCGGCAGCTTGAACAGCAACTCGTCACCGACGCGTGAGCATTCAATGCCGATCAGTCCGGCATACGGGATCAGTTTCAGCAACGGTGCATAGTCGCCTTGTGCATGGGCTTGTTGCAGTTGATCCTTGAGTTCGTTGCTCATTGACCTTCTCCCCTTATTGCGCCGCCGAAACCTTTGGTGCCTTTTATATTTTTGCCCATGCGCATGAAGGTGCCGACGACATGGGCGATCGGCTGCTCAGGATCATCCTGATAGGCAAAGCCGCGGGCAAAGATCACATCAGTCGTGACCCGATAGCACTGGGCGAAGCCGTAGACATCCTTGTCAGGCTCGGCGGCGTGCATGTAGTCGATGCGCAAGTCGAGGGTCGGACAGACCTCGAATTCGGGCAGCACGCACAGCGTGGACATGCCGCAGGCCGTATCCATCAGCGAGGTGATCGCCCCACCGTGAATGACGCCAGTCTGCGGATTTCCGACGATTTTCGGACTGTACGGCAGGATCACCGTAAGGCCTTCACTGGAGGCGCTGTGCACCCTCAGACCCAATACCTGACAGTGGCGCAACGCCGATAGAAATCGCGTCGCACGCTCAAAAACGGGGTTTTCGGCCATTTGATAATTACTCTCGTTAGAGCCTTGTGCCAGTAGTAACAAATGCAACAAAAGTTCCGTGTAAAAACAAACTTATATATCTGAAAGAAATGAGGAACTTAACGTTGCGGGCAACGTTCTTAAGGCCAGTAGTTATTTTCCATAAGGAGAAACACCCCATGCGTAAGACTTTAGCTATTGCCTTGATGTTGACCGCTTCCCTCGGTCTCGCTGCCTGCGATAAAAAATCCGAGGACAAAGCTCAAGATGCCAACCAACATGCCGAGCAAGCTCAGGAAAAAATGAACGAAGCTCAGAATAAAGTGAACGACGCGGCGAAAGAAAACGCCGAAGCAGCCAAAGATCAGGCTGAATCGAACGCAGCCGCCGCAGACGAAGCAGCCAAGAAGCAATAATTCGCTTCTGCTGCTCAAAAAAGAAAACCCGCCTGGTGCGGGTTTTCTTTTGCCTGTCATTTTTCGGTAATGCCCGGTTAGAGCAAAACTGTTCTAAAAGTCGGACTAATCATCAGCAGCAACGAACACACTAAGCCAACTAACCAGACCAGGCTGCGCAGCTTGTGAAGATCAGCCAGGTAGAACCACAAATAGATAATCCGGGCGATAACAAAAGTGATCGCCAAGGCATCGATCAACCATCCCTTGGTTTGCGTGGTATGCGCCATCAGCACACCGACTGCGAACAAGATGAACGCCTCGATACTGTTCTGGTGCGCCGCCAGCGCCCTCGCCCCATAACCGGTGAGTTGCGCCTGCTGTTGGCGTGGCAAGTGGTTGTTGTAACCGCCCTGCTCTTTCATGGCCTTGCCCACCGGCAGGCGCGCGATATAGATCAACAGTGCACTGATAAACACACACCAGAACGGAATACTCATCAAACGACCTCTTTGCTCGCCTCGGGAATGGGCGCCTCTGTAGGGGTATAGACCATTACATCAAGAACGTCGGAATGAAACTCGCGGCGATACAACACCAGCACCACGCCAGCACTCATCAGCATGAACAGCCACGGGCTGACGAACCAAGCCAGCATGGTCATGCCGAAATAATAGGAGCGCAGACCGAAGTTGAACTGGTTGGCCGCCATGGAAATCACCCGGGCCGCCCGTGACGCGAACGCCTTGCGCTCCTGCTCCGATACGTGCCGCTCACCCACCATCGGCGCCGACCCCACTAGCACGGCGGCAAAGTTGTACTGACGCATGCACCAACTGAATGTGAAGAACGCATAGACGAAAACCAGCGCCAGGCACAGCAACTTGATCTCCGACATACCTTGCGAGGCCTGCTGCACCATGGGGATATCAGCCAACAACGACACCGCCCGCTCGGATGCACCGAGCACGGTGAGAATACCGGCAAGGATAATCAGGGTACTGGAAGCGAAGAACGAGGCGTTGCGCTCCAGATTGCCGATCACGCTGGCGTCGGCAATGCGGTTGTCGCGCAGCAACATGCGGCGCATCCAGTCTTCACGGTACAGGTGCAACACGCTGGCCAGACACGCGGTGTCACGAGCCTTCCAGCTGGCGTAGCGGGTATAGCCGCCCCAGCAGATGACAAACCAGAGTGCCGCGAGCAGATGGATCAGGTTGGCTTGGATGAACGACATGCAATTCCTTGTGGAGTGTGAACACGGGACCTGTGGGGGTGAGCCTGCATAAAAGCGATGCAGTTGCTTCGACGCTAGCTCAAGGAAAAAGACACTGCCTGACGCCCATAAAAAATGCCCCGTATCGATTGATACGGGGCATTTCTGTTTAAGCGTTCAAGACCCGCTTGTGGCGGGTCACGAGGCTTTAAGCAATGGCTTCGCTGCGTTTGCCCAGCAGGCGATCGCAGATGACTGCGACGACCAGGGTCATCACGCACGGCACCAGCCATGCCAGACCTTGCTCGCTCAGCGGCAGGTGGGACAATTGCGAAGGCATCCAGTCAGCGAGACCAGCACCTTTCAGCGCATCGATGGTGCCAAACAGGAACGACACCAGCATCACCGGGCCGAGAATGCGCCCATGTTCATGCCAGAAGTCTTTGCAGAAGCTCAGCGCCACCAGCACGATGCACGGCGGATAGATCGCGGTGAGCACCGGGATCGAGAACGCAATAAGCTTGGTCAGGCCCAGGTTGGACACCAGCAGCGAGAACGCGGCCAGGATGATCACCAGCGTCTTGTAGGACAGCGGCACCACACGGCTGAAGTATTCGGCACAGGCGCAGGTCAGACCAACCGCCGTCACAAGGCATGCCAGCGAGATCAGCACCGCGAGGAAACCACTGCCCAGCGAACCGAAGGTGTGTTGCACATAAGCGTGCAGGACCGCCGCGCCGTTAGTCGCACCGACCGCCACTTCATGACTGCCGGATCCGAGGCGGAACAGGCTGACATACACCAGCGCCAGACCGACACCGGCAATCAACCCGGCGATGATCGCGTAACGGGTGATCAGCGCAGGCGACTCGACGCCACGGGAGCGGATCGCGTTGACGATGACGATACCGAACACCAGAGCGCCAAGAGTATCCATGGTCAGGTAACCATTGATGAACCCCTGGGAGAACGGTGCCGCCACGTATTCCGCAGTGCCTTGACCGATGTCACCAGCCGGCAGGGCGAATGCAGCGATGCCCAGTACCGCCAGCGCGATGATCTTCAGCGGTGCAAGGAAGCGCCCGACGGTGTCCAGCAAACGGCCCGGGTAGAGCGAGATGAAGAACACCAGCAGGAAGTACACCGAGCTGTAGAGGAACAGCGCCAGCGGGCTTTCGCCGGTCAGCGGCGCCAGGCCCACTTCAAACGACACGGTCGCGGTGCGCGGTGTCGCGAACAGCGGACCGACCGCCAGATAGCACGCGGCAGCCAGAATGCCGCCAGCGATCTTGCCGATCGGGCTGCTCAGCGCATCCATCGCCCCACCGACCTTGGCCAGTGCAACAACGGTGATCACCGGCAAACCGACCGCGGTGATCAGAAAGCCCAGCGCCGCCATCCAGACGTGTGGTCCGGCCTGCAAACCGACGATAGGCGGGAAGATGATATTACCAGCCCCGACGAACAGGGCAAATGTCATAAAACCAAGTGCCAGGATGTCCTGACCTTTCAAAACTTTCATTAAGGAAACCACACTCTGAATCGGAATTTAGGAGGGGATTTCCCTGTGGGGTTAGGGAAATGCTGTCGACCCGTATGGGATCAACCCGTTTAGCGCGTTGCATGCCTTGTGGGCGGCAGACGCAAAAATGGCTGCTAGCCTAACGAATTTGTCTGACAAACGCACTGTTTGGGGGCGAACTATCCGATACGCGACGTTGCTGTGTCGCGTTTACGTATCTATTTTTCCTACAGGGAACTCTGTAGGTAGAGCCCGACCCCTGTGGCGAGGGGATTTAGCGAAACGTCGCACCGCCCCGTTGGGGTGCGAAGCAGCCCTGATTGAGAACTTCTAGCGCTTTTCGATTGGCTGGATACATCGGGTCTGGGGCCGCTTCGCAGCCCATCGGGGATAAATCCCCTCGCCACAGAGTCCTCCTATCCCTCTAAATGCCAGAAACGACAAAGGCCACCCGAAGGTGGCCTTTGTTTGGTGAAGCGTCAGCTAAGCGCGAGGCTTACTTGACAGCCCAACCAGTCAGCTCGGCCAGGGCCTTGCCGATGTCTGCCAGCGAACGCACGGTTTTAACGCCTGCGTCTTGCAGTGCAGCGAATTTCTCGTCTGCAGTGCCTTTGCCGCCAGAGATGATTGCGCCAGCATGGCCCATGCGCTTGCCCGGAGGAGCAGTCACACCAGCGATGTAGGAAACAACCGGCTTGGTCACGTGTGCCTTGATGTAGGCAGCCGCTTCTTCTTCAGCCGAACCGCCGATCTCGCCGATCATTACGATCGCTTCGGTCTTCGGGTCTTCCTGGAACAGCTTCAGGATGTCGATGAAGTTCGAACCCGGGATCGGGTCACCACCGATACCGACGCAAGTCGACTGACCGAAACCGGCGTCAGTGGTCTGCTTCACAGCTTCGTAGGTCAGGGTGCCGGAACGCGAAACGATACCGACCTTGCCTGGCAAGTGAATGTGACCTGGCATGATGCCGATCTTGCATTCGCCTGGGGTGATCACGCCTGGGCAGTTAGGGCCGATCAGGACTACGCCCAGCTCGTCGCACTTAACTTTAGCGTCCAGCATGTCCAGGGTAGGAATGCCTTCGGTGATGCAGACGATCAGCTTGATGCCGCCGAAAGCAGCTTCCAGGATCGAATCTTTGCAGAAAGGAGCCGGAACGTAGATCACGCTGGCGGTAGCGCCAGTGGCAGCTACTGCGTCTTTGACGGTGTTGAACACTGGCAGACCCAGGTGCTCGGTGCCGCCTTTGCCAGGAGTAACGCCACCCACCATCTTGGTGCCGTATTCGATGGCTTGCTGGGTGTGGAAACTACCTTGCGAACCGGTAATACCCTGGCAGATAACTTTGGTGTCTTTATTGATCAGGACGCTCATTATTTGCCCTCCGCAGCTTTGACAACTTGTTGAGCAGCGTCGGTCAGGCTGGTAGCAGCGATGATGTTCAAACCGCTTTCTGCCAGTACTTTAGCGCCCAGCTCAGCGTTGTTGCCTTCAAGGCGAACAACAACCGGGATTTTCACGCCGACTTCTTTCACGGCGCCGATGATGCCTTCGGCAATCATGTCGCAGCGAACGATGCCGCCGAAGATGTTAACCAGTACTGCAGCGACGTTGGTGTCGGACAGAATGATTTTGAATGCTTCGGTAACGCGTTCTTTGGTAGCACCACCACCTACGTCGAGGAAGTTGGCTGGCTTGCCGCCGTGCAGGTTGACGATGTCCATGGTACCCATGGCCAGGCCAGCACCGTTGACCATGCAGCCGATGTTGCCTTCCAGTGCTACGTAGTTCAGTTCGAACTTGGCAGCGTGCGCTTCGCGCGGATCGTCTTGCGACGGATCGTGGAAAGTCTTCAGCTTAGGCTGACGGTACATTGCGTTGGCGTCGATGTTGATCTTGGCGTCCAGGCAGTGCAGATCGCCGTCAGCCTTGATCACCAGCGGGTTCACTTCCAGCAGAGCCAGGTCGTGATCCTTGAACAGCTTGGCCAGACCTACGAAGATCTTGGCGAACTGAGCAACCTGCTTGCCTTCCAGACCCAGCTGGAATGCCAGCTCGCGACCCTGGAATGGCTGAGCGCCAACCAGTGGATCGATAGTGGCTTTCAGAATTTTTTCTGGAGTGTCGTGAGCGATTTTCTCGATGTCCACGCCACCTTCGGTGGAAGCCATGAACACGATGCGACGGCTCGAACGGTCAACGACAGCGCCCAGGTACAGCTCTTTAGCGATATCAGTGCACGATTCAACCAGGATCTTGGTGACTGGCTGGCCATTGGCGTCAGTCTGGTAAGTCACCAGACGCTTGCCCAGCCACTGCTGTGCGAAGGCTTTGGCGTCTTCTTTGCTGCGAACCAGCTTGACGCCGCCCGCTTTACCGCGACCACCGGCGTGGACCTGGGCTTTGACAACCCACTCGCTGCCGCCGATTTTGTCGCAAGCTTCTGCTGCTGCTTCCGGGGTGTCTACTGCGTAACCAGTGGAAACTGGCAGGCCGTATTCAGCGAACAGCTGCTTACCCTGATACTCGTGAAGATTCATGCTTTTTACCGTCTTCGTTAGGTACTGCGCATTCGGCGCTGCGCTCTTTATGAGTGCCGCGCCACCTGTGACTGCTGCTTGCGTAGCCTTTCCGGATACCCGGTGCAGCTACGCAAGACTGCGTCCAGCGGACATTCCGCGGTGAGACTTGCTCGCAAGGCTCACGACGGGCCGTTACCGCCGTGGTTTCTTATTGTCTGTTAACGCTTCTTGCGGTTGGCAATGTGGATGGCGCCGCCATTCACAGCCAGAGCAGCTTCGTGCAAGGCTTCAGACAGGGTCGGATGGGAGAAAACCATCATGCCCAGGTCTTCAGCGCTGGTGCCGAATTCCATACCGATCGCGCCCTGCTGAACCAGTTCTGCAGCGCTCGGGCCAATCACGTGCACGCCCAATACGCGGTCAGTCTTGGCATCAGCGATGACCTTGACGAAACCACCGGTATCGTTGGCGGCCATGGCACGGCCGGAAGCGGCGAACGGGAAGGTGCCGACGTTAACTTCAACGCCTTCAGCTTTCAAGGCCTGCTCGGTTTTGCCAACCCACGCGATTTCCGGGTGAGTATAAATAACCGAAGGGATCAGGTCATAGTTCATCTGGGCTTTGTGGCCCTTGATGCGCTCGACAACCATGATGCCTTCTTCCGATGCCTTGTGAGCCAGCATCATGCCGCGAACCACGTCACCGATGGCGAAAACGCCCGGTACGGTGGTGGCGCAGTGATCGTCAACGTGCACAAAACCGCGCTCGTCGAGGGTCACGCCGCTGTCGGCAGCCAGCAGATCAGTGGTCACCGGACGGCGACCAACGGCTACGATCAGCTTGTCGAAAGTGATGGTCTGTTCGCCGTTGGCATCGGTGTAGTTAACAACGACTTCGTCGCCGTTGACTTTCGAACCGGTTACGCGAGCGCCCAGCTTGATGTCCAGACCTTGTTTGGTCAGGGTTTTCAGCGCTTCCTTGGAAACAGCGGTGTCCGCTGCCATCAGGAAAGTGTCCAGAGCTTCCAGGACAACTACTTCGGAGCCCAGACGCGACCATACCGAACCCAGTTCCAGACCGATTACGCCAGCGCCGATCACGCCCAAACGCTTAGGTACGGTCTGGAATTCCAGTGCGCCCGTCGAATCGACGATGACTTTCTGGTCAACCGGAGCCGGTGGAATGTCGATTGGACGCGAGCCTGGAGCCAGGATCACGTTTTCAGCTTCGATGACTTCAACCGAGCCGTCCGGCTTGGTGACTTCGACTTTCTTGCCAGCCAGCAGTTTGCCGTGGCCCTGGATCGAAGTAACGCCGTTGGCCTTGAACAGGGTGGCAACGCCGCCGGTCAGGTTCTTGACGATGCCAGCCTTGCGGCCAACCATCGCAGCGACGTCCATTTTGACTTCGCCAGTCGAGATACCGTGAACGTTGAAGCTTTCTTTGGCTTCCTTGTATTTCCAGGAGCTGTCCAGCAGCGCCTTGGAAGGAATGCAGCCGACGTTCAGGCAGGTACCGCCCAAGGCTTGCTTGCCTTCGGCGTCGGTGTACTTCTCGATGCAGGCAGTGGTCAGACCCAGCTGCGCGGCCTTGATGGCAGCTACGTAACCGCCAGGGCCGGCACCGATCACTACTACGTCAAATTTCTGCGACATTCAAAAAATCCTCTTTAGCGAAAAGCTTCAAGCCACAAGCTTCAAGCCAAGCCGCCCTTTCTTGCGGCTTGTTGCTCGAAGCTTGCAGCTGCTTCTATCAGATATCCAGCAACAGACGAGCCGGATCTTCCAGCAGGTTCTTGATGGTCACCAGGAAGGTTACAGCTTCTTTGCCATCGATCAGACGGTGATCGTAGGACAGTGCCAGGTACATCATCGGACGGATAACGACCTGACCATTGATGGCCATAGGACGCTGGATGATGTTGTGCATGCCCAGAATCGCTGCCTGCGGCGGGTTGACGATCGGGGTCGACATCATCGAACCGAAGGTACCACCGTTGGTGATGGTGAAGGTACCACCGGTCATCTCGTCCATCGACAATTTGCCGTCACGGGCTTTCTTGCCGAAAGTGGCGATGCCGCCTTCGATTTCAGCCAGGCTCATCAGTTCGGCGTTACGCAGAACCGGTACAACCAGGCCACGGTCGCTGGAAACGGCAACGCCGATGTCCGCGTAGCCGTGGTAAACGATGTCCGCACCGTCGATCGACGCGTTGACAGCCGGGAAGCGTTTCAGCGCTTCGGTAGCTGCTTTCACGAAGAACGACATGAAGCCCAGACGTACGCCGTTGTGGGACTTCTCGAACAGGTCCTTGTACTTCGAACGCAGAGCCATGACTTCGGTCATGTCGACTTCGTTGAAAGTGGTCAGCATCGCCATGTTCGACTGAGCTTCAACCAGACGCTTGGCCACTGTGGCACGCACGCGGGTCATCGGTACGCGCTTCTCGATGCGGTCGCCAGCGGCGAACACAGGAGCGGCAGCCGAAGGAGCAGCAGCCTTGGCAGGCGCGGCAGCCGGAGCGGCTTTCTTGGCAGCAACAGCAGCGACTACGTCTTCCTTGGTCACACGACCGCCTTTGCCGGTGCCGGCAACGGAAGCGATGTTGATGCCGTTTTCTTCAGCCAGCTTGCGAGCAGCCGGTGCAGCAACAGGATCGTCTTCGCCTTCGGCAGCAGCCGGTGCAGCGGCAGCAGCGGCCGGAGCAGCAGCGGCGGCTGGAGCAGCGGCAGCAGCGCCACCCGCTTCGATGGAGCCCAGGACTTCGTCGGACAGAACGGTGTCGCCTTCGTTCTTGACGATTGCGCCCAGCACGCCGTCAGCAGTAGCCAGAACTTCCAGCACGACTTTGTCAGTTTCGATGTCAACGATCAGATCGTCGCGCTTGACAGCGTCGCCCGGTTTTTTGTGCCAGGTGGCAACGGTGCCATCGGCAACCGATTCCGGGAAAGTGGGGGCTTTGATCTCGATAGCCATTATCTGTGGTTCCTTAAATTCGGTTTCAGGTGCGCGAAGGCGTTAAACGGTAAACGCGTCTTGCAGCAGTTTTTCCTGCTGCTCGGCGTGCATCGATGCGTAACCACAAGCAGGTGCAGCAGAAGCCTCACGGCCCGCGTACTCAAGTACGAGAGATTTGTTGAGGTTGCTGATGCTGCGACGCAAGTGGTGCTGGCTGCAGTACCAGGCGCCCTGGTTCATCGGCTCTTCCTGACACCAAACGGCATGTTTGACGTTGGTATAAGGAGCCAGGACTTCTTTCAAGTCGTCCTCAGGGAATGGGTACAACTGCTCGATACGCACGATGGCGATATCTTCGCGGCCTTCGGCACGGCGTTTTTCCAGCAGGTCGTAGTAGACCTTGCCGCTGCACAGAACAACGCGCTCGACCTTTTTCGGGTCCAGGGCATCGATTTCCGGGATCACGGTCTGGAACGAACCTTCGGCCAGATCTTCCAGCGTCGAGATGGCCAGCTTGTGTCGCAGCAGCGACTTCGGCGTCAGCACGACCAGCGGCTTGCGCAGCGGACGAATCACCTGACGACGCAGCAAGTGGTAGATCTGTGCCGGCGTGGTCGGGACAGCGACCTGGATGTTGTGCTCGGCGCACAGCTGCAGGTAACGCTCCAGACGTGCCGAGGAGTGCTCAGGACCCTGACCTTCGTAACCGTGTGGCAGCAACATGGTCAGACCGCAGAGACGGCCCCACTTGTGCTCGCCGCTGGTGATGAACTGGTCGATAACAACCTGTGCACCGTTGGCGAAGTCGCCGAACTGGGCTTCCCAGATCACCAGCGCATTTGGCGTGGTGGTCGAGTAACCGTATTCGAACGCCAATACCGCTTCTTCCGACAGGAACGAGTCGTACAGGTCAAAACGTGGCTGACCGTCGTACAGGTGCTGCAGCGGAATGTAAGTGCCGGCATCTTTCTGGTTGTGCAGAACAGCGTGACGGTGCGAGAACGTACCGCGACCGATGTCCTGACCCGTCATGCGGATCGGGTGACCTTCGAACGCCAGGGTCGCGTACGCCATGGTTTCGGCGTAACCCCAGTTGATCGGCAGGCCGCCGGCTTGCATCTTCTGACGGTCTTCGTAGATCTTCGCAACCTGACGCTGAACCACGAAGCCATCCGGAATTTCCAGCAGCTTGGCGGACAGTTCTTGCAGGGTCTTCAGATCGAAACGAGTGTCGTGACGCGCAGTCCAGGCGTGGCCCAGATACGGACGCCAGTCCACGAACAGCTCTTTGTTCGGCTCTTTGACCAGCGATTTCACCACGTGCAGACCGTTGTCCAGCGCGTTGCGGTATTCGTCGACCTTGGCCTGAACACGTTCAGCGTCGAGAACACCGGCCTGAGTCAGACGATCAGCGTACAGCTCACGGGTGGTGCGCTGCTTGGTGATCTGCTGATACATCAGCGGCTGGGTGCCACTCGGCTCGTCGGCCTCGTTGTGGCCGCGACGACGGTAGCAGACCAGATCGATCACCACGTCACGCTTGAACTGCATGCGGTAGTCGATGGCCATCTGGGTCACGAACAACACGGCTTCCGGATCATCGCCATTCACATGGAGGATCGGCGCCTGGATCATCTTCGCAACGTCGGTAGCATACTCGGTGGAACGCGAGTCCAACGGGTTGCTGATGGTGAAACCAACCTGGTTGTTGATCACGATGTGCACGGTACCGCCGGTTTTGAAACCGCGGGTCTGCGACATCTGGAAGGTTTCCAGGACCACGCCCTGACCGGCGAATGCCGCGTCACCGTGGATGGAGATCGGCAGAACCTTCTCACCGGTCTGATCGTTACGACGATCCTGACGGGCGCGAACCGAACCTTCGACCACCGGGGAAACGATTTCCAGGTGGGACGGGTTGAACGCCATGGCCAGGTGAACTTCACCGCCGGTGGTCATCACGTTGGACGAGAAGCCCTGGTGGTATTTAACGTCACCGGAACCCAGTTCAACCTTTTTCTTGCCTTCGAACTCGTCGAACAGCTCGCGCGGGTTCTTGCCGAAGGTGTTGACCAACACGTTCAGACGGCCACGGTGGGCCATACCGATGACGACTTCCTTGGTGCCGTAGGAACCGGAACGCTGGATCAGTTCGTCGAGCATCGGAATCAGGCTTTCGCCGCCTTCCAGACCGAAACGCTTGGTGCCCGGGTATTTGGTGCCCAGGTATTTTTCCAGGCCTTCACCGGCAGTCACGCGCTCAAGCAGGTGGCTCTTGATGTCGGCGGAGTACGTCGGACGACCACGCACGCTTTCCAGACGCTGCTGGAACCACTGGCGCTGCTCGGAATCGGTGATGTGCGTAAATTCAGCGCCGATGGTGCGGCAATATGTCTGCTGCAACGCTTCGTGAATTTCGCGTAGGCTCGCTTCCTCTTTGCCGATGAACAGGTCGCCGGCACGGAAGGTCGTATCAAGATCGGCATTGGTCAAGCCGTAATGATTGATCGACAGGTCTGCAGGTGCAGGACGCTGCCACAGCCCCAGCGGGTCAAGCTGGGCTGCCTGGTGGCCACGCATACGGTAGGCCTGGATCAATCGCAGCACTTCAACTTGCTTCTTCTCGTGCTCACTGCTCACGCTGCCGGCGGAAACCGGTTGGGCGCGGCGCTGGTTCTTTGCCAGCAGCACAAAATGATCGCGAATTGTGGAGTGCGAAACATCAGTGGCAGAGTTGCCGTCGGCAGGCAACTTCTGAAAGTAGGTGCGCCACTCTTCTGGCACAGCGTTAGGGTCGTGCAGGTAGAGCTCATAAAGCTCTTCCACATAGGCAGCGTTTCCACCTGAAAGGTAGGCGCTGTTCCACATGCGCTGCATCACGCTTTCTTGCATGCTTGGTCACCCTCGGTTAGGGGAACACCATCGATGTCGACACCGAGCAAACTTGCAGAAGTCCGAATGCAGCGACTAAAACAAGCCACTTAGGATCACACTGATAGTCCGGGTACCAGCCCGGATGCCCCTGCTTGTCTCATTTCTTCAAAATAAGAGCCGCAGCTTATGGCTGCTGCTCTGGTTATAGCCATGACGCGGGTTGAAGCCCGCGCCACAGCCTCTACGGTACAGCGGTTACAGCAGCTGAATCACACGCCGCTCGAAAGCAGCATGTTACGGATGTGACCGATGGCCTTAGTCGGGTTCAGGCCTTTCGGACATACGTTGACGCAGTTCATGATGCCCCGGCAGCGGAATACGCTGAACGGGTCATCGAGCGAAGCCAGACGCTCGTTGGTCTTGGTGTCACGGCTGTCTGCCAGGAAGCGGTAGGCTTGCAGCAGTGCAGCTGGACCCAGGAACTTGTCCGGGTTCCACCAGAAGGACGGGCAAGAAGTCGAGCAGCAAGCGCACAGGATGCACTCGTACAGACCGTCGAGCTTTTCACGCTCTTCTGGCGACTGCAGACGCTCGATGGCCGGAGCCGGCGTGTCGTTCTGCAGGTAAGGCTTCACCTTCTCGTATTGCTTGTAGAAGATGCTCATATCGACGACCAGGTCACGGATAACCGGCAAACCTGGCAGCGGACGAACGATCAACTTGTTACCTTTTACGACGGCAGACAGCGGCGTGATGCACGCCAGACCGTTCTTGCCGTTGATGTTCATGCCGTCGGAGCCGCAGACGCCTTCACGGCAAGAGCGACGATAGGAGAAACCCTCGTCCTGCTCTTTGATCAGCGCCAGCACATCCAGCACCATCAGGTCTTTACCACCGGTATCGACCTGGAATTCCTGCATGAACGGCGCAGCGTCCTGATCAGGGTTGTAGCGATAAACACTGACTTGCAACATGGCGGTCACCCTTAATAAGTCCGGACTTTAGGTTCGAAAGTCGGAACAGTCTTCGGCGAGAAGTTCACGGCACGCTTGGTGACGCGCTTGTCACCCGGGAAGTACAGGGTGTGGCACAGCCAGTTTTCGTCGTCACGATCTTCGAAGTCTTCACGGGCGTGAGCACCGCGGGACTCTTTACGTACTTCGGCAGCGATGGCGGTAGCTTCAGCCACTTCCAGCAGGTTTTGCAGTTCCAGCGCTTCGATACGGGCAGTGTTGAACGCCTGCGACTTATCGTTGATCTTCACGTTGGCGATGCGGGTACGCAGGTCAGCGAGCTGAGCGATACCTTTCTGCATGTATTCGCCGGTACGGAATACGCCGAAGTAGTTCTGCATGCAGCTTTGCAGCTCGCGACGCAGGGTTGCCACGTCTTCGCCATCGGTACGGCTGTTCAGCGCGTTCAGACGCGACAGGGCAGCTTCGATGTCGGCTTCGGTAGCGTCGTCGTATTCGATGCCGTCGGTCAGTGCTTTTTCCAGGTGCAGGCCGGCAGCGCGGCCGAATACCACCAGGTCGAGCAGCGAGTTGCCGCCCAGACGGTTGGCACCGTGAACCGATACGCAAGCCACTTCACCTACTGCGAACAGACCAGGAATGATCTGATCCACGCCTTCGGCGTTCTGGGTGATCGCCTGACCATGAATGTTGGTGGCAACGCCGCCCATCATATAGTGGCAAGTCGGAACAACCGGAACCGGCGCAACCACCGGGTCAACGTGAGCGAAAGTCTTCGACAGTTCGCAGATGCCTGGCAGACGGCTGTGCAGTACTTCCTCGCCCAAGTGGTCGAGCTTGAGCATTACGTGGTCGCCATTCGGACCGCAACCGTTGCCGGCGATGATTTCTTTAACCATCGAACGGGCAACCACGTCACGACCGGCAAGGTCTTTCGCGTTCGGAGCATAACGCTCCATGAAACGCTCGCCGTGCTTGTTGATCAGGTAACCACCTTCACCACGGCAACCTTCAGTTACCAATACACCGGCGCCGGCGATGCCGGTCGGGTGGAACTGCCACATTTCGATGTCTTGTACCGGTACGCCAGCCCGCAGAGCCATGCCGACGCCGTCGCCGGTGTTGATCAGGGCGTTGGTGGTGGAAGCGTAGATACGACCTGCACCACCGGTAGCCAATACGGTGGCCTTGGCGCGGATGTAGGTGGTTTCGCCGGTTTCGATGCAGATTGCGATCACACCGACGAATTCGCCTTCCTGGTTTTTCACCAGGTCGACAGCGTAGTACTCGTTCAGGAACGTGGTACCGGCTTTCAGGTTGCCCTGATAAAGGGTGTGCAGCAGAGCGTGACCGGTACGGTCGGAAGCTGCGCAGGTACGTGCAGCCTGGCCGCCCTTACCGTAGTCCTTGGACTGACCACCGAATGGACGCTGGTAGATACGGCCTTGCTCGGTACGCGAGAACGGCAGACCCATGTGGTCCAGCTCGAAAACGGCAGCCGGGCCTTCCTGACACATGTATTCGATAGCGTCCTGGTCACCGATGTAGTCGGAACCCTTGACGGTATCGTACATGTGCCAGCGCCAGTCATCGTTCGGGTCAGCGGACGCGATGGCGCAAGTGATACCGCCCTGGGCGGACACCGTGTGCGAACGGGTCGGGAAGACCTTGGTGATCACGGCAGTCTTGTGACCGCCCTGCGCCAGTTGCAGCGCAGCGCGCATGCCGGCACCGCCACCACCAATAATGATGGCGTCGAAAGAAATCGTTGGAATGTTAGCCATGAATCAGATACCCCAGAGAATCTGCACACCCCAGACGAAGTAAGCGAACATCGCGACGCCGCATACTGCCTGGAAAAGGAAACGTACTGCAGTCGCGGACTTGCCCAGCGCCATCGGCGTCAGGTAGTCGGTCGCGATGGTCCACATGCCGACCCAGGCGTGAGCGCCAAGGGCAACGAGGGCCAGCAGACTGAAGATACGCATCCCGTTGTGAGCGAACAGGCCGTGCCACTGGTCGTAGCCAATGCCCGGATTCGCTGCAAGGTATCCGATCAGGAAGATGAAATAAGCCGCGAGAACAACCGCAGACACACGTTGCGCCATCCAGTCATAGAGGCCCGAACGCGAAAGGTTCGTAACGCTGGTTACCATATCCAAACTCCTGCCAGAACGATCAGCACCACGGAAATGGCGATGATGATTTTCGAGCCCAGGCGGCCGCCTTCCAGCGTCTCACCGATGCCCATGTCCATGATCAAGTGGCGCACACCGGCTACCAGGTGATACAGCAGAGCGGACAGGAGGCCCCATGCTACGAACTTGGCCAGCGGGCTGGTCAAGCATGCCTTCACTTCGGCAAAACCTTCCTCGGAACCCAGGGATTTGCCCAATGCATAAAGCATGAAGCCGAGGCCCAGGAAGAGGATGATGCCGGAAACACGGTGAAGAAACGACGTAACGCCGGTGATGGGGAGTTTGATGGTCCTTAGGTCTAGGTTTACAGGTCGTTGGCTTTTCACGGCTTTTTTTTCACACTGAAGAGCCCCTAACAATCAGGGCAAAGTTGTTGGGGAGTGCACTGGTCAGGTAACCACCACCCAGGGATGCGACCCCCAATAAAGCAGGCCCAAAAGCCCTTGGCGGTCGGTGGCCGAGTATAGACAGTTAGGCTACTAATGACAACGCAATCGCCTACCCCAAATAGCTGATTGCACAAGTCGTATAAAAGGCGTAAATGGCAGTCAATTTCGAGGAAAAAGTGCGCTTAAAGCCTTCTGGAGCAAGACTTTAGGCAAATTGACATTCGAATTTATCTCACTATAGTGGTGCGGGCCCTGCGTGGGGGGTCTGTCTGATGGTTCAAGCATAAATAGGAGGCCACATGGCTGACAAAAAAGCGCAGTTGATCATCGAGGGCGCAGCCCCCGTCGAGCTGCCCATTTTAACCGGCACCGTTGGTCCCGATGTAATCGATGTTCGGGGCCTGACGGCCACGGGCCGCTTCACTTTCGACCCTGGTTTCATGTCGACTGCTTCGTGCGAGTCGAAAATCACCTATATCGACGGCGACAACGGCATTCTGTTGCACCGCGGCTACCCGATCGAACAGCTGGCTGAAAAGTCGGACTACCTGGAAACCTGCTACCTGCTGCTCAACGGCGAATTGCCGACAGCAGAACAGAAGGCCCAGTTCGTCAGCACCGTGAAAAACCACACCATGGTTCACGAGCAGCTGAAAACCTTCTTCAACGGTTTCCGTCGCGACGCCCACCCGATGGCCGTCATGTGCGGCGTAGTCGGCGCCCTCTCGGCCTTCTACCACGACTCCCTGGACATCAATAACCCGCAGCATCGCGAAATCTCCGCGATCCGCCTGGTTGCCAAGATGCCGACCCTGGCAGCGATGGTTTACAAGTACTCCATGGGTCAACCCATGATGTACCCGCGCAACGACCTGACGTACGCGGAAAACTTCCTGCACATGATGTTCAACACCCCGTGCGAGATCAAACCGATCAGTCCGGTACTCGCCAAGGCCATGGACCGGATTTTCATCCTCCATGCCGACCACGAGCAGAACGCATCGACTTCCACCGTGCGTCTGGCCGGCTCTTCGGGTGCCAACCCGTTCGCCTGTATCGCCGCCGGTATCGCCGCATTGTGGGGCCCTGCCCACGGCGGTGCGAACGAAGCCGTTCTGACCATGCTGGATGAGATTGGCGATGTTTCGAACATCGACAAGTTCATCGCCAAGGCCAAGGACAAGAACGATCCGTTCAAACTGATGGGCTTCGGTCACCGCGTTTACAAGAACCGCGATCCTCGCGCGACTGTAATGAAGCAGACCTGCGACGAAGTACTGAAGGAACTGGGTATCAACAACGATCCGCAACTCGAACTGGCCATGCGCCTGGAAGAGATCGCGCTGACCGACCCGTACTTCATCGAACGCTCGCTGTACCCGAACGTCGACTTCTACTCGGGGATCATCCTCAAGGCGATCGGTATTCCGACCAGCATGTTCACCGTGATTTTCGCGCTGGCACGTACTGTTGGCTGGATCTCCCACTGGAAAGAAATGCTCTCGAGCCCGTACAAGATTGGCCGTCCGCGCCAGCTGTACACCGGTTATGAGTCGCGTGACATTACCAAGCTGGAAGACCGCAAATAAGATTTGTCTTGCGATAACGTCTTGAGTTGTACCGGGAACGGCCTCTATTTATATAGGGGCCGTTTTTGTTTGTGCTGTGGTGGTTTTGGGTTTTGGGGGCATATCCGTTGCTGCGGGTGATGTTTCTGGCGGTTTCGCTCTTACAGCGAGTCACCTTTTCCAGACGCCGAAAAGGTAACCCAAAAGGCTTGGCCCCGGCGTACGGCACTTCGCTTGGGCTCAGTGTTCCCTCGCTACGGTGTCCATCCGGGGGCATCGCCTACGGTTTGCTGCGCTGCACCTCCTCTCGATGTGTTTGGCTTCGCCAAACGGCGCTGCGCGCCTAACCCCCGGATGAACACCTACGCTCGGCCTGCCGAAGGGGCTGGAGAGCAACAGCAAAGCTAAAGCCAAAACAGATCAAAAGATCGCAGCCTTCGGCAGCTCCTACAGGGAATGGGTACACCTGCCAGAGCTTGGTCGGCTGTCATCGCTGGCTAGCCAGCTCCCACAGGGGTCGAGTACAACCGGCAGAAACAGGTCGGATGTCAGGCCGTCATCGCGAGCAGGCTCACTCCTACAATGGGATCGTATGCAGTCTGCTAGAGACTGGTCGGCTGTCAGGCCGCCATCACTGCCAAAAAAAATGAGTACACCTCAAAACGCGGCGCATGCCGCCCCACTCAACACAATGAGCGTTAGCTAGAGTACCGCTCTTGATCCAGAAGGCCCGTCGGAAGGCTGAGTGGAGGGATTGATCCGGGGGTGGGAGCGCAGCGACCGTTTGGCGCAGCCAAATGCATCGAGAGGAGGTGCAGCGAAGCAAACCGTAGGCGATGCGCCCGGATCGATCCCGGAGCGAAGGAACCCGAGCCTAAGCGAGGGCCGTACGTCAGGGTAAAGCCTTTTGGGTTACCTTTTCGGCGTTTGGAAAAGGTGACCCGCCGTAAGGGCGGAACCCCGAGCAGCCGTTACCGCAGCAACGGATATGTACACAATCAAAAAAACACAGCCCACAAAAAAATGCCCCGATCTCTCAACCGGGGCATTCACTACAACGTCAAAGCCTCAAGCAATCAATGCGAAACCGCCCCACTCGCCCCCAACCCAGTCTGCGAACGCACAAATTGCGGGAAGAACAGCGCCCGCTCATTATCCGCTGCCGCCGACTTGTCAGTAATCGAGAAGAACCAAATGCCGACAAAGGCAATGATCATCGAAAACAGCGCCGGATACTCGTAAGGGAAGATCGCCTTCTCATGATGCAGAATCTGCACCCAAATGGTCGGCCCAAGAATCATCAGCCCCACCGCACTCACCAGCCCCAACCAGCCACCAATCATCGCGCCACGGGTAGTCAGCTTCTTCCAGTACATCGAAAGCAACAGCACCGGGAAGTTGCAGCTAGCCGCAATCGAGAACGCCAGACCGACCATAAACGCAATGTTCTGGCTTTCGAACAAAATACCCAGGCCAATCGCCAGGATCCCCAGTGCGATCGTGGTGATCTTCGAAACGCGAATCTCATCCTTATCGTTAGCCTTGCCCTTCTTGATCACACTCGCATACAGGTCATGAGACACCGCCGAAGCACCGGCCAGAGTCAGCCCCGCCACTACCGCCAGAATGGTCGCAAACGCCACCGCCGAGATAAAGCCAAGGAAGATACTGCCGCCCACCGCGTCAGCCAGGTGCACCGCCGCCATGTTGTTGCCGCCGAGCAGAGCGCCCGCCGCATCTTTAAAGGCTGGGTTGGTGCTGACCAGCAAGATCGCGCCGAAGCCGATGATGAAGGTCAGGATGTAGAAGTAACCAATGAAACCGGTCGCATACAACACACTCTTGCGCGCTTCTTTTGCGTCACTCACGGTGAAGAAGCGCATCAGAATGTGCGGCAGACCAGCGGTACCGAACATCAGCGCCAGACCCAGCGAGAATGCCGAGATCGGATCTTTCACCAGTCCGCCCGGGCTCATGATCGCCTCACCTTTCGGGTGAACCTTGATCGCCTCGGAGAACAGCATGTTGAAGTCGAAGTTGACGTGCTTCATCACCATCAGCGCCATGAACGAGGCACCGGACAACAACAGCACAGCCTTGATGATCTGCACCCAGGTGGTCGCCAACATGCCGCCGAACAACACGTACATGCACATCAGGATGCCGACCAGAATCACTGCCACGTAATAGTCGAGGCCGAACAGCAACTGGATCAGCTTGCCCGCGCCAACCATTTGCGCGATCAGATAGAACGCCACCACCACCAGCGAACCGCAGGCAGACAGCGTGCGGATCTGGGTTTGCCCGAGGCGGTAGGACGCCACGTCGGCAAAGGTGTATTTACCCAGGTTACGCAGGCGCTCGGCGATCAGGAACAGAATGATCGGCCAGCCCACCAGGAAGCCGATCGAATAGATCAGGCCATCGTAGCCGGAGGTGAACACCAGCGCGGAAATCCCCAGGAAGGACGCCGCCGACATGTAGTCACCGGCAATCGCCAGACCGTTCTGGAAACCGGTGATCTTGCCGCCCGCCGCATAGTAGTCGGCGGCCGACTTGTTGCGTTTGGATGCCCAGTAAGTGATGCACAGCGTGGCACCGACAAACACCACGAACATGGCGATCGCAGCGACGTTGAGGGGTTGTTTGTGGACTTCGCCGGTCAGGGCGTCAGCCGCCCACACGGCCGGCGCGAACGCCGAGACGCTCAGAAGAGCCAGTAGACGCCGGATCATTGCTGAGCCTCCTTGAGAATCGCATTGTTCAGGTCGTCAAACTCGCCATTGGCGCGGCGCACGTAGATGGCGGTCAGGATGAAAGCCGAGACAATCAGGCCGACACCGATCGGGATGCCCCAGGTAATCGAAGACTCGGGACTGAGTTTCGCCCCAAGCACTTGCGGGCCATAGGCGATCAGAAGGATGAATCCGGAGTAGAGCCCGAGCATGATCGCCGAGAGTATCCAGGCGAACTTTTCCCTTTTTCGCACCAGCTCCTTGAATCGGGGACTGTTTTGAATCGAGAGGTAAATGCTGTCGTTCATTGTTTTTATCCTCGCAGCACAGATTATTGTTGGAACATAGCTAATGTATGCGGCTGCGGGAGAGGTTCCAGACGACCTTAGTAGTAGAACGCCATGACACTTTTGCCAATTTCCGGTACCCCCCAAAACAACTGTAGGAGTGAGCCTGCTCGCGATGGCGTCGGATCAGTCGAGATTTTCATCAACTGACAGGACGCTATCGCGAGCAGGCTCACTCCTACAGGGGTGTAAGCGGTTTTGAAGTTATTTGGTCCAGTCAGCTACGCGATCCGGGTGCTTGGCCACCCAATCCTTGGCAGCGGCTTCAGGCTTGGCACCGTCCTGAATCGCCAGCATCACTTCGCCGATTTCGTCTTTCGACGCCCACTGGAAGTTCTTCAGGAACTTGGCCACTTCCGGCGCCTTGGCTTCCAGTTCCTTGCTGCCGATGCTGTTGACGGTTTCAGCTGCGCCGTACACGCCTTTCGGGTCGTCGAGGAAGCGCAGCTTCCATTTGGCGAACATCCAGTGCGGCACCCAACCGGTGACGGCGATGGATTCGTTCTTCTTTTCGGCACGGGTCAGCTCGGCGATCATGCCGGCGCCGGAACTCGCCTTGAGGCTGTATTTGTCGAGGCCGTAATCCTTGATCGCCTGATCGGTTTTAAGCATTACGCCTGAACCGGCGTCGATGCCGACTATGCGGTTCTTGAAGGTGTCATCGGTTTTCAGGTCTTCGATCGACTTGGCTTTCACATACTCCGGCACGATCAGGCCGATTTTCGCATCCTTGAAGTTCGGGCCGTAATCGACGACCAGATCCTTGTTCTTCGCCCAGTATTCGCCGTGAGTCACGGGCAGCCAGGCCGAGAGCATGGCATCGAGTTTGCCGGTGGCAACGCCTTGCCACATGATCCCGGTGGCGACGGCTTGCAGTTTCACGTCGTAGCCGAGTTTCTGCTTGATCACTTCGGCAGCCACGTGGGTGGTCGCGACGCTGTCAGACCAGCCGTCAACGTAGCCGATGTTCAGGGTCTGTTTTTCAGCGCTGGCAAATGTGGAACTCATCGCAAGCACCAGAGCGGCACCTACGCCTAAAAGTCGTCGCATCTTCATCGTTACTTCCCCGAAATGCTGCGCCCGACGGATGCCGGGCGGCGTCAACGTATTGTTATGGTGCACAGCGCCCCCATCACGCCTGACCGCAAACTCGTTCGAACATCAGTGGAGTGCTGACGCTTTGATCATCAACCTCACGCCGTACGCGACCTGCTCTGTCAGCGACCTCAAGACAACGAGAAACGACATCAGAAGGCCATTAACTGCGTCCGGATATCTGGCGCCAGACAATCCGCCCGAACTTTGCATGTCAAAATCATCCGGGCCACCAACCCCTCTTTAAATGCAGGTAACATGCGTCGCTTTGCAGCCACTCGGCCTGACCATGTCCGCGACTTCCCGCTTCCCTTTCTTGCCTTATCTCTTCGCCTGCCTGCTAGGGCTGTTTGCACTCGCTGGCTTCTGGTACGGCCTCGGCAAACCGGTGATCCTGCCGGACGCCGCCACCCCGACGCACAAGCTGCAATGCGCCTCCTACACCCCTTTCGATAAAGATCAGTCGCCGTTCGACGTGCCATTCAAGCTGCGCCCGGAGCGCATGGACGCCGACCTCGCCTTGCTGGCGACGCGTTTTGAATGCATCCGCACTTATTCCATGACCGGCCTCGAAGCGTTGCCGAATCTGGCGCGCAAGCATGGCTTGAAGCTGATGATCGGCGCCTGGGTCAACAGCAATCCGGTGGACAACGAGAAGGAAGTCGACCTGCTGATTGCCTCGGCCAACGCCAACCCGGACGTGGTCAGTGCGGTGATCGTCGGCAACGAAGCGTTGCTGCGCAAGGAAGTCACTGGCGCGCAATTGGCCCGACTGATCAACAAGGTCAAAAGCCAGGTCAAGCAGCCGGTCACCTACGCCGATGTCTGGGAATTCTGGCTCAAGCATCCGGAAGTCGCGCCCGCGGTGGATTTCCTGACCATTCACCTGCTGCCGTACTGGGAAGATGATCCGTCGAACATTGACGCCGCCCTGCAACATGTCGCGGACGTGCGTCAGGTGTTCGGCAACAAGTTCGCCCCCAAGGACGTGATGATTGGCGAAACCGGCTGGCCGAGCGAAGGCCGCCAGCGTGAGACCGCGCTGCCGAGTCGGGTCAACGAAGCCAAGTTCATTCGCGGCTTTGTCGCGATGGCCGAGAAGGAAGGCTGGCATTACAACCTGATTGAAGCCTTTGACCAGCCGTGGAAACGCGCAAGCGAAGGCGCGGTAGGCGGCTATTGGGGGCTGTTTGACGCTGATCGTCAGGACAAAGGCGTACTGGCCGGCCCCGTGACCAACGTGCCGTACTGGAAAGAATGGCTGGCGGTCAGTGGACTGATCTTCCTCGGCACACTGATCCTCGGCGGCCAGGTGCGCACGACGCGTTCAGCACTGGTGTTGCCACTGCTGGGCGCCCTCGCCGCTTGTTCGATTGGCGCCTGGGGAGATCTGGCGCGAGTGACCACACGATTCAACAGCGAATGGTTGTGGGTCGGCTTGCTGACGGCGCTCAATCTGTTGGTGCTCGCGCATGCGGCGCTGACATTGAGCGCTCGTATTGGCTGGCGTGAAAAAGCCTTCAATCTGCTGGAGCGTCGTGCCGGTTGGTTGGTTGCCGCGGCAGGATTTGCGGCGGCGGTGATGATGCTGGAGATGGTGTTTGATGCGCGTTATCGCAGCTTTGCGAGCATGGCGTTTGTTGTGCCTGCGTTGGTTTACCTGTGCCGCCCGGTCAGCGTGCCGCGCCGGGAGATTGCTCTGCTGACCTTTATCATCGGTGCAGGGATTGCGCCGCAGTTGTATGAAGAAGGCTTGTTGAATCAGCAGGCGTGGGGTTGGGCGTTGGCCAGCTTGTTGATGGTGGCTGCGCTGTGGCGCTGCCTGCGCGTTCGCAAGACTTAAGCTTCATCGGCTGAAATGCCCAATCGCGAGCAGGCTCACTCCTACATTTTGGAATGCGTTCCCTTGTAGGAGTGAGCCTGCTCGCGATAGCTGACGATCAGGCGCTACGGGCAGCTCTGACCAGGCGCAACCCGGCAATCACCACCGCAAACACCGCCAGCGTGGTGTTGTACAACGCCAGCGCCGGCAACCCGACCACCAGCGCCAACACCGCCAGCCACCACCCTGCCCGCCCCGGCACGATAAAACCGAACAGCGCCGCACCCAGCGCCGTCCAGCCCAACACCTTGAAGTGAATCATCAGCCCAAGGTTCGAGCGTACCTGACATTCCCAACGGCTGGCCTCATCGACGCAGATGCCGACCCATTGCCCATCCTCCATAAAGCCGTAGCGGGCGCCATAACTGGCGGCCAGCCATAACGGCAACAGAACGAGCAGCAGAATGACGGGCAAGCGGCGGGACATGAAACACTCCAATCTTCGGAAATCGGCGGCCAGCTTAATCTGCCGCCATTCATACGCAAGCGCTAACAACAGTTAACTGTTCATCCGGACGGTGCAAAGTGTATCGTCCAGCTACTATTACTCCGAATTCTGCCTAATTTGGTGCCGCAGCATGGCACTTTGGCGCAAACCCGGTGGTCATAGCCTGCGAACTTCATTCGGCACCTTCCTCTAAGGGATCTAGTCATGCTCCGTTCCTTGCGCTTCGCCGCGCTGTTCAGCGGCCTTATTCTGAGTGCGTCCGCACTGGCGGTGGATATCGATGCCGCCAGCTATGGCTATCCCCTGACCAACCCGTTCGAGGCGACCATCGCCACGACGCCGCCGGACTTGCGCCCGGAACTGCCGCTGGATGACGACATCAATCAGTCGGATCGCAGCGTCACCCTGCGCCCGGAGCGGGCATTCATTCTGCCGGACAACTTCTGGGCGGTGAAAAAGCTCACTTATCGCATCGCCACCCAGGACAAACCGGCACCGCTGATCTTCCTGATCGCCGGTACCGGTGCGCGCTACGACAGCACGCTCAATGAATACCTGAAAAAGCTCTACTACAAGGCCGGTTACCACGTCGTGCAGTTGTCGTCGCCGACCAGTTTCGACTTCATCAGCGCCGCTTCACGCTTCGCCACCCCGGGCGTGACCAAGGAAGACGCCGAAGACATGTACCGCGTGATGCAGGCCGTGCGGGCGCAAAACCCGAAAGTGCCGGTTACCGAGTATTACCTGACTGGCTACAGCCTCGGCGCTCTGGATGCCGCGTTCGTTGCGCACCTGGATGAAACCCGGCGCAGCTTCAACTTCAAGAAAGTCCTGTTGCTTAACCCGCCGGTCAACCTCTACACCTCGATCACCAATCTCGACAAGCTGGTACAGACCGAAGTGAAGGGCATCAACAACAGCACCACGTTTTATGAACTGGTACTGGGCAAATTGACCCGCTACTTTCAGCAGAAAGGCTACATCGACCTCAACGATGCGCTGCTCTATGACTTCCAGCAGTCCAAGCAACACCTGACCAACGAACAGATGGCGATGCTGATCGGCACCTCGTTCCGCTTCTCGGCAGCCGACATCGCCTTCACGTCGGACCTGATCAACCGTCGAGGCCTGATCACACCACCGAAATTTCCGATCACCGAAGGCACCAGCCTCACGCCGTTTCTCAAGCGTGCGCTGCAATGCGACTTCGACTGCTACCTGACCGAACAGGTGATTCCGATGTGGCGCGCTCGCACCGACGGCGGCAGCCTGTTGCAACTGATCGACCAGGTGAGCCTGTATGCGCTGAAGGATTATCTGCACGACAGCCCGAAAATCGCCGTGATGCACAACGCCGACGACGTGATCCTCGGCCCGGGCGACCTCGGTTTCCTGCGCAAGACATTCGGCGATCGCCTGACCGTTTACCCACTGGGCGGCCATTGCGGCAACCTTAACTACCGCGTCAACAGCGACGCCATGCTGGAGTTCTTCCGTGGCTAAATATCTCCTGCTGTTTGCAGCGTTACTCTGTGCAGGCGTGGCCCAGGCCGACAACAGCAAAGCCAATGCACCGGTGGTCGTCGACAGTGACGGTTTCAAGGAGCCACTGTCGAAACTCAAGTTCAACCCGGGGCTGGATCAGCGTGAGTTCGAGCGTTCGACGCTCAACGCGCTGAACGTCTATGACCCGCTGGAGGAGTGGAACCGTCGCGTTTACCACTTCAACTACCGCTTTGACCAATGGGTGTTCCTGCCGGTAGTCGATGGCTATCGCTACATCACGCCAAGCTTCGTGCGGACGGGCGTGAGCAACTTCTTCAACAACCTTGGCGATGTGCCGAACCTCGTCAACAGCCTGTTGCAGTTCAAGGGCCAGCGCTCGATGGAAACCACTGCGCGCCTGTTGCTCAACACCACAATCGGCATTGCCGGCCTGTGGGACCCGGCTACCGCCATGGGCCTGCCGCGCCAGAGCGAAGACTTCGGGCAGACCCTGGGCTTCTACGGCGTACCGGGTGGCGCGTACTTCGTCCTGCCGATCCTCGGCCCGTCGAACATTCGTGATACCGCAGGCCTTGCCGTCGACTACACCGCCGAATCGGCGATCAACTTCCTCAACGTCTCGGAAGTCAGCTCCAACCATCCGGAAATCTGGGCCCTGCGCGCGGTCGACAAGCGCTACCAGACCAGCTTCCGCTACGGTCAGATGAACTCGCCATTCGAGTACGAGAAAGTGCGCTACGTGTACACCGAAGCACGCAAGTTGCAGATCGCCGAGTAATTTTCGGCAGACACAAAAAAGGGCCATTCGATGCGAGTCGAATGGCCCTTTTTCATGGCACCACAAAGATCAAACTGTAGGAGTGAGCCTGCTCGCGATAGCGGTTTATCAGGTCATGAATGTGTGACTGACACACTGCTATCGCGAGCAGGCTCACTCCTACAAAGGTTGTGTTGCAGGTTAGTTTTTCACGGCTTTCCAGATTTTGCCGACGACCGAGACAACCGCCAACACCACCGCACCAGCAATAATCCCCGCCACACCATTGAGCAACACCGGCACCACAAACCCGGCACTCCCCGCTGCCGCGCCAACACCTTCAATCCAGTGATGCGCAACCGGAATGCCGTGAGTGAGGATGCCGCCGCCGACCAGGAACATCGCCGCCGTGCCGACCACCGACAGGGTTTTCATCATGTACGGCGCCGCCGTCAAAATACCGCTGCCGATTTTCTTCGCCGCTTGTCCGGGCTTTTGCGTCAGCCACAGGCCGAGGTCATCGAGTTTGACGATGCCCGCCACCAGACCATAAACGCCGACCGTCATCACAATCGCGATGCCAGACATCACGATGACCTGTTGAGTCAGCGAGGCATCGGCCACGGTGCCCAATGTGATGGCGATGATTTCTGCCGAGAGAATGAAGTCAGTGCGAATCGCACCTTTGATCTTGTCCTTCTCGAACGCCACCAGATCGGTTGCCGGATCGGCTACGGCCTCGGTCAGTTGCGCGTGCCCGGCGTCATCTTCAGTCTTGCTGTGCAGGAATTTGTGCGCGAGTTTCTCGAAACCTTCGAAACACAGGTACGCACCACCGACCATCAACAGCGGTGTCACCAGCCACGGCACGAACGCACTGATCGCCAGCGCTGACGGCACCAGAATCAGTTTGTTGACGAACGAGCCCTTGGCCACCGCCCAGACCACAGGGATTTCCCGCTCGGCGCGCACGCCGGAGACCTGCTGGGCATTGAGCGCCAGATCATCGCCGAGCACCCCGGCAGTCTTCTTGGCGGCCATTTTGGTCATCAACGCCACGTCATCCAGAACGGTGGCGATGTCATCGATCAGCACCAGCAAACTGCTTCCTGCCATGGGTCAGGCTTCCTACGTAAAAAAGTGCGCGCAGCATACCGTGCGGGCCGCTCACAGGCGAGACAGTCAAGGCGCCTGCCAGCCACCGCCCAGGCTTTGAAACAACGCCACACTGCCCTGACTGAGCAATCCTTGCGTGTCACGCAGGTTTTGCTCGGCTTGCAACAACACTAACTGTTGAGTGAGCACGGCTTGTTGGCTGACCGTTCCCGCCCGCAATTGAGCTTCCTGGCTGCCAAACAATCGTTGGTTGCGCTGGAACATTTGCGCGTATGCCTGCTCTTGAATGTGCAGGTGATTGATCGCCGACAAATTGTCCTCGACGTTCTGCAACGCACCCAACACCGTGCCGCGATAATTGGCGACATCCTGATCGTAAGTGGCTTCGGCCTCCTGCCTGGCCGCCGCGCGAGCGCCACCGTCGAAGATTGTTTCGGCCAACGCCGGACCGAGCGTCCAGATACGATTGGGTACTGAAAACAGACCGCCCAGCGCCGTACCGCGAAAACCGCCTTCGGCGGTCAGGCTCAAGGTCGGGAAGAACGCCGCTTCGGCAACCCCGATTCTCGCGTTCGCGGCGGCCGCCAAACGCTCGGCGGACACTACGTCCGGGCGGCGTAGCAACAGACTCGACGGCACAACCGGTGGTGGCAGCGGCATGACAAAACGATAGTCACCGGCCTTGGGCAGATTGAACTGCGCAGGCGCCAGCCCCACCAACACCGCCAGCGCATGTTCAGCCTGCTCGCGTGAGGGTTGGGCATTTTGCAGGGCACTGATCACCGTGCTCAGTTGATCCTGCGCCACCAGCAACTGATCGTTGGTCGCGGTGCCCTGCACCGTTTGCGCTTGAATCATCGTCAGCAATTGTTGATTGATCGTCTGTTGGCGCTGCAACAGGTCGATGTCGATATCCAGCTGCCGCAATCCCAGATAGTTGGTCGCCACGCTGGCACCGATGGACAGGCGCACGCCGGCGAGCAAAGCATCAGACGATTGCAGCGAGGCTTGGCTCGACTCGATGCCGCGTCGTACTTGCCCCCACAAATCCGGCTCCCAACTGGCGCTGAGGGTGGCGCTGACGGTTTGCTCAACGCTGCCGCCTCCGCTGCCGGTCAGGCCGCTGGTGGTGCTGCCGCTGGCCCCGCCGCCAACCCCGCGCGCACCGGACAACCCCACGCCCACGGTTGGCCACAATCCGGCGCGACTGGATGCCACTTGCGCCTGCGCCAAGCGATACGCAGCCTCGGCGGCGATGATCGATTGATTGGCCTTGGCCGAGCGCTCAACCAGATCATTCAGCACTGGGTCCTGATAAGCCCGCCACCACTGGCTGTCCAGCGCACCTTGCGGATTGGACACAGCACGCTGCCACGGCGTGCCCTCCTTGAACGAAGTCGGCAGTTCAGTCGCCGGTTTTTGATAATCCGGCCCGACCATGCAACCGCTCAATAACAGGAATACCCCCATTAAAAGCAGGCTCGCTCCTGCAGGGGATTTGCGATATCTCATGAGGATCTCCTGCGCAGGCGCTGCGACGCCCGATCGAGCCAAAGGTAGATCACCGGCGTGGTGTACAGCGTCAATAACTGGCTGAACAACAACCCGCCAATAATCGAAATCCCCAGCGGCCGGCGCAGTTCCGAGCCGTAGCCACTGCCGAGCACCAAGGGCAGCGCACCGAGGATCGCCGCCAGCGTGGTCATCATGATCGGCCGAAAACGAATCATACAGGCGCGGCGAATTGCGTCCTTGGCGCTCAAGCCTGACTCGCGACGTTCGGTGATGGCGAAGTCGATCATCATGATCGCGTTCTTCTTGACGATCCCGATCAGCAGAATCACCCCCACCAGCGCGATGATCGACAGTTCGGTGCCCGTCAGCAGCAAGGCGATCAACGCGCCGACACCAGCCGACGGCAAGGTCGAAAGAATCGTCAACGGATGTACCAGGCTTTCGTAAAGCATGCCGAGCACGACATATACCGAGAGCAGCGCGGCGACGATCAACAACGGCTCACTGGCGACCGAGGTCTGGAACACCTGCGCCGTCCCGGCAAACTGCCCCACCACACTGGCCGGCATGCGCAGTTGTTTTACGGCGTTGTCCACCAGCGCGGTGGCCTGTCCGATGGACACGCCAGGCGAGAGATTGAACGAGGCCGTCACGGCGGGAAAAGTGCCTTGATGGCTGATGGAAATCGCTGTGCGTGCGACCGAATACTCCGCCACCGCCGACAGCGGCACCAGGTTTTGCGCAGCCGTGGCACTGAGGTTGGGCGCCGTCGCTGTGCCCTTGACGGTGACTGCCGTATTGCCCACCGGCACGTAGACGTTTTTCAATGTCGCCGGGTCAGACCAATACGGCGGCGCCACTTCCATCACCACGTGATACTGGTTGGCGGATCGATAAATCGTCGACACCTGACGCTGGCCGAAGGCGTCATACAGCGTCTGATCAATCGCCGACATGCTCACGCCCAGACGCGCGGCAGCATCGCGATTAACGGACACGCTGGCCATCAGACTGTTGTCCTGCTGATCGGTGTTGATGTCTGTCAGTTGCGGCAAGGCATGCAACGCCGCCACCACTTTGGGCACCCACTCATCGAGGGTGCTCTGATCATCGGCTGTCATCGTGTACTGATATTGCGCCCCGCTCTGCCGCCCGCCGACGGTGATGTCCTGAGCCGATTGCAGATACAGCCGCGTGCCCGGCATGTCGCCCAGCGTATGGCGGATCTGCGCGATGACCTGATCGGCGCTGTCCTTGCGATCGGCCAGCGCCTTGAGGGTGATGAACAACTGCGCACTGTTCACTGCGCCGCCGATGCCACCGCCACCGCCGACAAAACCACCGACCGTGGCGACATTCGGGTTACCCAAGACCTTCTGGTTGATCTCGCTGAAGTTCGCCTGAATCGCCCCGAAGGAAATGCTTTGCGCAGCGATGATGCTACCGGACATGCGCCCGGTGTCTTCCTGCGGAAAGAAGCCCTTGGGTACCAGCACATACAGCCCACACGCCAGCACAATCACCAGCAGGGTCAGCAACCCCATCAACAACGAATGCTCGATGACCCAGCCCAATGTGCGGTCGTAGAAGCGGTGAAAACGCGAGTCGGGCTGATTGCTGCTGCTCTGTTCCTTCGTGCGCAGCAACACACTGGCGAGCATCGGCGTCACCGTCAGCGACACCACCATGGAAATCACGATGGCCACCGACAGCGAAATCGAGAATTCGCGGAACAGTCGTCCGACAATCCCGCCCATCAGCAACAACGGAATGAACACCGCCACCAGCGAAACACTGATGGTCATCACAGTGAAACCCACTTCGCGCGCCCCGGCCAACGCGGCTTGCACGCGGCTCTCGCCCTTCTCCAGATGACGCATGATGTTCTCGACCACGACGATGGCGTCGTCCACCACAAACCCGGTGGAGATGGTCAGCGCCATCAGCGACAAGTTGTTCAGGCTGTAGCCGAGAAAGTACATCGCGCCAAAAGTGCCGAGCAGCGACAGCGGCACGACAATGGCCGGGATCAGCGTACTGCGCCAGTCGCGGAAAAACGCGAAGGTCACCAGCGTCACCAGCACAATCGAAATCAGCAACGTCAGTTCGACGTCTCGCAATGACGCGCGAATGGTGCTGGTGCGATCCATCAGGACGTTGATCTTGATCGCCGACGGAATCGAGCTTTGCAGAAACGGCAGGTCAGCCTTCACCGCATCCACGGTGTCGATGACATTGGCCCCGGGCTGTTTGAACACCACCAGCAACACCGCCGGTTTGCCATTCGACAAGCCGAAGTTGCGCAGGTCTTCGACGTCTTCGCTGACATCGCCCAAATCGGCGATACGCACCAGATCGCCATTGCGCTGTTTGACCACCAACGGCGCGTAGTCAGCGCCCTGATAGAGCATGTCGTTGACCTTCAGGCCGTAGGAGTGGTCACCCAGCGCCAGCGTGCCCTTGGGCAGGTTGAGGTTGGCGGCCTGAATCACCTGGCGCACTTGCTCCAGGCTGACGCCATAGCGGTTGAGTCGATCCGGATTGAGCTCAATGCGCACCGCCGGCAAAGAGGCGCCGCCCACGGTGACGTCGCCGACGCCGGTGGTCTGCAACAAGCGTTGCTCCAGCAGCGTCGAGGCAACGTCATACATTTGGCCGCGAGTGGCGCTGTCAGAGGTCAGGCTGAGGATGAGGATCGGCGAATCGGCCGGGTTGACCTTGCGGTAGGTCGGGTTGCCGGACAAGTCGCTGGGCAGGTTGCTGCGTGCCGCGTTGATTGCTGCCTGTACATCCCGAGCGGCACCATCGATGTCACGGTTGAGGTCGAATTGCAGGGTGATGCGCGTCGCCCCCAGCGAACTTGCCGAGGTCATTTCGGTGACCCCGGCGATCTGCCCGAACTGGCGTTCCAGTGGCGTCGCCACCGATGAGGCAACCGTGCTCGGATCAGCACCCGGCAACGACGCACGCACACTGATGGTCGGGAAATCGACCTCGGGCAGCGGCGCCACTGGCAGCAGATTGAACGCCAACACACCGAACAGCGCCAACCCTACCGCCAATAAAGTGGTGGCGATCGGGCGCTGGATAAACGGCTCGCTAAGGTTCATCGCGATACGCCTCGGCCATCGGCCGGCGCCGACTGAAACGCTGCTCCAGACCGTGCATGGCGAGGAAAATCACTGGCGTCGAAAACAGCGTCAGCAACTGGCTCAACAACAGCCCGCCAATGATCGCAATCCCCAGCGGATGGCGCAGTTCCGAGCCGATCCCGGTGCCCAGCGCCAGCGGCACCGCGCCAAACAGCGAAGCCATGCTGGTCATCAGGATCGGTCGGAAACGTAGCTCGGCGGCCTGACGAATCGCCGCGACGGGATCCAGCCCACCCTCCCGCTCCAGTTCCAGCGCGAAGTCGACCATCATGATGCCGTTCTTCATGACGATGCCGATCAACAGCACGATGCCGATCAAGCCGATGATGTCGAACTGCGTACCGGTGATCAGCAGCGCCAGCAACGCCCCAAGCGCGGCTGATAGCAACGTCGACAGAATCGTCACCGGGTGCACAAAACTTTCGTAGAGAATGCCCAGCATCAGGTACACCACGATGATCGCCGCCAGTACCAGAAACACCTGGTTGGACAGTGACGCCTCGAACGTCGCCGCTGCGCCTTCCAGATTTGCCTGCACCGACTGTGGCAGGCCGGCCTGGGTTTCGATCTGCTTGAGTCTCGTCACCGCCGCGCCGAGCGTCTGCCCGGGGGCGAGGTTGAACGAGACATCGGCGTACGGAAACTGACCGAGACGGTTGATCGTCGCTGGCGCGCGAATCACCTGAAGGGTGGCCATGCTCGACAGCGGAGCCACTCCGCCGCCGGGAATGTCGACGTACAACCCGGTCAACAGATCGGCGAGATTACGTGGCGGATGGTCGGTGGCGATCACCACGTGATACTGGTTGAGCTGGGTATATATCGTCGACACCTGCCGCTGACCAAACGCGTCGTACAACACATCGTCGATGGCTTGCGGAGTAATGCCCAGGCGCGAAGCGGTGGCGCGGTCGACATTGAGCTGGATCTGGTTACCGAACTGCATCGCCTGACTTTGCACGTCGGTAAACATCGGATCGTGCTTGATCGCTGCCAGCAGTTTAGCCGTCCACTGCTCCAGCACATCCGGATCGGTGGCCTGTAACCCCAGCCGATAACTGGTGGTCGACACCGTGGCGTCGAGGGTCAGATCCTGCACGCTGTGCAGGTACAGGCGAATCCCGGCGTCGTCGGCGTTGGCATCCGCAAGCCGCCGAATCACCGCCGCGCTGCTGTCGCGGTCACCGTGCGGCTTGAGGTTGATCAGCAGGTTGCCCTGATTGATCGTCGGGTTGGTCTGATCGATGCCGACGAAGGACGACAGGCTCGCCACCGCCGGATCCTTCAAGATCCGCGCTGCCAGCCTCTGTTGCTCAATCTGCATCTGCTGGAAGGAAATAGTCGGCGACGCCTGGGAAATCCCTTGAATCAGCCCAGTATCCTGCTCGGGGAAAAAGCCCTTGGGCATCACCACGATAATCAGCAACGTCAGCAACCCGGTACACACCACCGAGATCAGCGTCAGCCCACGGTGCAGCAGCACCCAATCGAGGCCTTTGACGTAATAACCATTGATCCGGTCAAAAAAATCGACCCGGTGCTCCTCGTGTTTGTCCTTGAGCAGTCGCGAACACATCATCGGCGTCAGCGTCAGGGTGATCAGCGCCGAGATGACGATGGTCACCGCCACGGTCATGGCGAACTCACGGAACAACCGGCCGACCACATCGCCCATGAACAGCAGCGGAATCATCACCGCGATCAGAGCCACCGACAGCGAGATGATGGTGAAGCCGATTTGTTCCGACCCTTTGAGCGCGGCTTGCAGCGGCGAGTCTCCGGCTTCGAGGTAACGAGTGATGTTTTCGATCATGACGATGGCGTCGTCGACCACGAAGCCGATCGCGATGGTCAGCGCCATCAGCGTCAGGTTATTCAGCGAAAACCCCAGTGCGTAGGCCACCGCCAAGGTGCCGACCAGCGTCAGCGGCACGGTCACCGCCGGAATGATCGTCGCGGGAATGTTGCGCAGGAACAGGAAAATCACCATCACCACCAGCAACACCGCCACACCCAATTCGTATTGCACGTCGGTGACCGAGGCGCGGATGGTCTGGGTGCGGTCGGTGAGCACGCTGACCTTCAGTGTCGCCGGCAGACTGGCGCGCAGTTTGGGCAACAGTTGCTGCACCCGGTCGACCACGTCAATAACATTCGCGCCGGGCTGGCGCTGGATATTGAGAACAATCGACGGCGTGCTGTTTGTCCATGCGGCCTGGCGCGGGTTCTCCGGCCCTTGAGTGGAGGTAGCAATCTGCGACAAGCGAATCGGCGCGCCATTTTTGTAGGCGATCACCAGGTCGCGGTATTCCTCGGCCGACTGCAACTGGTCGTTGGTGCCAATCGAATAGGCCTGATATTTACCATCGATATTGCCCTTGGCCTGATTGACGTTGGCCGTGCCCAATGAGGTGCGCAAGTCATCAAGGGATAAACCGAGACTGTTCAGCGCCGAGGTGTTGGCCTCGACCCGGACTGCCGGACGCTGGCCGCCGCTGAGGGTGACCAGACCGACGCCGGTGATCTGCGAGATTTTCTGCGCCAGCCGCGTGTCGGCGAGGTCTTCGACCTTGGTCAGCGGCAACACATCGGAGGTCAGCGACAGGGTCAGCACCGGCGCGTCGGCCGGGTTGACCTTGCTGTACACCGGCGGATACGGCAGGTTGGCCGGCAGGAACGTGCCAGCGGCGTTGATCGCGGCTTGCACTTCCTGCTCGGCGACATCCAGCGACAGCGACAAATCGAATTGCAGGGTGACCACCGAAACACCGTCGGAACTGGTCGAATTCATCGATTTGAGGCCCGGCATCTCGCCGAGCTGACGCTCAAGCGGTGCGGTGATCGACGAACTGATGACCTCGGGACTTGCGCCCGGATATTGGGTGAACACCTGAATGGTCGGGTAATCGACTTCCGGCAGCGCCGACACCGACAGCAAGTGATAACCAAGCAGCCCGAGCAACAACACCGCCACCATCAGCAACGTGGTGGCCACCGGGCGTTCGATGAAGGGCCGCGAAACGTTCATGCTGGGCGCCTCCTCACTGCGTGACGACTTTCACCGCAGAACCATCGTCGAGCTTGTCGGCCCCCTCAGTGACCACTTTTTCACCCTGCTTGACGCCGTTGTCGAGCACTGCCGTGACATCGCCGGTGGCCGGGCCAGTCTTGATGTTGCGCAAGCTGACTTTGCTGCCGGGGTCGACCACAACAAAGACGAAATCGCCTTTGCTGCCATGCTGGATCGCCCGGGTCGGCACCACGCCGATCTGCTTCAGCGTGTCAGCCTTGAGCCGGGCGTTGACGAATTGATTGGGGAACAGCGCGTTGCCCGCGTCATCGAACTGCGCCTTGACCTTGATCGTGCCCGTGCTGGTGTCGACCTGATTGTCCAGCGCCAACAAGCTGCCGGCCGCCAGCAGGTTGTGTTTGTTACGGTCATAGGCCAACACCGTCACGGTGCCTTTGGCCATAGCTTGATTGATCGCCGCCAAGTCATCTTCAGGCACCGCGAACACCACAGTGGCCGGAGTTATTTGAGTGATCACGGCAATGCCGGTGGTACTGGTAGTGGTCACGTAGTTGCCAGGATCGACCTGACGCAGGCCGACCACACCGTCCACCGGCGACGTGATGGTGCAATAACTCAGCTGCACTTCAAGGTTCTGCAGGCTGCCCTCATCGGCGGCGACCGTGCCTTGCAACTGTTGGACCAGCGAGGCTTGGGTATCGACGGTTTGCTGGGTGGTGGAGCCGACTTTGATCAGCTCGCGATAACGCGCCAGATCGCGCACGGCGTTACTCAGCAGCGCCTGATCGTGCATCAGCGTGCCTTTGGCGACTGCCACTTGCGCCTTGAGCGCCCGGTCATCAATGCGGGCGATGACTTGGCCTTTGTGCACCTGTTGGCCTTCTTTGAATTCGACCGAACCGAGAATCCCGTCGACCTGGGAAATCACCGTCACGCTTCGGGTTGGCGTGACGGTACCGAGGGCATCGATGTACACCGGCACGTCTTGCAGGGTGACGGCCGCCGCCGCCACCGGTTCGGCGGGCGGCGGTGGTTTGCTGCGGTGTTGTCCCTGGCTCAGGTAAAACCACAAGGCAAGCGCCAGCAACAGCCCGATGCCAAACATCAGCACGAATTTGCCTCGCCTGCGTTTTTCCATGGTCGCCGCCTCGCGCACTTGATCGCTGCCTAGACTCTAGCAGCGCCGCCGCGATGGGCCTGGCGGATGGAGCATTTGTTCAGGCTGGCGACAGACTGACGCGACGAACGCCCCGGCCGCGCATTCTTGAGCGCCGCGCGAGGCCGGTGCTACCATGCGCAACCGCCAGAACAGGCAAGGAACCACCGGGTTTATGAGCACAATCCGCGAGCGCAACAAAGAACTGATCCTGCGTGCCGCCAGTGAGGAGTTTGCCGACAAGGGCTTCGCTGCGACCAAAACCAGCGACATCGCCGCCAAAGCGGGATTGCCCAAGCCCAACGTCTATTACTACTTCAAGTCCAAGGAAAACCTCTATCGCGAGGTGCTGGAAAGTATCATCGTGCCGATTCTGCAAGCGTCGACACCGTTCAACCCGGACGGCGTGCCGAGCGAAGTGCTCAGCGGCTACATCCGCTCGAAGATCCGCATTTCCCGCGACCTGCCCTTCGCCTCCAAGGTGTTCGCCAGTGAAATCATGCACGGCGCCCCACACCTGAGCGCCGACCTGGTCGAACAGCTCAACGGCCAGGCCAAGCACAACATCGACTGCATCCAGAGCTGGATCGACCGCGGCCAGATCGCCCCGATCGATCCCAACCACCTGATGTTCAGCATCTGGGCCGCGACCCAGACCTACGCCGATTTCGACTGGCAGATTTCTGCGGTCACCGGCAAGGACAAGCTGGACGAGGCAGATTACGAAGCGGCAGCACAGACGATTATTCGCCTGGTACTCAAAGGCTGCGAGCCGGATCAGTAAGACCGCGCTGACGCTATCGCGAGCAGGCTCACTCCTACATTTGGAATGCGTTTCCCCCTGTAGGAGTGAGCCTGCTCGCGATCGAGGCGCCACGGTTTCAGCTCAAACCCAAATGGCATCCCACAACGGATAGTCGCCAAGCTTCTGCACCAAACCCGCCCGCAACGGATTCGCCACGACATACCGAGCCACCTTCACTAAATCCTCCTCACGCCGCAGCGCCCGGTCATGAAAACCTCTCTGCCAGAGAGGGTGGCTATCACCAGTAGACTGCCTTACGGCTTTGGCACTCAGTGACTTGGTCTTCTGCATCAGCTCACTCAATGTTCCCTGTTGCAACTCGATCAGCCAGTGAAAATGATCCGGCATGACCACCCAGGCCAGCGAATTCGCCACGCCGGACTTCTGTGAATTGCGAAATTGATCGACAACCAGTCTGCCCAAGCTGAAATTCCTGAAGACTGGGCGTCTCTGATACGTGTTGGTAGTCAGCAGATAAATGCGACCGGCTTCGGCGTAGCGTCCGAACCTCAATCGGTGTGCAGCGGGTGAGTCCGGCATTCCTTTGCCCTCCATGATCAGGTCATGAAAGGCTAGTGCTGTGGTTCACTTGTGTGGGCGGACTGTTGGCAGGATGTGTCTGGGAGGTCGCTATCGCGAGCAGGCTCACTCCTACAGTGACTTTGAGGTGCTCAGACAATTTGTGTCAGAACACGATCCTTGTAGGAGTGAGCCTGCTCGCGATGACTTTTCTTCAAGCGCCGCAAGATCTCACAAATAAAACCTCAACCCTCTTCCCCCATCACCCAGCGCAACGCCTGCGGAAACGAAGTTTTCCAGTCATCCGGGTAGAAATGCCCACCTTCATGGGTACGGGACTTCACTTCGTTGCCTTCACTGAACAGTTGGCGGAAATCGGCGTTGAGCAACGCGGAAACCACCGGACTAAGCGCCTGGAACGCGATTTCGTCGGCGTCCAGCGGTTCGGCGGCGTGCAGAAAGGGGGTGCAGAGGGTCATGGCCGTGGCCAGAGAAATACCGATGAGCGTTTTCACGCTGATCTTCCTTGATACAAAAACGGGGCGGCAATCTATCGACGCCACCCCGCTTCGTCATCACCTCACTGCCAGCCGGAGGTGATTGCGTTCAGATCAGGAAGCCACGCCCGCATCCGCGCGCAGATCCAGCGCCTCCACCGCTTTGATCGCCACCTGCTCATCAATGTCCGACAGATCGCCGCTGATGCCGATCGCACCCAGCACGTTCCCCGCCTGATCGCGGATCAGCACACCACCCGGTGCCGGCACGACACTGCCTTGGCCCATGCTGTTCAGCGCAGCAATAAACGCCGGACGTTGCTGGGCGTCGAGCGCCAGCAGGCGTGAACCCTTGCCCAGCGCGATGGCGCCCCAGGCTTTGCCGATGGCGATCTGCGGGCGCAGCAGGCTGGCGCCGTCTTCGCGTTGCAGAGTGATCAGGTGGCCACCGGTATCGAGTACCGCGATGGTCAGCGGGGCGGCGTTGATGCCCCGCCCTGCGCTGATGGCTTCGTTGACCAGGTTGACTGCGACTTTCAAGGTTAAAGCGCTCATGGTGCCGTCCTCATTTTGTTATAGGGAAAGTCGGGGGACTGCGGTTTTGTGCCGCAGTCCGATGCAAACAAATAGAACACAATGAGTTATTTTTTTGTATACAATAATTCTCGAAAAGCGCCACATGCGACGAAAAGCCACAGCAGAACCGGCTTCCGACGAATGAAACAGGCGCTTGAGAAAATGGATTGACCTGCGCCGTCCGCCGTGAATACACTCTGCGCAAAGCCACTTGTATACAATTACAAAACGTAAAGAGGCACAAAACCATGAGCAAAATGAGAGCAATCGAAGCCGCCGTTCTGGTGATGCGCCGTGAAGGGGTTGATACCGCTTTTGGCATTCCGGGCGCTGCCATCAACCCGCTGTACTCCGCCTTGCAGAAAGTCGGTGGCATCGATCACGTCCTCGCTCGCCACGTTGAAGGCGCCTCGCACATGGCCGAGGGCTACACCCGGACCAAGGCCGGCAACATCGGCGTGTGCATCGGCACTTCCGGCCCTGCCGGCACCGACATGGTCACCGGGCTCTACAGCGCCTCGGCCGACTCGATTCCAATCCTCTGCATTACCGGCCAGGCACCCCGCGCCCGTATGCACAAGGAAGACTTCCAGGCGGTCGACATCACCAGCATCGTCAAACCAGTCACCAAGTGGGCAACCACCGTTCTGGAGCCGGGCCAGGTGCCTTACGCGTTCCAGAAAGCGTTCTTTGAAATGCGTTCCGGCCGTCCAGGCCCAGTGCTGATCGACCTGCCGTTCGACGTGCAGATGGCCGAAATCGAATTCGACATCGACGCTTACCAGCCGCTGCCGCTGGCCAAGCCAACCGCTACCCGCGTGCAAGTCGAAAAGGCTTTGGCTCTGCTTGATCAGGCCGAGCGTCCATTGCTCGTAGCCGGCGGCGGCATCATCAATGCCGACGCCAGCGACCTGCTGGTCGAGTTCGCCGAACTGACCGGTATCCCAGTCATCCCGACCCTGATGGGCTGGGGCACCATCCCTGACGATCACCCGTTGATGGTCG
This sequence comes from Pseudomonas sp. TH06, assembly GCF_016651305.1. Lineage (GTDB taxonomy): Bacteria > Pseudomonadota > Gammaproteobacteria > Pseudomonadales > Pseudomonadaceae > Aquipseudomonas. Next base: position 196,346 of record NZ_JAEKEC010000004.1, on the reverse strand, counting down.
GCATGGTCGGTCTGCAGACTTCGCACCGTTACGGCAACGCCACCATGCTGAAATCCGACGTGGTGTTGGGTATCGGTAACCGTTGGGCTAACCGCCACACCGGTTCGGTTGACGTTTACACCGAAGGCCGCAAGTTCATTCACGTCGACATCGAAGGCACGCAGATCGGTCGTGTGTTCACCCCGGATCTGGGCATCGTTTCCGACGCCGCCGCTGCGCTGACCGTGTTCATCGAAGTGGCTCGTGAATGGCAAGCCGCCGGCAAGCTGAAAAACCGCAGTGCCTGGCTGCAAGACTGCCAGCAGCGCAAAGCCAGCCTGCATCGCAAGACCCACTTCGACAACGTGCCGGTCAAACCACAGCGCGTTTACGAAGAAATGAACCAGGTGTTCGGCAAGGACACCTGCTACGTCAGCACCATTGGTCTGTCGCAGATTGCCGGCGCGCAGTTCCTGCACGTCTACAAGCCGCGTCACTGGATCAACTGCGGCCAGGCAGGCCCGTTGGGCTGGACCATTCCGGCTGCGCTGGGCGTGGTCAAGGCTGATCCGAACCGTAAAGTCGTGGCCCTGTCGGGGGACTATGACTTCCAGTTCATGATCGAAGAACTGGCGGTCGGCGCTCAGTTCAAACTGCCTTACATCCACGTCGTGGTGAACAACTCGTACCTGGGTCTGATCCGTCAGGCACAGCGCGGGTTCGAAATGGACTACTGCGTGCAGCTGTCCTTCGATAACCTGAACGCGCCGGAACTCAACGGTTACGGGGTTGACCACGTCGCAGTGGCTGAAGGCCTCGGTTGCAAGGCGCTGCGTGTATTCGAACCGTCGGAAATCGCCCCTGCCCTGCGCAAGGCCGAACAGATGATCGAAGAGTTCAAAGTGCCGGTGATCGTCGAGATCATTCTGGAGCGTGTGACCAACATCTCCATGGGTACCGAGATCAACGCCGTCAACGAGTTCGAAGACCTGGCGCTGGTCGGCAACGATGCGCCAACGGCGATTTCGCTGCTCGATTAACTGCTGACCGCTCCCTCTGTAGGAGTGAGCTGATGTGGCGAGGGGATTTATCCCCGTTAGGTCGCGAAGCGGCCTCAAAACCGAAAACCGCGGAATATCAGGAACACCGCGCGAATTGGTTCACGACTGCTTCGCAGCCGAACGGGGATAAATCCCCTCGCCACACAGGCTCGCTCCCACAAGGGGAACCTCACAAGATTTACGGGAGACCACCATGCCGCGTTTCGCAGCCAACCTGTCCATGCTGTTCACCGAACAGGATTTCCTTGCCCGTTTCGACGCCGCCGCCAAGGCCGGTTTCAGTGGCGTTGAATACCTGTTCCCGTACGATTTCAGCTCTGCCGAAATCAAGGCCAAGCTCGACGCCAACGGTCTGACCCAAGTGCTGTTCAACCTGCCGGCCGGTGACTGGGCCAAGGGCGAGCGCGGTATCGCCTGCCTGCCGGATCGCGTTGAAGAGTTTCGCGCCGGGGTCGACCTGGCGATTGCCTACGCGCAAGTGCTGGGCAACACCCAGATCAACTGCCTGGCCGGCATCCGGCCGCAAGGCGTCGACGATGCCACCGTTGAAAAAACCTTCGTCGCCAACCTGAAATACGCCGCCGACAAACTGCAGGCAGCGGGCATCAAACTGGTGATGGAAGCGATCAACACCCGCGACATCCCGGGCTTCTACCTGAACAACACGGCGCAAGCCCTGTCGATTCGCGAGCAGGTCGGCAGCGCCAACCTGTTCCTGCAATACGACATCTATCACATGCAAATCATGGAAGGCGATCTGGCCCGCACCCTGCAATCGCATCTGGGCGAGATCAACCATGTGCAGCTCGCGGACAACCCGGGGCGCAACGAACCAGGCACCGGTGAAATCAACTACCGCTTCCTGTTCGAACACCTCGACCGCATCGGTTATCAGGGCTGGGTCGGTTGCGAATACAAGCCGCTGACCACCACAGAAGCAGGCCTCGGCTGGCTGAAGACCCACAACGCAATCTGAGTTCGAGTTTTCAACATGGATCTGGACTTGAAACCAGATCCCCTGTGGTGAGGGGATTTATCCCCGACCGGCTGCGCAGCAGTCGTAAAACCTGCACCCGGGATTGCAACTGATTCGCGCTAAAAACTGGGGCAGCTTCGCTGCCCATCGGGGATAAATCCCCTCGCCACAAAAAGCCCATCGGTTGCGAACCGGGGGAAAGACAAAAACAAGAGGATTTTCTCATGGCTAAAATCGGATTTATCGGCACCGGCATCATGGGCCACCCAATGGCGGCGAACCTGCAGAAAGCCGGTCACAGCCTGTTCCTGTCGGCACACCACGACGCCGCCCCGGCCGATCTGGTTGCCGCTGGCGCCGTCGCCCTGGCCAACCCGCGCGAAGTCGCGCAGGAAGCCGAATTCATCATCGTCATGGTGCCGGATACCCCACAGGTCGATGACGTACTGTTCCGCGCCGACGGCGTTGCGGCCGGCATCGGCAAAGGCAAAGTCGTGATCGACATGAGCTCGATCTCGCCAACCGCCACCAAGGCGTTCGCCGCGAAGATCAACGAGAAAGGCGCTCAGTACCTCGACGCGCCAGTGTCCGGCGGTGAAGTAGGCGCCAAAGCCGCCACCCTGAGCATCATGATCGGTGGCGACGCCGATGCCTTCGAACGCGCACTGCCGCTGTTCCAGGCCATGGGCAAGAACATCACCCTGGTCGGTGGCAATGGCGACGGTCAGACCGCCAAAGTCGCCAACCAGATCATCGTCGCGCTGAACATTCAGGCCGTCGCTGAGGCCCTGCTGTTCGCCTCGAAAAACGGTGCCGATCCAGCCAAGGTGCGTGAAGCACTGATGGGCGGTTTCGCCTCCTCGAAGATCCTCGAAGTGCACGGCGAGCGCATGATCAAAGGCACCTTCGATCCAGGTTTCCGCATCAGCCTGCACCAGAAGGACCTGAACCTGGCCCTGCAAGGCGCCAAGGAACTGAACATCAACCTGCCAAACACCGCCAACGCCCAGCAAGTGTTCAGCACCTGCGCGGCCATCGGTGGCAGCAACTGGGACCACTCGGCGCTGATCAAGGGCCTGGAACACATGGCCAACTTCTCGATTCGCGACAAAAAGTAAGCCTTCATCAAACCTGTAGGAGTGAGCCTGCTCGCGATGAATTCATCTCGGTGTACCTGATACACCGCGCAGCCTGAATCGCGAGCAGGCTCACTCCTACAGGGATCTGAGTTGCCCTTTCGAATAACAAGAATTCCGGGAGTCCGCCATGTCGGTCGATCCGCAACAACTGCTGCGCGAGCTGTTTGCCACAGCCATCGACGCGGCCCATCCGAACCAGGTCCTCGAAGCCCATTTGCCTACTGACCGCACTGGCCGCGTCATCGTCATCGGTGCCGGCAAAGCCGCCGCTGCCATGGCACAAGTGGTCGAGCGTTGCTGGGAAGGTGAAGTCACAGGCCTGGTCGTGACCCGTTACGGTCACGGCGCCCCGTGCGAAAAAATCGAAGTGGTCGAAGCGGCGCATCCGGTGCCGGACGCTGCCGGTCTGGCCGTGGCCAAGCGCGTGCTTGAGCTGGTCAGCAACCTGACTGAAGACGACCGCGTGATCTTCCTGTTGTCTGGCGGCGGCTCTGCCCTGCTCGCCTTGCCGGCCGCCGGCATCACCCTCGCCGACAAGCAATCGATCAACAAGGCCCTGCTCAAATCCGGCGCGACCATCGGCGAGATGAACTGCGTACGCAAGCACCTCTCGGCGATCAAGGGCGGCCGTCTCGGCAAGGCCTGCTGGCCCGCAACTGTTTATACCTACGCAATTTCCGATGTACCGGGCGACCTCGCCACGGTCATCGCTTCCGGCCCGACCGTGGCCGACCCGAGCACCTCGGCCGAGGCGCTGGCAATCCTCAAGCGCTATGCCATCGAAGTACCGGCCTCGGTGCGCAACTGGTTGCAAAGCCCGGAGTCGGAAACCGTCAAACCCGGTGATCCGAGCCTGGCGCGCAGTCATTTCCAATTGATCGCCCGCCCTCAGCAATCGCTGGATGCCGCGGCGGTGAAATGCCGTCAGGCCGGGTTCAGCACGCTGATCCTCGGCGACCTCGAAGGCGAGTCCCGCGAAGTGGCGAAAGTCCACGCCGGCATCGCCCGCCAGATCATCAATCATGGTCAGCCATTGGCGGCGCCGTGCGTGATCCTCTCCGGCGGCGAAACCACCGTGACCGTGCGCGGCAATGGCCGTGGCGGACGCAACGCCGAATTCCTCTTGAGCCTCACCGACAGCCTCAAGGGCCAGCCCGGCGTCTACGCCCTGGCCGGTGACACCGACGGCATCGACGGCTCGGAAGACAATGCCGGCGCGATCATGACCCCGGACAGCTACGCCCGCGCCGCCGCCCTCGGCTTGAGCGCCAGCGACGAGCTGGATAACAACAACGGCTACGGCTATTTCGCGGCGCTCGATGCGCTGATCGTCACCGAGCCGACCCGCACCAACGTCAACGACTTCCGCGCCATTCTGATCCTCGAGAGTTCTAAATCATGACGCCTGATAAAAAGGTCAAAATCCTCGCCACCCTCGGGCCTGCGGTCGATGGCATCGAAGACATCCGCGAGCTGGTCGAGGCCGGGGTCAATATCTTCCGCCTCAACTTCAGCCACGGCGATCACGCCGACCACGCCAAGCGCTATCAGTGGATCCGCGAAGTCGAGCGTCAGCTCAACTATCCGCTGGGTATTCTGATGGATTTGCAGGGGCCAAAACTGCGTGTCGGCAAGTTCGCTGACGGCAAGGTCCAGTTGCATCGCGGTCAGGCATTCCGCCTTGATCTGGACGCCACACCGGGCGACGAACGTCGGGTGAATCTGCCGCATCCAGAGATCATCGCCGCACTGGAAGCAGGCATGGATCTGCTGCTCGACGACGGCAAGCTGCGCCTGCGCGTGGTGACCAAATACAACGACGCAATCGACACCACCGTGCTCAACGGCGGCGAACTGTCGGACCGCAAAGGTGTGAACGTGCCACAAGCGGTACTCGACCTGAGCCCGCTGACCGCCAAGGATCGCCGCGATCTGAGCTTCGGTCTGGAGCTGGGTGTGGACTGGGTCGCGCTGTCGTTCGTGCAGCGTCCGCAGGACATTCTCGAAGCCCGCGAATTGATCGGCGACAAGGCCTTTCTGATGGCGAAGATCGAAAAGCCGTCGGCGGTCGAACAACTGCGTGAAATCGCCGAACTGAGCGACGCGATCATGGTGGCCCGTGGCGACCTCGGCGTCGAAGTGCCGGCGGAAAGCGTGCCGCAGATCCAGAAAAATATCATCACGACGTGCCGCGAACTGGGCAAACCGGTGGTGGTGGCGACGCAGATGCTTGAGTCGATGCGCTTCTCCCCTGCCCCGACCCGCGCTGAAGTGACTGACGTTGCCAACGCCGTGGCCGAAGGTGCCGATGCGGTCATGCTGTCGGCGGAAACCGCCTCCGGTGAATACCCGCTGGAGGCCGTGCAAATGATGAGCAAGATCATTCGTCAGGTGGAAAACGGCCCGGATTATCAGACTCAGCTCGACGTCAGCCGACCGAAAGCTGAAGCGACCGTTTCCGACGCAATCAGCTGCGCGATCCGCCGCATCAGCAACGTGCTGCCGGTGGCGGTGCTGGTCAACTACAGCGAGTCGGGCGCCTCCAGTTTGCGTGCCGCACGGGAACGGCCGAAAGCGCCGATCCTCAACCTGACACCGAACCTGCAGACTGCGCGCCGCTTGAGCGTGGCGTGGGGCATTCACTCGGTGGTCAACGATCGTCTGCGTCAGGTTGATGAAGTTTGCTCGACCGCGCTGGAAATCGCCCAGGCACAAGGCATGGCCGAGCGTGGCGACACGCTGCTGATCACGGCGGGTGTGCCGTTCGGCCAGCCTGGATCGACTAACTCGCTGCGTATCGAAACATTGATTTAACCCACCATAAAAAGTGGGTGCATAACCTTGTGGCGAGGGGATTTATCCCCGTTCGGCTGCGCAGCAGTCGTCGCTTTTAAACGGTGTGACGGTTTCCACAGAGAAATCGCATTCACCGATGTGGGGGCCGCTTCGCAGCCCAACGGGGCGGTGCGACGTTTCGCTAAATCCCCTCACCGCAGGTATGCAAGACCTTTTGATTTTCCAACTGCCCAGATTTTCTCAACATGCCTGCCAACCATTTCAACACCCACTGCCCCGACTGGGCCGAGGCTTTGCTCAACGGTTTCAGTCAAATATTCCTCCAGCGCCATCCGCTGTGCGGCCTGCTGTGCCTCTTGGCGATCCTGCTCACCGCGCCGGTGCTGTTTGCCGGTGCGCTGCTCGGTGCGGTCGCCGGATTGCTCACCGCGCAACGCCGCAACTACGCCAAGGCTGATCGCCAGGCCGGGCTGTTCAGCTACAACGGCGTTTTGCTCGGCCTGTTGCTGAGCCTGTATTTCCCTTGGTCGCCAATGCTGCCGCCGCTGATTCTCGCCGCTGGCGGCTTGAGCGCGATGGTCACGCAGCAGTGGCTCAAACATGTCTATCGCAGCCGAGCCATACCGGCCTACACCTCGCCGTTCGTGGCCATGAGCTGGATCCTGCTGCTGTTCGCCGAACCTTCGGCACCCATGGCGCACATCGAGATGAACACGCTGAACCTCCTTGCCGCTGAACTGCGCGGTTTGGGTCAGGTGATGTTCCTCGGTCATCCGCTGGCCGGCGCACTGATCGCCGCTGGTTTGCTGATCGCTGATCGCCGGGCTTTTTGCTGGGCGCTGCTGGCCTCGGCGATTGGCCTCGGTTCCAGCCTGCTGCACCACGAAACCAGCCTGGCGCTGCTCGGCCTCGGCAGTTACAACGCCGTCCTCGCCGCCCTCGCCTTCAGTGCACAACGCCAACAACCGTGGCTGCCGTTGCTCGGTATCGTCCTGGCGCTGCTGGTCACACCGCTGTTTGCCGCTATCGGGTTGGCCACGCTGACTGCGCCGTTCATCCTCGCCTGCTGGCTGATTCGTGCCGGGATTCAAATGTTCGGCAAAGCCACGGTCGACAGTGCGTCTTGCGCTCACGGGGAGAATCAACCTAGGCTGCGCTGATCTTCGATTCAGGCGTTATCCATGGACAGCAGCAACAGTTGGCGTGAACGGCTTTACGTCATGATTTTCCAGAGCGACACCCTCGCCGGGCGGCGCTTCGACGGCATCTTGCTGTTGATCATCCTCGCCAGTCTGGTGATCGTGATGCTCGACAGTATCGACAGCATTCACCAGAACTACGCAGGGGTGCTGGCTTACATCGAATGGGGCTTCACGATCATCTTTCTCGGCGAGTACATCCTGCGCCTGTATTGCTCGCCCAAGCCGTTGCGCTACGCCTTCAGCTTTTATGGGCTGGTGGACTTGCTGGCGATCGTGCCGGGCATCCTCGCGCTGTATTACAGCGATGCGCAGTACCTGCTGATTATTCGGATCATTCGGATGCTGCGGATTTTCCGTGTGCTCAAGCTCAGCCCGTACCTCAAGCAAGCCAACTATCTGATGTCGGCGCTGCGTGGCAGCAAGCAGAAGATCGTGGTGTTTCTGGTCAGCGTATGCACCTTGGTGACGGTGTTCGGCACCTTGATGTACGTGATCGAAGGCCCGGAACACGGCTTTACCAGCATTCCCAAAGGCATCTATTGGGCTATCGTGACCCTGACCACCGTGGGCTTCGGCGACATCGTGCCGAAGACGCCGCTGGGCCAGGTGATTTCGTCGCTGGTGATGATCACCGGTTATTCGATCATCGCTGTACCCACCGGGATTTTCACCGCCGAACTGGCCAACGCCATGCGTGGTGAACAACTGCAACACGACTGCCCGGTGTGCAAGAAAAACAGCCATGAACACGGCGCCGCGTTCTGCTCACGTTGTGGCAATGCGCTGTTTAAGAAAATGGAATAAGCACAGAGCTTTTTAATCTTTAAGCGACTATGCGTGCCCCGTTATAGTCGTGGCAATTAAACATCACCCCCCGCATAGACAAAACAAGGAATGCGCAGTGAAAAAACTCTTTGGCGCCTCACTTCTCGCCGCTGGCCTGGCCTTGGCCAACATCGCTCAGGCGGCCCCGACGCTGCTTAACGTTTCCTACGACGTGATGCGCGATTTCTACAAGGACTACAACACTGCGTTCCAGAAACACTGGCAAGCCGAGCACAACGAAAACATCACGGTGCAGATGTCCTTCGGCGGCTCGAGCAAGCAGGCACGCTCGGTCATCGACGGCCTGCCGGCAGACGTCATCACCATGAACATGGCGACCGACATCAACGCCCTCGCCGACAACGGCAAACTGGTCCCGGACAACTGGGTTACGCGTCTGCCGAACAACAGTGCACCGTTCACTTCCGCCACCGTGTTCATCGTCCGCAAAGGCAACCCGAAAGCCCTGAAAGACTGGCCGGATCTGCTCAAGGACGGTGTGCAGGTGATCGTGCCGAACCCGAAAACCTCGGGTAACGGCCGCTACACCTACCTGTCGGCCTGGGGTTATGTGCTGAAGAACGGCGGCGACGAGAACAAGGCCAAGGACTTCGTCGGCAAACTGTTCAAGCAAGCGCCCGTGCTCGACACCGGTGGCCGCGCCGCGACCACCACGTTCATGACCAACCAGATCGGCGACGTGCTGGTGACCTTCGAAAACGAAGCGGAAATGATCGCCCGCGAATTTGGTCGTGATCAGTTCGAAGTGATCTACCCAAGCGTCTCCGCTGAGGCTGAGCCACCGGTTTCCGTGGTCGATAAAGTGGTCGACAAGAAAGGCTCGCGCGCTGCGGCGGATGAGTACCTGAAGTATCTGTGGTCGCCGGAAGGCCAGGAAATTGCTGCGGCCAACTACCTGCGTCCGCGTGATCCAGCGGTGCTGGCGAAGTACACCGACCGTTTCCCGAAAGTTGATTTCCTTTCGGTTGAGAAGACCTTTGGTGACTGGCGCACGGTGCAGAAGACCCACTTCAATGATGGTGGGGTTTTCGACCAGATCTACTCGGGCCAGTAAGGTTTAAGCAAACATGAAAAAGGCGACCCACGACGGTCGCCTTTTTTGTGCGCTTCTGAATCCACTACAAACCCAATGTAGGAGTGAGCCTGCTCGCGATAGCGTCCTGTCATTCTGCACATGTGGTGGCTGACAGGACGCTATCGCGAGCAGGCTCACTCCTACCGGGGAATATGTCAGGCGGTTACATCGGTGGCGTCACTCCGTCCTTCCCCGCCGAAATCGATTGAGCGGTCAAAGTGCCGTCCGCACTCTGCGTGACGAACGTAACGATCTTCACCCCGACCTTGAGCAAGCTGCGATCCCCCGGCATCAGGTTGACGATCGGTACATCCTCCGGCACCAGAATCTTCTGCTGGCCGCCCTTGTAGTTCACCGTCAGTACCCGGCCATTGCTGACCACCAGATCGCCGACACTGCCATTGGTCATGCTGCTGCCCTTGGCCAGATCGAACGGCCGATGTCCGTCGCCACTACCCGCCAGTTCCGGCGGGAATACATGCACCTCCAGCGCCTTGAGCGTGCCATCCTCCTGGGGCATGGCCGCCGAACCGATGTAGCTGCCGGGCTTGATATCTTCGATGTTGGCGAGGGTAACGGCGCGGACCTTGGTGTCCTGAGTCAACTGGATCACCACGTTCTCGCCACTGTTGACGTGGACTTTCAAGGAGTCGGCGCTGACACCCGTGATCTCGCCGCGCACGCCGATGCGCATCCCCGGTGCGTCCGCCGCCTGCACGCCGGTCGAGCCCAGCACGCCAATCATGGCAATGGTCGCGGTGTAACGAAGCATCAGACGAAACATTGCAATCCTCCGGTCATGAATATTCAACAAGTCGATGCAAACATAAGCACGCTATCGAAGAAGATGTAAGTGAATGTATCATCGACCTTCAATCGCCGGACGCAAGGTCCGTCGAGGGACGATGACCTGATGAACGCCAGCCATTCCGCAACGGAATAACTGATATCAAGCGAAGGCGTCTTCTGCCCGCCCGGTTTGTCCCATAGCCTCACCGCATTCCCTTTCGCTGGATCGAGAAACCTTATGACCGCCACAACTCACGCAATGACCCGAGGCATGGTGCTGCTGTTCGCTTTCTGCTGCGGCGCCATCGTTGCCAACATCTACTACGCGCAGCCAATCATTGGCCTGATTGCGCCGGACATCGGCCTGACCGACACCATGGCCAGCTTCATCGTCTCGCTGACCCAGATCGGTTACGCGCTGGGCCTGTTCTTCCTGGTGCCACTGGGCGATCTGCTGGAAAACCGCCGCTTGATGATCATCACCACCGTGGTGGCGATTGCCAGCCTGCTCGGTGCGGCGTTCACCGACCAGCCCAATGTGTTTCTGCTGATCTCGTTGCTGGTGGGCTTCAGTTCGGTGTCGGTGCAGATTCTGATTCCGCTGGCCGCACATCTGGCACCGGAGGAGTCTCGTGGCCGCGTCGTCGGCGGAATCATGGGTGGTTTGCTGCTGGGTATTCTGCTGGCGCGGCCAGTGTCGAGCGTGGTCGCCGACCATTTCGGCTGGCGGGCGATGTTCATGATCGCGGCAGCATTGATGGCGGCGATCAGCGTCGTGCTGGCGCTGACTGTGCCCAAGCGCCAACCGGATCACAGCGCCTCTTACGGGCAACTGATCGGCTCGCTGTGGACGCTGCTGCGCCAGCAACCGGTACTGCGTCAGCGGGCGTTTTATCAGGGCTGCATGTTCGCCACCTTCAGTCTGTTCTGGACCGCGGTGCCGCTGGAGCTGGCACGTAACCATGGCCTGTCGCAAAGCGAGATCGCGATTTTCGCCCTGGTCGGCGCCATCGGTGCCATCGCCGCACCGATCAGCGGACGCCTGGCCGACGCCGGCCATACCCGCATCGCCTCGCTGCTGGCCATGGTGTTCGCCAGCCTGAGCTTCCTGCCCGCCTTCATCCACCCGGCCTACAGCGTCATCGGCCTGGCCGTGACCGGCGTGGTGCTCGACTTCTGCGTACAGATGAACATGGTCCTCGGCCAACGCGCGGTGTACTCGCTGGACGCGAAAAGCCGTGGCCGCCTGAACGCGCTGTACATGACCAGCATCTTCATCGGCGGCGCCTTCGGCTCGTCGGTGGCCAGTGCGGTATTCGAACATGGCGGCTGGTTGTGGATCGTGATTGTCGGTAGCGCGTTCCCTGTACTGGCGTTGTTGCGGTTTTTGAGTGTTTCCGAAAAGCATTCTCTGGCCGCTGCCTGACACGTCAAAAGCATCGCGAGCAGGCCCGCTCCCACAGGTTATTCATTGATCCTGCGGGAGCGTTGTCACTCAATACCGAACCAGTTTTTCCATCGCCGCATCCGCCAGAAAGGAGGAGCGGCTTTTGACGTTGTGTTCGCGCACATAACGATCGATTCGCTGGATCACGTAGCCGGGGAGCGTCACGTTGACCTTCTCGGTCTTGCCGAGATAGGGCGAGATATCCAGTTCCAGCATGCCCCAGCCCATGTCGGCAAATTCCGGATTACTGCGATGTGTCGCCGCAGAAGTTGGCAACGGAATGGGTTCTCCGTCCGCCGCGATCTCTTGCAGCATGATGTGTGCGATCTCAACCGCTGCGTTGTAGGCATCTTCAAAGCTATCCCCCGCCGTGACAGCGCCGGGAATATCGGGGATCTGGATGCCGATGGCTGTGTTCTCGTCTCCCCACTCGATGCAGATGGGATATTGCATTATGGATCTCCTTCGAAACTGGCTGGCGGGTTGTACAGCCCGGCACGCCTCCTGATACTTTTGACCGTCCCCAACGGTAAATCCTTTTTCGGATGAGGCACGGGAATCGTGTACGGGTTGTAACGGTGCCTGAAGATGTGATGGCTGCCGGTAATCCTGTCCAACGTCCATCCGGCCTCCTCCAGCTCCTTGATCAATAACCTGCTCTGCACCAACCGCCTCCTTGCCTCGGCCTGTTAAAAGTAACTCTAGAGTTATCTTTACTCAAGCATAGAAATCCGCAGAGCGACGCCCGGTTGTTTTACAGAGTGTGATTGAATGCACCGACCTCAACCCGGATTACACTCAGCCGCTCAACCCGCTAGCTGATCAACGCTGCTCGCCAGACCTTCCAAGGAGTTGCCATGACCCGACGTACCTTCCTCATCACCGGCGCCAGCAAAGGCATTGGCCGGGCGCTGGCCGAACATCTGGACCGCGCCGGGCATCGCGTGGTCGGCATTGCGCGCCAGCCTGATCTGAGCTTTCCGGGCATTCTGTTTCCGCTGGACCTGAGCGATCGCAAGCTGACCGGTGAGGTCCTCGCGGAACTGGCGCGCACGTATGAGTTCGATGGGCTGGTGAACAACGTCGGGCTGGTGCGACCGCAGGCGTTGGGCGATATCGACCTGGAAGCGTTTGACGATGTGATGCGGGTCAACCTGCATTCGGCGTTGCAGGCAACGCAAGCGTTGTTGCCGGGAATGCGGGCGAGGGGTTGGGGTCGGGTGGTGAACATTTCCAGCCTGACAGTGCTGGGCATCGCTCAGCGCACGGCCTATGCGGCGGCAAAAGCGGCGCTGGTCAGCTTCACTCGTTCATGGGCGCTGGAATTGGCGCAGACCGGGATCACTGTCAACGCCGTAGCACCGGGGCCGACCGAGACCGAACTGTTCCGCGCCAACAACCCGCCGGGCAGCGAGGGTGAGGCGCGCTATCTGGCCGGGGTGCCGATGGGGCGGCTTGGGCAGCCGGAAGAGATTGCCTCGGCGATAGCCTTTCTGCTTTCGGAGCAAAGCGGCTTCATCACCGGCCAAACCCTGTTCGTCGATGGCGGCGCCTCAGTGGGCAAAGCCGCGTTCTAATCAACAACACATTCCCCCCTGTAGGAGTGAGCCTGCTCGCGATAGCGTCGGTCCAGCCGACATTGATTTGGCTGACACACCGCTATCGCGAGCAGGCTCACTCCCACAGGGTTATTCAACAGCCTCAAGATTGTGCAAGGACATGAGATGGACCGCCTCGCCGCCATGGAAACCTTCGTCTACGTCGTGGAAACCGGCTCGTTTTCCGCCGCCGCCCGGCGCTTGGGAATCGGCCAGCCCGCCGTGTCGAAAACCATCGCTCAACTGGAAAAGCGCCTGGCCGTAAGTCTGCTGTTGCGCTCGACTCGCGGTCTGACCCCGACCGAATCAGGACTGGCTTTTTTCGAGCGTGCCAAACGCGCGCTCGAAGAAGCCGACGAGGCCGATAATGCCGCGCGCGGTATTGCCAGCGGCCTGAGCGGCAACCTGCGTATCAGCGCCGCCGTGACCTTCGGCCGCCTGCACATCGTGCCGCAACTGGGTCTCTTCCTCGACCAGCATCCACAACTGAACATCGACCTGCTCCTCGACGACCGCAACATCAACCTCGTCGAGGAAGGCATCGACGTCGCTTTGCGTATGGGCCCGCTCAGCGACTCGAGCCTGACCGCACGCAAGATCGCCGACTGCCGCCGTGTAGTGCTCGGCTCGCCGGCGTATTTCGCCCGTCACGGCGTACCCACCTGCCCTGCCGAACTGGATCTGCATCAAGGCATCGTCTACAACCTGAGCGGCGGCGCCACCTGGACTTTCACTCAAGGCACAGCACAACACACGCAAACCCTCAGCGGCCGTATCCGTGTCAGCGCCGCCGAGGGTTTGCGCGCCTCCGTCCTGGCCGATCAGGGCCTGACGATTGCCTCGCAATGGATGTTCGCCCCGGAACTGGCCAGCGGCGCAGTCGTGCCGGTAATGCAGGACTGGACGCTGCCGGACCAGGATCTGTGGGCGGTGTTTCCGACAGGCCGGATGGCGAGTACCAAGGCACGGGTGTTTGTTGAGTATGTGCAGAAATTGCTCGAGGCGAGCCGCTGACGTCACCAACTTTTAGCGTCGCGCACCATCGTCCCTGACTGTACTTCCTGGCCGTCCCTGGCCTGAAAGGTTCAAGGTTGTTTCGGCTCTTTCCCGCGCTGTAACACCTCGTCCGCCATGGCCGGCAAATCGGCGCGCTTGGTATTCGGGCTGACATGGCTAATCAGATCAGCCAGCGCCACGCCCTCCATACCCAGTCTGTCGCGCAGGCCTTCATAGCCTGCGGGAACATTCCCGTCTTTCCAGAAAGAAGGCACGCGTACTTCCTTGGGCAGTCGCGCGCTCTGATCGACGATCTTATAGGGGTAAGGTGTTTCTTCGAGTTTTCTTGACTGGCTCATCAGAGGCGCCTTGCCCGCGACCATTTCGGGATGGGTCAGGCTGCCCGCGCGGTGTTGCTGTTCGAGCAGGACGATGCGCTCCTTCAGCTGTTGGATCTTGCTTTGGTGGCGCTCGTTTTCGCGGATGAGTTCGTCCGGCGTTTTCGCGATCAGCGCTGGCGGCCTGTCCAGTTGTTTCTGGATAAAGATCGCCTTGACCGCGGCCAGGCTGGGCGGTGTCAGCCACACCTGCTCGTTGTGGTCCGTATGGGCTCCGGGCGTCTCGAGGATGTCCTTCAAGTGCGTATGGCTCTCGCTGGCAATCCGCGCCAACCGGTCGGGGTTCAGAGCCTTCAATGGGTACACGCGCTCCAGGTCGTCACGCTTGTAATACAAGGGATTGCGCTGACCGAGATACCTTTCGCCGCTCCTGCCGACCTTGGCGCCCTCTCGCTCACTGGGTGCCTGCGCGACCCGACCGAGAATACGCCCCGCGGAATCCCGGTCGTTATGCCAAAGCTCCAGGGGATGGCTGATATTGCTCAGGGCCGTCTTGCCATCGAGGGTAATGGTTATGCCTGAATTGCCAATGGAACCGATCCCCAACGGAGGCAGTTGCTGGTAGGCCGCTGCGGTCTTGGCCTGGTCGATACGTTTGTCTGACACCACCCGTGTATAGGTGCCCATGGCCCCGCCACGGTTGAAGTCGGCCATTTTTCTGATTCGCCCTATCCCGTTCAACTGGCGCTCATTGACCGATAGAAAACGCTCGGACTTGAGCAGGCCCTGCATTTCGCGAAAGTCCACATCACGGGTGAAGACACTTTTCCCGACACTATGATCAAGAATGCTTTCCAGCGGCGCCGACAACTTCTGCACGTGCCTGGCTTCTTTTCCATGGGGAGCCCCTTCGCGGACCTCTCTGGACAGCTGCATTTCCTGGGCAATTGCTTTGGACAGATAGTTGGCATTCGATCGCCATGCGTTCAACTGATTCAGCTCGCGCTCGGGCAGCTTTTCTCCGGCGGTAAAGCGTTGCAACTGAGTGACCATATGACGTTCGAAGTCAGCGTCACTGGCAAAGGCGTTTTTCGCGATGAACTCGCGCTGGGCCACGGCCGCTGGAGCATGGGCAGCAGGCTGCGCCGGAGCATGAAGAGGGTTGGTGACCGACCTGATAGACATTCCTGTGGGGGTGGCAGCAGGCTGCGGATCGGTTTGCGTTGCCTGTACGGAGAACACACCACTGGCGCCGGGAATATTATGTATCGGCATGTGGAAACTCCTTGATGAGGGTGCACAGCATTTCAAGCCGGCGATGGAACTGCTCGATGACCAGGGAAAATCCTGGTTCGTGTTCCAGGCTGCGCAAATCGACCAGCCCCTTCAACTCGTAACCCTCGGCCCCTTCACTCAACACCAGCTGCCCTGTTTCGAAACCGAATACCGGCTTGCTCAACAAGGAAAACACCTCGGCCGCATTGGCCACGAGCATAGGCAGACGCAGGTCGGCGAGCACACTCCAGACCCATAAGCGATCGTCGTCCACAGTGATGAAAACATCCGAGACGCCATCAAGCTCGATTGCGATTGTGGAGTGCTGGTCAAAATCGAGCATTTTATGCTCGGGGCATTGGTATCGCCGCAGCAACGCATCCATCAGTTCCTTCAGCGTGAATCTTGACTGCTCACGGAAGGAGTAAGGATCTTGCACATCTTCTTTCACCATGGGGGACACCTGGAAGGTCTGAAGTAACCAGCGTTGTTTTGATATCCCGACCATTCGGAATAAAAAATCGCTGGCCTGTCAGGAATCAGGCTTTGGCTCTACTCAGGTCCTTGGGTATCTCCACCAGACCAGATTGGCGAACTGCACACCTTGATAACCATCACCATGACCCGTTGGCGAAGTATGCAAATCAAGGCTCTGAATTATCTGCCGAAAAAAATGCATGAAATTTTAGCCCACGGCCGATATCCATTCAGCCTCGGGTCTGCAGGCTTTGATGTTTTCAGCAGCACCCATTAGCAAAACGGCGATCCGAAGATCGCCGTTTTGCATTACTGCCCGAACTGCTTGCCCAGCCCCGGCGGTACGCCGTGGATGTCGGTGTCTTCCCACGGGCCGTTGGGGCTGATCGAGCGGCTCCAGCCGTTGTTCCAGCGGAAGTAGGTGCGCTGGCGGTAGAAGGTGTTGGGTTGGCCGTCGAGGACATAGACGCCGAGTTTTTGATCCCAATGGCTGTTGCCACCCGGTGGCGGGGCGAAGCTGGCCGAGGTGCGCGGGACCGGTTTCGACGGTTTGGCGGGGATACTTTTGCCCGGTGTCGGCGAGGTCGACGGTGTCGGGCCGGGTTGCGACGGCGGAATCGGTGGCAGGTTGGTGGTCGGTTCCGGGCGTTGCACCGCACATGCACTCAAGCCCAGGGCCAGTGTGAGGACTGTGATTCGGGCGATGGTGTGCATGGCGGTGCTTTCCTGTTTTGCCCGGCTATTTGTCCGGGCTGTCGATGGTCAGTGTTTGTGGCGCGGTGGTGCTGCTGGCCAGAGGGCCGCTGCGACCCACCCACTCCCCTGCGGTCGGCTGACCGGCCCGGGAGATGCGCGCAACCAGTTGGACTTCAGGGAAGTTCGACAGTTTCAACTGCGGCATCATTGCGTCGGCATCGCCCAGTTCGACGGTCACCGGCAGATCGGCAACAGTCAGACGTTTGGCCGCCAGCGGCGCCGGAGGCCCGGAAGTGGCGCGGGCGAAAATGAACACGCTGTCGCCCGGCTGCACTTTGTCTTTGAGTTCGCTGGCCAGATCGACGCTGACCTTCAACAAGGCTGCTTTTGGCGCGGCGGTCTGAGCGACCTTGCCACCACTGGCTTGCAGGCGCTCGGTGGCGCGCTCGATCCCGCCTTGCAGCGCTTCGCGGGATTTGTCGTCCGGCGGCAATTGCGCCAGCAGACGATTCCAGTAATCGATGGCTTGCTGATAGCGCTCACCTTCGAATGCGGCGATGCCGAGCAGACCGAGGCTGGTGACTTCTTTCGGATCGGCCTTCAACGCTTCATCGGTCAGGGCCTGAATTTTGTCCGACCATTTTTTGCCATCGGCAAAATACTGCGCCTGCGCCCACTGGCCGAGCAGCTCCGGCTGGCGGCCGGCGAGGTTGGCGGCGCGTTCGAACATCTTCGCCGCGTCCGCCGGACGCTCCTGAGCCATGTACGTGCGACCGAGGAAGTACAGGCCTTCCGCCGAATCCGGCTGCGCGGCAACGGCGCGCTCCAGACGCTGGGTCATTTCTTCCATCGACTGCGGTGCCTGAGCGAATTCGCGGGTCAGTTCGACTTTGTCGGCAGCACCGAAATGCAGGTACAGACCCAGGCCCAATACCGGTACAAGTACCGCCGCCAGCAGCGGCAACGGTTTGCCCAGTTTCGACACACGCGGCGCTGTAACGCCTTCGGTATCCGCCAGCAACTCACGGGCAGCCTCAGCGCGGCCGCTGTCCATTTGCGCAGCGTCGAGCACGCCTTCAGCCTGTTGCGCTTGCAACTCGGCCACGCGCTCTTGATACAGCGCAACGTTCAGGGCAGTACGATCCTCTTCACGCTGGGCGCGGCGTTCGCGCAAAACCGGGATCAGCAGAAAACTCAGGGCGACCAGAAGCAACAGCCCTGCGGCGAGCCAGAAATCAATCATTCTTGGTTTTTATCCAACAGTTGGTCGAGGCGCTGACGCTCATCGGCGGAAAGCGATTGCGGGGTTTCGGCGCGTTGCCCGCGACGACGGCGGACGATCACCGCGATCACTACAAAACCACCGAGCAGCAGCCCGGCCGGGCCGAACCACAGCAGTGCAGTCTTGGCATTGAGGGCCGGTTTGTAGCGGACAAAATCACCGTAGCGATCAACCATGAAATCGATGATCTGCTGGTTGTCCTTGCCCTCACCGAGCATGCGGAAAATCTCTTTGCGCAGGTCAGCGGCAATCGGCGCATTGGAGTCGGCGATGTCCTGGTTCTGACACTTGGGGCAACGCAATTCCTTGGTCAGTTCGCGGAAACGCTCGCGGTCACCTTCTTTGGCGAACTCGTAAGTGTCGATGGCGGCGTGAGCCACCCCGGCCAGACTCAAGCCCAACACCACGGCGGCTAGAAAGCGCTTCATGGTTTGGCCTCATCGACCAGCGCCTGATACTTGGCCGCGAGTTTTTCGCGCCAGACCTGCTCGTCGATCACACCAACGTACTTGTCACGGATGATGCCTTTGGCGTCGATGAAGAAGGTTTCCGGAGCGCCATAGACCCCGAGGTTCAGGCCCAGCGAGCCTTCGTCGTCACGGATGTCGAGCACGTACGGATTGTGGAACTCGGCCAGCCACTTCAACGCGTCGGCGTTGGTGTCCTTGTAGTTGATCCCGTAGATCACCACACCGCGCTCGGCCAGTTTGTTCAGCACCGGGTGTTCGACCCGGCAGGAAATGCACCAGGTGCCCCAGACGTTGACCAGGGCAGGTTTACCGAGAATGTCAGCCTTGGTCAGAGTCTTGTCGCCCTGCACGGCCGGCAACGAAAATTCCGGGAACGGCTTGTTGATCATGGCCGACGGCAGCTCCGCCGGATCGAGGTACAGACCGCGATAAAGGAAAACCGCCACCAGCAGGAAAATCGCCAGTGGCACCAGCATCAACCAACGTCTCATGCAGCCGCTCCCGTCATGCCCAGCGCTTCACGCACTTTGGATTTCACCTTGACCCGATAGCGCCGATCCAGCGCTGCCAGCAAGCCACCGAGACCGGTGAGCAAGCCGCCGAACCAGATCCAGCGCACGAACGGTTTGACGTGTACCCGCACCGCCCACGCGCCGTTTTCCAGCGGCTCGCCCAAGGCGACGTAGAGGTCGCGGGTGAAACCGGCATCGATCCCGGCCTCGGTCATCACCGAGTTCTGCACGGTGTACAGACGTTTTTCCGGGTGCAACACGCTGACTTCCTTGCCGTCGCGAATCACGCGAATAGTGCCCTTGTCGGAAGTGAAGTTCGGCCCTTCGAAGTGCTTGGCGCCTTCGAAGACAAATTGATAACCGGCCAGTGCCATCGACTCGCCCGGCGCCAGACGCAGGTCGCGTTCGGCACTGTTCTGGCTCGACAACACCACGCCCAGCGCACACACGGCGATGCCGAGGTGGGCGATCTGCATGCCCCAATAACTGCGGGTCAGGGTTGGCAGGCCTTTGATCAGGCCTTTGTGGCGGGTCTTGTCGAAGATGTCGCGCACGCCGGCGAGCAACACCCACGCGGCGAGCAGGAAGGTCGCGATCACCGCCCAGTTGAAATCGCCGTATGCGACGCCGGCCACGACTGCCAGCGCGACGCTGCCGAGCAACACCGGGGTCAGCATGCCCACCAGCCATTTCACCGGGGTGTCTTTCCAGCGCACGATCACACCGACCGCCATCACCATCATCAACAACGCCATCAGCGGAATGAACAGCGCATTGAAGTACGGCGGGCCGACCGACAGTTTGGCGCCGCTGATCGCATCGAGAATCAGCGGATACAAGGTGCCGAGCAGAATCATCGACGCCGCCACCACCAACACCAGGTTGTTGCCCAGCAGCAGGGTTTCCCGCGACCACAGATTGAAACCGACCTGGCTCTTCACCACCGGCGCACGCAACGCAAACAACGTCAGCGAACCACCGACCACGAACAACAGGAAGATCAGGATGAACACACCACGCTCAGGGTCCGAGGCAAACGCATGCACCGAGGTCAGCACGCCGGAACGTACAAGGAAAGTACCGAGCAGGCTCAACGAGAACGCGGCAATCGCCAGCAACACCGTCCAGCTCTTGAACACGCCACGTTTTTCCGTGACCGCCAGCGAGTGAATCAGCGCAGTACCGACCAGCCAAGGCATGAACGAGGCGTTTTCCACCGGGTCCCAGAACCACCAGCCGCCCCAGCCGAGTTCGTAGTAAGCCCACCACGAACCGAGGGTGATGCCGATGCCGAGGAAGGCCCAGGCGACGATGGTCCACGGACGCGACCAGCGTGCCCACGCCGCATCGAGACGACCGCCGAGCAACGCCGCGATGGCGAATGCGAAGGCCACGGAGAAACCGACATACCCCATGTAGAGCATCGGCGGATGCACGATCAGGCCAATGTCTTGCAGCAACGGATTGAGGTCGCGACCGTCCGCCGGAATCTGCGGCAGGATCCGCGAAAACGGGTTCGACGTGAGGATCAGGAACAGCAGGAAACCGGTGCTGATCATGCCCATCACCGCCAGTACGCGGGCGAGCATGACTTGCGGCAACTGCCGGGAGAACACCGACACGGCGAAAGTCCAGCCACCGAGGATCAATGCCCACAGCAGCAGCGAACCTTCGTGGGCGCCCCACACCGCGCTGAACTTGTAGTACCACGGCAACGCACTGTTGGAGTTCATCGCCACGTAACCGACCGAGAAATCATCGGTCATGAACGCGTATGTCAGGCAGCCGAAGGCGAACAGCAAAAAGGCAAACTGGCCCCACGCTGCCGGTTGGGCCAGGCCCATCCACAAGCGGTCGCCGCGCCAGGCACCGAGCAACGGCACCACGGCTTGCACCAGCGCAAAACACAGCGCCAGAATCATCGCCAGATGGCCCAGTTCAGGAATAAAAATAGCGGAAGTCATCGATCAACCCTCCTTCGCTGGGGTCGGCGCGGATTGACCGCTGTCTTTCAACGCTTTGGTCACTTCCGGCGGCATGTACTTCTCGTCGTGCTTGGCCAGTACTTCATCGGCGACGACCACACCGTCAGCATTGATCTTGCCCAAGGCAACGATGCCCTGCCCTTCGCGGAACAGGTCAGGGAGGATGCCGCGATAGGTGATGGTCACGGCCTTGTTGAAGTCGGTGACGACAAATTTGACGTCCAGTGAATCCGTGGAACGTTGCAGCGAGCCCTTCTCGACCATGCCACCGGCACGGATGCGCGTGTCGTGCGGCGCTTCACCGTTGGCGATCTGGGTCGGGGTGTAAAACAGATTGATGTTCTGCTGCAAGGCGCTGAGGGCCAGGCCGACAGCAGCGCCGACCCCGACCAGAATCGCCAGAATGATGATCAAACGTTTTTTGCGCAGCGGATTCACTTGCCGTTCTCCCGGCGCAGACGACGCGCCTCTTGTTGCAGATACCGCTTGCGGGCCAGGATCGGCGCCGCCACGTTGAAGGCCAGTACCGCCAGACAGATGCCGTAGGCCGACCAGACATAGAGGCCATGATGGCCCATGGCGAGGAAGTCGCCGAATGAAGCAAAACTCATCGAGCGGCCTCCAGACTGTGCTGCACTTCTTCTTTCACCCAACTGGCGCGTGCTTCGCGCTTGAGCACTTCCAGACGCATGCGCAGCAACAGCACGGCGCCGAAGAAACAGTAGAAACCCAGCACCGTCAGCAACAGCGGCAGCCACATTTCGGCAGGCATCGCCGGTTTTTCGGTGAGGGTGAAGGTCGCGCCCTGGTGCAGGGTGTTCCACCACTCCACCGAGTATTTGATGATCGGGATGTTGATCACGCCAACGATAGCCAGCACCGCACAGGCCTTGGCGGCGCTGTCGCGGTTGCTGATCGCATTGCCCAGCGCGATCACCCCGAAATACAGGAACAGCAGAATCAGCATCGAGGTCAGCCGTGCGTCCCAGACCCACCACGAGCCCCAGGTCGGCTTGCCCCAGATCGCCCCGGTGACCAGAGCCACGGCGGTCATCCACGCGCCGATCGGTGCGGCGCATTGCAGGGCGACGTCGGCCAGTTTCATCTTCCACACCAGCCCGACCACGCCACACACCGCCAGCATCACGTAGATCGACTGAGCGAGCATCGCGGCAGGCACGTGTATGTAGATGATGCGAAAGCTGTTGCCTTGCTGATAATCCGGCGGCGCGAAGGCCAGGCCCCAGACGACGCCGACGCCAATCAGCAGCAACGCTGCAATGCTCAGCCACGGCAAGAACTTGCTGCTGATGCCGTAGAACCACTTGGGCGAGCCGAGCTTGTGAAACCAGGTCCAGTTCATACTGTTTCCATCACGGGTGCCGCTCATCGGTGTGAGCAGTCTCAGGGTCTTTGCTGGTTAAATTTTAACCAGACCTCATTATTCGCCGACGCTGATCTTCAGGCCAGCCGCTATTGCAAAAGGTGTCAGGGTGATCGCCAGGGCGGTCAGGCTACCAAGCCACAGCAGATACCCGGTCGCCGGCATGCCTTGCAACGCCGCCTGCAAGGCGCCACTGCCAAGAATCAACACCGGGATGTACAACGGCAAAATCAGCAGCGCCAGCAACAGGCCACCGCGCTTCAAACCCACCGTCAGCGCCGCGCCCACCGCGCCGAGCAAGCTCAGCACCGGAGTGCCCAGCAGCAACGACATCAGCAAAACCGGCAGACACGCGGCAGGTAAACCGAGCATCAATGCCAGCAAGGGTGAGAGCAAAACCAGTGCCAGCCCGGAAAAAAGCCAGTGTGCCAGCACCTTGGCCAATACCAGAAGTGGCAACGGGTGCGACGAAAGGACCCACTGTTCGAGGGATCCGTCTTCGAAATCACTGCGGAAAAGCCCGTCCAGCGAGAGCAGGACCGATAAAAGCGCCGCCACCCAGACTAACCCCGGGGACAAGTTTTGCAACACTTGAGTTTCCGGGCCGACGGCCAGCGGGAACAAAGCGATGACGATGGCGAAAAAAATCAGCGGATTGGCCAGCTCCGCCGGGCGGCGAAACAGCAGACGCGATTCACGGGCAACCAGCAGGCCGAACACACTCATACCGCCCAATTCCCCAGATCGATGTCGCGATAACCGGCCGGCATCCGGCTCAGTGTGTGGTGCGTGGTCAACACCACCAGGCCGCCGCGCTCGCAATGGCCGGCCAGATGTTCCTCAAGTTGCGCCACGCCCTGCTTGTCGAGGGCGGTGAACGGTTCGTCGAGAATCCACAGCGGCGGGCTGTCGAGATACAAACGCGCCAGTGCCACACGGCGTTGCTGACCGGCGGACAGACTGTGGCAGGGAACATCTTCGAAGCCGCGCAATCCTACTGCTGCCAAGGCTTGCCAGATGGCCTCGCGTTCGGCGGGATGATGCAGGGCGCACAGCCAGGAGAGGTTTTCTTCCGGGGTCAGCAAATCCTTGATCCCGGCGGCATGGCCGATCCATAAAAGATTGCGCGCCAGTTCGCTGCGTTGTTCGGTCAACGGCAGACCGTTGAGCAGGACTTGACCGTCGGTCGGCTGCATCAGGCCGGCCAACAGCCGTAACAAACTGGTTTTGCCGCTGCCGTTGGGACCGCTGATTTGCACCATATCGCCACTGGCCAGTCTCAATTCGAGATTTTCGAAGAGCAGCCTCAGGTCACGTTCACACGCGAGGGCAACGGTTTGCAGGACAGGACTGGTCAAGGGATCACGGGCCTTATACGGTTCAAGTCGGCTCTGGTGCGGCCGTTAAAGAGATGCAGCATAGATGCATTGACGGCTCGATCTAGAGAGCTGCGTCAAACAATTGTTATGTTTTTTGAACGAAGCGCAAGACGGGCGGCATTATACATGTCGTGCCTTACTCTCAAGAGTGCAATTTCCTCAGGTTGTGTCCGCGTATGACAGGCGAAATGAACATCCTCCCGCTCCCGCCAACCACCCCGGCGACCGTTCGCCCGCAGGTGGGGGAACTGCTCAAGCTGCTGACGCCAGTTGAAGGCTTGATCGGTGCCGGGCAGAGCGCCAAGGCCGAGGTGTTATCGCTCAAACAGGCGGATCAGACGTTTCAATTGCTGCTGAAGGTGACGCTGGACAGCGGACGGCAGACCACCGTGCAGGCGACCAGCAATCTGCCGCTGGCGCAGGGCACCAGCCTGGCGATCACCCAGCCGTCGGCGGGCAATCTGGCGATTACCGTGCAACAAGCGATCGCCAGCAGCGTGGCCACCCTCACCCGCATCGATACCGCGCAATTGCCGGTCGGCACGTTGCTGCAAGGCAAGGTGCTGACCTCGCAGGTGCTGCCGCAGACGCCGGGGCAAGCGACAGTCTTTCGCTCGATGGTCAGCCTGCTCAACACCGCATTGAGCGGCAGCACCTTGAGCATCGACAGCCCGCAACCGCTGCGCATCGGCACCCTGCTCTCGGCGCTGGTGGAAGATTCGCAAACCTTGAAATTCCTGCCGATGAGCAGCCGTCAGGAGCAGTTGGCGGTGAGCCAGCAACTGGTCGGCCAGCAAAGTCGTCAGGCATCGCTCGGCGGTTTATTGAACGCACTGCAAAACCTGCCGACCGATACCGATCAAACATCGGCCGATTTACGCGCAGCGGTCGACAAATTGCTTGCCGGCCTGCCTGACGTGCAGCAACTGAGCACGCCGAAAGGTCTGGCGATGGCGCTGGCCAACAGCGGCATGTTTCTCGAAGCCAAACTGCTGACAGGCCAGAATCCGACGCTGGCCCCGGACATGAAAGCCGATCTGCTCAAGTTGATCGCGCAACTCACCCCTGGCCTGCCCGGCAACACCAATCTGAATGCGATCATCGCCGCCAACACCCTGGCGCAGGCCATGCCGAGTTTCGTCCGCAACGCCCTCGGCATGCTCGGTCAAGTCAGTGCCAAACCGTTGCCAAACAGTTTCCCGCTGCCCGACCGACTGCTGCAAAGCCAGGACGGTGAAGGTGATCTGGAACATTTGCTGCGCCTTGCCGCCGCCGCTGTTTCCCGCCTGCAAAGCCATCAGTTGTCGAGCCTTGAACAGACCGGCGTCACCGATGACGGGCGCCTGCTCAGCACCTGGCAACTGGAAATCCCCATGCGTAACTTGCAGGACATCGTGCCGTTGCAGGTCAAGTTCCAGCGCGAAGAAGCGCCGGAGAAAGAGCCGCAACCGAACGAGCGGCGCGACGAACGCGAGCCCAAGCAACAATTGTGGCGCGTTGATCTGGCGTTCGACATGGAACCGCTCGGGCCAATGCAGATTCAGGCACAGTTGATCGCCGGCAGCCTCTCGAGTCAGCTGTGGGCCGAACGGCCGTACACCGCTGACCTGATCGAAAACAACCTGTTCGCTCTACGCCAGCGTCTGCTTGATCGCGGGCTGAACGTCGGCGACATTGACTGCCACCACGGCACGCCGCCGCAGGGCAACCAAACCCGCCTCGACCACCGCTGGGTTGACGAAACCGCATGAATGACACCACCACCCCACGCCAGGCCATCGCCCTCAAATACGACGGCAACCACGCCCCGACCCTCACCGCCAAGGGTGACGAGGAACTGGCCGAGGAAATCCTGCGGATCGCCCGCGACTGTGAAGTGCCGATCTACGAGAACGCCGAACTGGTACGACTGTTGGCGCGCATGGAACTGGGCGACAGCATTCCCGAAGAGCTGTATCGCACCATTGCCGAGATCATCGCGTTTGCGTGGAACCTGAAAGGGAAATTCCCCGAGGGACACGACCCGGATGCACCGATGGTCGAGAAGGACATCACCGAACGCGGGGATGATTACTGAGGATTTGAGGGCCCCATCGCGAGCAGGCTCACTCCTACATTGGAACGCATTTCAAATGTAGGAGTGAGCCTGCTCGCGATGGCGATTTCAGTTCTTGTGAAGTTTACGCATCAACTCCGCCTCAGCCTGGGTCAACCCGCAGGACTGAGTCAGTTCATCAACGCTCGCGCCCATGCCTACCAGTTTCGCCGCCTGGGCGAACGACAGGCTCGATGGATCGCGCTGTTCCAGCGCAACAATCTTGTCCGGCAACGGCCCGACTACCGCGCGCAGCTCGTGCAGGGCTTCGCCCATGCGCACGTTACCGTTCTGGTAGTCGTCCACTCGCTTGGCCAGGTCCTTGATGCGCTGATCACGCAGCGCATCGCCCTGAGCCTGTTGCGCAGCGATCACTCGCTGCGCCTTGATGTACGCCAGAAACATTGCCAGCGTGCCTGCCCAGAAAAGGAACAGGACAATGACCGCAACCTCGAGAATCAATCAGATGCTCTCCAGTTCCGACCATTCTTCTTCGCTCATCATCTTGTCCAGCTCGACCAGGATCAGCAACTCGTTGTTCTTGTTGCACACGCCCTGGATGAACTTGGCCGACTCTTCGTTACCGACGTTCGGTGCGGTTTCGATCTCCGACTGACGCAGGTAAACCACTTCAGCCACGCTGTCGACCATGATGCCGACCACTTGCTTGTCGGCTTCGATGATGACGATACGGGTGTTGTCGCTGATCTCACCGCTGTTCAGGCCGAAGCGCTGACGGGTGTCGATCACGGTGACCACGTTACCGCGCAGGTTGATGATGCCCAGCACGTAGCTTGGCGCACCCGGCACCGGAGCGATCTCGGTGTAGCGCAGGACTTCCTGAACGCGCATCACGTTGATGCCGTAGGTTTCGTTGTCCAGCTTGAAGGTCACCCATTGCAGGATCGGATCTTCGGAACCCTTTGCCGCCGTAGCCTTGTCGTTCATACCCTAGCCCCTCGAAGTACCGCGCTCGCGGTGTATGTTCTGTGCCCCGTCATGCGAATGCCGGCGCCTGTCTTTTATGTAAGTGTCATGTCGGTTTGTGGTTCGGCTTAATGCCGGACATGTGCTTTGCCCCGCCACTGGCGATCAACTCGGCCAGTGCCGATACATCAAGCAAGGCGCACATGTGTTCAATCACCGTGCCGGCGAGCCATGGCCGCTGACCTCGATGACTTCTCCATTTGATTTCATTCGGATCAAGACGCAACGAACGGCTGACCTGGTGCACCGCCAGGCCCCACTCGTAACCTTGTACCGAAATCACGTACTGCAAGCCCTGACGGAAGTCATCGCGATAGCGATCCGGCATGACCCAGCGCGCGGTATCCAGAACCTTCAGATTCCCGGCCTGGCTCGGCAGGATGCCGAGGAACCATTCCGGTTGCCCGAACAGCGGCGTCAGCTCATGCCCGGCCAGCGAATAGATCGAGCCGAGGCACACCAGCGGCACCGCCAGCGTCAGCCCGGCAACGTCGAACAACAGGCATTCGAACGCTTCGGAAGCCCAGGCTGGACGGCCGTCGGTTTCCACCGGCGGCGGGGTGTTGCTCGGCGGCAGATGCACCTCCACCAGTGGCGGCACCAGCGTCTGTTCGACGGGTGCGGGCGCCACGGGCACAGGCTCGGCCACGAGCGGTTCCGGCGCGGTTTTCAGCAGCTGGGTTTGCAGCAGTGGCGCCAATGTCGAAACCGATGCGCGAACCTCTTCAATCAATGTCACCGGAGCCTTGGTCACCGCTACCGCAGCGGCAGGCGCGGCAACCGGCTTCACAGCCTGTTGCGCATCACGCGCCTGCTCTTCCAGCACCGCGGCCTGGAACTCATCCAGCGCCGCCGCACTTTCCACCACTTCAGGCTCCGCCACGACTGCCACCGGCAACTCGTCAGGAATTTCCTGCAGCAAACTGTCCAGATAAGACTGCAAGGCCAACTGCGGCTTCGACGTCAACTTCAACGGCCGATTCATACGCAACCCCATGTAGGAGCTGCGGAACGCTGCGATCTTTTGATCTGTTCAGGAACACCGCCAAGCGAGATCAAAAGATCGCAGCCTGCGGCAGCTCCTACACGAATAGAGATCATGCTCATGCCACCTGCGGAACAAGTTGTTGCGCCAACAGATGCTTGAGCAGCGCGCGGTAGGCCAGCACGCCACGGCTCTTGCCGTCGAATTGCGAAGGCGTGACACCGGCACGGCTGGCATCGCGCAGACGGGTATCGACCGGGATATAACCCTGCCAGATCTCTTCCGGGAATTTGTCACGCAGCACACGCAACGTATGCATCGATGCCTGGGTACGACGGTCAAACAGGGTCGGCACGATGCTGAACGGCAGCGCCTGTTTGCGCGAGCGGTTGATCATCGCCAAGGTGTTGACCATGCGCTCCAGACCTTTGACGGCCAGGTGCTCGGTCTGCACCGGGATCACCAGTTGCTGGCTCGCCGCGAGGGCGTTGACCATCAGCACACCGAGTAACGGCGGGCTGTCGATGACGGCGTAATCGAAGTCCTGCCACAGTTGCGCCAGACTCTTGGCGATTACCAGACCCAAGCCACTCTGCCCCGGCGACTGACGCTCAAGGGTGGCAAGTGCAGTACTCGACGGCAACAGGGAAATGCGTTCGTCGCTGGTCGACAACAGCAACTGCCCGGGCAGGCCTTGCGGCACCGAGCCCTTGTGCAGAAACAGGTCGTAATTGCTGTGTTCCAGGCTGTCGGGGTCGTAGCCGAAATAGCTGGTCATCGAGCCGTGCGGGTCGAGATCGACCACAACCACGCGCTTGCCCGCCTCTGCCAGCAAACCGGCTAAAGCGATGGAAGAAGTGGTTTTACCAACACCACCCTTTTGATTGGCGACTGCCCAGACTCTCATTCAGTTCGTTCCTCCCGGCCGAGATGCTCGACCGAGACATGGCTCAGCGTATTAATGCGGGCGACGGAGAATTGACGGCACTCTCGCGTCCCGGCGTCTTGACCGGGGTCGGTGCAGTTTGTGTGCCAGCCCGCTTCAGTGCGGCGTCCGGTTGCGCATTGGCAGTTCCGGTGCCCGTGAGGCTGCGGCGCACATCGAGGTTGCGCGACACCACCAGCACCACACGACGGTTCTTTGCGCGGCCTTCAGCCGTGGCGTTGTTGGCCACTGGCTGGAACTCGCCGTAACCCACCGAGGCGAGACGACCGGGGTTCACGCCCTGCATCGCCAGCATGCGCACGATGCTCGCCGAACGCGCCGAGGACAGTTCCCAGTTGGTCGGGTACTGCGCGGTGCGGATCGGTTGATCGTCGGTGAAACCTTCAACGTGGATCGGGTTGTCGAACGGCTTGAGGATCGCCGCCACCTTGTCGATGATGTTGAACGCGATGTCGCTCGGCATGGCGTCGCCGCTGCCGAACAACAGGCTGGAGTTGAGCTCGATTTCGACCCACAACTCGTTGCCGCGCACAGTCATCTGGTTGGAGCTGATCAGATCGCCGAACGCTGCGCTGATGTCATCGGCGATGCTCTTCAGCGGGTCACTGGCCCCGGCGATACCGGCGTCGACCTGCTCGGCATCCTTGACCAGCGGCTTGGCCGGGGTCACGGTCTTCGGTCGCTCGTCGCCGATCGGGATCGGTTTCAGCGAGCGGTCGGAGTCGGTAAAGACGCCGATCAGCGCTTCGGAAATAACCTTGTACTTGCCTTCGTTGATCGACGAGATCGAGTACATGACCACGAAGAAAGCGAACAGCAGCGTGATGAAGTCGGCGTAGGACACGAGCCAGCGCTCGTGATTAACGTGTTCTTCCTGATGCCTGCGACGAGCCATAGTCCATTACCCCCATCAATCCATGAAGCCCTGAAGCTTCAACTCGATAGAGCGCGGGTTTTCACCTTCGGCGATCGACAAGATACCTTCCAACAACATTTCGCGATAACGCGACTGTCGCAACGCGATTGACTTCAGTTTGGCCGCGACCGGCAACAGGATCAGGTTGGCACTGGCCACGCCGTAGATGGTCGCGACGAATGCCACGGCAATGCCGCTGCCCAATTGCGTCGGGTCGGCGAGATTGCCCATCACATGGATCAGGCCCATCACCGCGCCGATGATGCCGATGGTCGGCGCGTAGCCGCCCATGCTTTCAAAGACTTTCGCCGCCTCGATGTCGCGGGCTTCCTGAGTGTAGAAATCCACTTCGAGGATGCTGCGAATCGCTTCCGGCTCGGCGCCATCGACCAGCAGTTGCAGGCCTTTGCGCGAGTAGCTGTCGGGTTCGGCATCGGCCACGCCTTCCAGACCGAGCAGACCTTCCTTGCGTGCGGTGAGGCTCCAGTTGACCACGCGGTCGATGCCGCCGGCGAGGTCCACGCGTGGCGGAAAGAAGATCCAGGCGAGGATCTGCATCGCGCGTTTGAACGCGCTCATCGGCGATTGCAGCAGCGCGGCACCGATGGTGCCGCCCAGTACAATCAGTGCCGCCGGGCCGTTGGCCAGCGCACCGAGGTGACCACCTTCAAGGTAGTTGCCGCCGATGATGGCGACGAACGCCATGATGATCCCGATAAGGCTTAGAACATCCATCAGATACACGCCTCGACGATGTGCTTGCCGATGTCGTCGAGGCTGTATACCGCGTCGGCAAGGTCGGCTTTAACGATGGCCATCGGCATGCCGTAGATCACGCAGCTGGCCTCATCTTGTGCCCACACCGAGCTGCCGCCCTGCTTGAGCAGACGTGCACCTTCACGGCCGTCGGCGCCCATGCCAGTCAACACCACCGCCAGAACTTTGTCGCCGTAGGATTTCGCTGCCGAACCGAACGTGATGTCCACGCACGGCTTGTAGTTCAGACGCTCGTCGCCCGGGAGGATTTTCACCGCGCCACGGCCGTCGATCATCATTTGTTTGCCACCCGGGGCCAGCAACGCCAGGCCCGGACGCAGGATGTCGCCATCCTCGGCTTCCTTGACGCTGATGCGGCAGAGCTTGTCGAGGCGTTCAGCGAAGGCCTTGGTGAACGCTGCCGGCATGTGCTGGATCAGCACGATCGGCGCCGGGAAGTTGGCCGGCAATTGTGTCAACACGCGCTGCAGGGCAACCGGGCCGCCCGTCGACGTACCGATGGCAACCAGTTTGTAGGCCTTGCGTTTCGGTGCCGGCGACGAAGCGCTGGCAGCCGGAGCACGCGTCGGAGCTGGTGCAGGCGCCGGACGTACCGGGGCGCTGGTGCTGTGGCTGCTGAAACTCGACGCGCTGGCAGCAGGTGTCGGTGCAGGTGCTGGAGCAGCCACCGGAGCCGGCGTGCTGTAGGCACTGAAACGACGGTTGCTGCGCGAGATGCTATGGACCTTCTCGCACAGCAGTTGCTTGACCTTCTCCGGATTACGCGAGATGTCTTCGAAATTCTTCGGCAGGAAATCCACCGCGCCGGCATCCAGCGCATCGAGGGTTACCCGAGCACCTTCATGCGTCAGCGAGGAGAACATCAACACCGGGGTCGGGCAGCGCTGCATGATGTGCCGCACCGCCGTGATGCCGTCCATCATCGGCATCTCGTAGTCCATGGTGATCACGTCCGGCTTGAGGGCCAGGGCCTGATCGATCGCCTCTTTACCGTTGGTGGCCGTACCGACCACCTGGATGCTCGGATCCGCTGAAAGAATTTCCGAGACGCGGCGGCGGAAAAAACCCGAATCGTCCACCACCAGGACTTTGACTGCCATAAACACTCCATTAGGCGCAGCGGGACGTTATCGCCCCGCCGCCCCGGATTCAAATACGCCGTGCGGCGTAACGCTTGAGCATGCTTGGAACATCGAGAATCAGTGCAATACGGCCGTCACCAGTGATGGTGGCGCCGGACATGCCCGGAGTCCCTTGCAGCATTTTGCCCAATGGCTTGATGACCACTTCTTCCTGACCAACCAGTTGATCGACGACGAAGCCGATCCGCTGAGTGCCCACCGACAGGATCACCACATGGCCTTCGCGCTGCTCTTCGTGAGCGGCGGAGCTGACCAGCCAGCGCTTGAGGTAGAACAATGGCAAGGCCTTGTCCCGCACGATCACCACTTCCTGGCCGTCGACGACGTTGGTGGTCGACAGGTCGAGGTGGAAGATTTCGTTGACGTTGACCAACGGGAACGCAAAAGCCTGATTGCCGAGCATGACCATCAGGGTTGGCATGATCGCGAGGGTCAGCGGCACCTTGATGACGATTTTCGAACCCTGGCCCTTGGTCGAGTAGATGTTGATCGAACCGTTGAGCTGGGAAATCTTGGTCTTCACCACGTCCATGCCGACACCACGGCCGGACACGTCGGAGATCTCGGTCTTGGTCGAGAAACCCGGGGCGAAAATCAGGTTGTAGCACTCGGTATCGCTCAGGCGATCAGCCGCGTCCTTGTCCATCACACCGCGCTTTACCGCGATGGCACGCAGGACGTTCGGGTCCATGCCTTTGCCGTCATCGGAAATCGACAGCAGGATGTGGTCGCCTTCCTGTTCGGCCGCCAGTACCACGCGACCGCCACGGGCCTTGCCCGACGCTTCGCGTTCTTCCGGCGACTCGATACCGTGGTCGACCGCGTTGCGCACCAAGTGGACCAGCGGGTCGGCCAGGGCCTCGACAAGGTTTTTGTCGAGGTCGGTTTCTTCGCCGACCAGTTCCAGGTTGATCTCTTTCTTCAACTGACGCGCAAGGTCGCGAACCAGACGCGGGAAGCGCCCGAAGACCTTCTTGATCGGCTGCATCCGGGTCTTCATCACCGCGGTCTGCAAGTCAGCCGTGACCACGTCGAGGTTCGACACAGCCTTTTGCATGGCTTCATCGCCACTGTTGAGACCCAGGCGCACCAGACGGTTACGCACCAGCACCAGCTCGCCAACCATGTTCATGATTTCATCGAGACGTGCGGTGTCGACCCGTACGGTGGTCTCGGCTTCGCTCGCCGGTTTTTCCGGTGGCGGTGCAGCGGCAGCACGGGCCGGAGCCGGTGCAGCAGCGGCAGCCGGTTTTGGCGCTTCGGCTTTCGGTTCAGGCTTGGCGGCAGGCTTCGGCGCAGCCGTCGCGGCAGCGGCCGGGGCCTTGGCGACAGGCGTGGCGACAGTCGAGGCGGAGCCCGCAGCAGCGGTGCCGACTTCAGTGAACTTGCCTTTACCGTGCAATTCATCGAGCAGCGATTCGAACTCGTGATCGCTGATCAGATCGCTGCCGGCAGCGGCGGCGGCCGGTGCGGCAGACGCAGGGGCCGAGGCAATGGCCGACTCCAGCGCTTCGACGGCGAAGTTGCCTTTGCCGTGCAACTGATCGAGCAGTGCTTCGAATTCGTCGTCGGTGATGTCCGAGCTGTCGCCTGCTGCCGGAGCTGCAGGTTTGGCCGCCGCTGGCGCGACGGCGTCAGCTGCAAATTGACCTTTGCCGTGCAACTGATCGAGCAGTGATTCGAACTCGGCGTCAGTGATTTCATCGCTGGCTGCCTCGGCGGCAGTTTGCGCAGGTGCAGCAGCAGCGGCCGGAGCTTCCGCTTCAGCCTTGACGGCGTTCAGCGAATCCAGCAGCTGTTCAAATTCGTTATCGGTGATGTCGCCCGAATCGCCTTCGACGACCAGTTCTTCGATCATCTCGGCCACCGGCGAAACCGCGGCTTGATCCGCCGATTGCGGCTCGGCCAGACGCGCCAGCGCCGCCAGCAGTTCCGGCGTCGCAGCGGTGATCGGTGCACGCTCGCGGACTTCGCTGAACATGCTGTTCACCGCGTCCAGTGCTTCGAGGACAACGTCCATCAGTTCTGCATCAACGCGACGCTCACCCTTACGGAGGATGTCGAACACGTTTTCGGCGATGTGACAGCACTCCACCAGCTCATTGAGCTGAAGGAAGCCGGCGCCCCCTTTTACAGTGTGGAAACCGCGAAAAATTGCGTTGAGCAAATCTGCGTCATCCGGACGGCTTTCCAGCTCGACCAGTTGCTCGGACAGTTGCTCAAGAATCTCGCCGGCCTCAACCAGGAAATCCTGAAGGATCTCTTCATCGGCGCCGAAGCTCATTAATGGGGTGCTCCTACAGGTCTAAAAACCTAAACTCAAAATCCAAGGCTGGATAGCAAATCGTCCACATCGTCCTGACCGGACACAACGTCTTCTCGTTTATCGGCATGAATCTGCGGACCTTCACCCTGCGAGAGATGTTTTTGTGGATCTTTTTCTGCAAGCATCGCCGCACGGTCATGTTCGATGCCCGCAAAGCGGTCCACCTGACTGGCCATGAGCACGAGTTTGAGCAAATTGCTTTCGACTTCGGTGACCAGTTGGGTCACACGCTTGATCACTTGACCGGTAAGGTCCTGGTAATCCTGAGCCAGCAGGATGTCGTTCAGATTGCTCGACACCGCACGGTTGTCCGTGCTGCTGCGTGACAGAAAACCGTCGACCCGGCGCGCCAGTTCGCGGAACTCTTCAGCTCCGACTTCACGACGCATGAAACGCCCCCAGTCGGTACTCAAGGCCTGGGCTTCTTCAGCCAGACCATTGACCACCGGCGTGGCGCTTTCCACCAGATCCATGGTGCGGTTGGCCGCGGCTTCTGTCAGTTTGACCACATAGCCCAGGCGTTCGGTGGCGTCGGTAATTTGCGACACTTCCTCGGCCTGCGGCATATGCGGATCGATCTGGAAGTTGACGATCGCACTGTGCAGTTCACGTGTGAGCTTGCCGACTTCCTGATACAGGCCACGGTCACGGGTCTGATTGAGCTCATGGATCAGTTGCACAGCGTCGCCGAACCTGCCTTTTTCAAGGCTCTCGACCAGTTCGACCGCGTGTTTTTTCAGGGTCGACTCGAAATCGCCCTGTGAAGATTCGTTATGCTCCATAGCTCCCCCGCGCGTCATCAGCCGATGCGTTCGAAAATCTTCTCGATTTTGTCTTTCAACGCCTGAGCCGTGAAAGGTTTGACCACGTAGCCGTTCACACCGGCCTGAGCGGCCTCGATGATTTGCTCGCGCTTGGCTTCAGCGGTCACCATCAACACGGGCAGATGCTTGAGTTTTTCATCGGCACGTACGTGGCGCAGCAGGTCGATACCGGTCATGCCCGGCATGTTCCAGTCCGTTACCAGAAAGTCGATGCTGCCGCTGTTGAGCACCGGAATGGCGGTAGTGCCATCGTCAGCCTCGACGGTATTGGTGAACCCAAGATCGCGCAGCAGGTTCTTGATGATCCGCCGCATCGTTGAGAAGTCATCAACGATGAGGATTTTCATGTCTTTGTTCAATTCGACCTCCAAGCAGTCTTAAACGCGCCCAGCACCTGGACGCGCCACTTCAATCAATCGGCGCAGCACTCGAAGACTGTCTGGAGCACAACAGAGCAAGACCGGTGCCGTTCATCACCGCACCAGCCTCGTTCGCAGTGTCCCCACACTGCCTTCAGCGCGCTCGCCACTCCCCCAAACGCCCCCGCAAACGGGCCGCGCACTGGCTGTGTAACTGGCTGACCCGCGATTCACTGACGCCAAGGACTTCACCGATCTCCTTGAGGTTCAGCTCTTCGTCGTAGTACAGCGCCAACACCAGTCGCTCACGCTCCGGCAAATTGGCAATCGCGTCCGCCAGCGCCGCCTGGAAGCGTTCATCTTCCAGATCGCGTGACGGCTCAAGATGAGCACTGGCGCCATCCTCGTGCAGCCCTTCGTGTTCGCCGTCCTGCAAGAGGTCGTCGAAACTGAACAAGCGACTGCCCAGGGTGTCATTCAAAATCCCGTAGTAATCGTCGAGACTCAATTGGAGTTCGGCCGCAACCTCGTGATCTTTAGCATCACGGCCGGTTTTAGCTTCAATTGCCCGAATTGCGTCGCTGACCATACGGGTGTTGCGGTGAACCGAGCGTGGTGCCCAGTCCCCTTTGCGCACTTCGTCGAGCATCGCGCCGCGGATTCGAATGCCCGCGTACGTTTCGAAACTGGCGCCCTTGCTGGCGTCATATTTGGTCGAGACTTCAAGCAGACCGATCATCCCGGCCTGAATCAGATCCTCGACCTGCACACTCGCCGGCAATCGCGCCAGCAGGTGGTAGGCGATGCGTTTGACCAGTGGCGCGTAACGCTCGATCAACTCGTACTGCGCGTCACGTGCCGACTTCTTGTAGTAGTTCATACCGCTGGCGGTCATAACACAGGCCCTGCCGTTTGCTGCACGAGGCGCTCGACGAAAAACTCAAGGTGGCCGCGCGGGTTGGCAGGCAAAGGCCAGGTATCGACCTTCTGCGCGATCGCCTTGAACGCCAGCGCGCACTTGGAACGCGGGAAAGCTTCATAGACCGCTCGCTGCTTCTGCACTGCCTTGCGCACG
Organism: Pseudomonas sp. TH06; assembly: GCF_016651305.1. GTDB lineage: Bacteria > Pseudomonadota > Gammaproteobacteria > Pseudomonadales > Pseudomonadaceae > Aquipseudomonas. The sequence continues at coordinate 160,212 of NZ_JAEKEC010000004.1, read as the reverse complement.
CTTTCGTCGTAGGGCACGGCGCCGACGTATTGTAGGGCCACATCAAGGAAGCGATCCGTGACCTTGGTCAACTTGGCGAACAGGTTGCGACCTTCTTGCGGGCTCTGCGCCATGTTGGCGAGGACGCGGAAGCGGTTCATGCCGTAATCGCGGTTGAGCAGTTTGATCAGTGCGTAAGCGTCGGTGATCGAGGTCGGCTCGTCGCAGACCACCAGCAACACTTCCTGCGCTGCGCGAACAAAACTGACTACTGAGTCACCAATACCCGCAGCGGTGTCGATCACCAGTACATCGAGATTGTCGCCAATGTCACTGAACGCCTGAATCAGACCGGCATGTTGCGCCGGGCTCAGGTGAACCATGCTCTGGGTGCCGGACGCGGCCGGCACGATGCGGATCCCGCCGGGACCCTGCAACAGCACGTCGCGCAACTCGCAGCGGCCTTCGATCACGTCGGCCAGGGTGCGTTTGGGCGTCAGGCCCAGCAGAACGTCGACGTTCGCCAGTCCCAGATCGGCGTCCAGCAGCATGACCCGACGGCCAAGCTCTGCCAGCGCCAGAGACAAGTTCACTGACACGTTAGTCTTGCCGACGCCACCTTTGCCGCCGGTCACCGCGATCACCTGTACGGGATGCATGCTGCCCATGTTATTTCTTTACCTTGTCTTGCATAGACGGAGGCCACATTACTGGCTGCGCGTTCACAACCGGAACAATGCATGGCAGACCATCGATGTAGGTACAAAAACTGTTCATGATTACCTCAGCCAACCTGCTTGGTCGGGCTGTGATAGATATCAGCGAACATGTCGGCCATGGCTTCTTCGCTGGGTTCTTCCTGCATTTGCACGCTGACGGCGCGGCTGACCAGTTGATGACGGCGCGGCAGATGCAAATCATCCGGAATCCGTGGGCCATCGGTCAGGTACGCGACCGGCAATTCATGACTGATCGCCAGGCTCAACACTTCGCCGAGGCTGGCCGTTTCATCCAGTTTAGTCAGGATGCACCCGGCGAGCCCGCAACGCTTGTAACTGTGATAAGCGGCGGTTAGAACCTGTTTCTGGCTGGTGGTTGCCAGCACCAGATAATTTTTTGAGCGAATGCCACGTCCGGCCAGGCTTTCGAGCTGCATGCGCAGGGCTGGATCGCTGGCTTGCAGGCCGGCGGTATCGATCAGCACCACGCGTTTGCGCAGCAGTGGATCCAGCGCCTGGACCAGCGACTGGCCCGGGTCGACGTGGGTCACTGGCACGTTAAGAATCCGCCCCAGTGTCTTCAGTTGTTCCTGCGCACCGATGCGGAAACTGTCCATGCTCACCAGCGCGACATTCTGCGCGCCGTACTTGAGCACATAGCGCGCAGCGAGCTTGGCCAGCGTGGTGGTCTTGCCCATGCCGGCAGGGCCGACCATGGCGATCACACCGCCCTCTTCGAGCGGCTCGACTTCCGGTACGGCAATCATCCGCGCCAGGTGCGCCAACAGCATGCGCCAGGCCTGACGAGGCTCTTCAATGTCAGTGATCATCGCCAACAGGTCACGCGACAACGGCCCGGACAGACCGATCCGTTGCAGTCGGCGATACAGATTGGCTTGCGCCGGGCGGCTGCCTTGCAGCTGATTCCAGGCGAGCGTACCGAGCTGCACTTCCATCAGTTCACGCAGGCTGTTCAATTCAAAACGCATCGAATCCAGCGCACGCGGATCGACACCGCCGGAGGACTGCGAAGGCGCCGGGGCCGGACGCGCCGGAGCGGCGTAAGTCGGCTCGCTCAGCGGTTCAGCGGCAGTCAGCGGCAGGCCTGCGGTCAACGGCAACCCGGCAAAGATCTGACGATTGCTATTGCCGTCGGCTTCGCCACGCAGGCTCAATTCGGCCTGGGCGGTAACGATGCGCGACTGGGTCTTGCGCAGCTCGTCTTCGAGTTCCATGTTCGGAACCCGTGGCGCCAGCGCCGACAATTTGTAATCCAGTGCCGCCGTCAACTCGACACCGCCGGCAATGCGGCGATTGCCAATGATGGCGGCATCAGCGCCCAGCTCATCACGAACCAGCTTCATGGCCTGACGCATATCGGCGGCAAAGAAACGCTTAACTTGCATAAACCACTACCTCAGCCGTTGGGCCCTACTGTCGCAACGATGGTCACTTGCTTGTTGTCCGGTATTTCCTGGTAGGCCAGCACGTGTAGCCCTGGGACCGCGAGGCGGCCGAAACGCGAGAGCATCGCGCGGATCGGGCCTGCTACCAACAGGATCACCGGCTGACCTTGCATTTCCTGACGCTGCGCCGCTTCGATGAGCGACCGTTGCAGCTTCTCGGCCATGCTTGGCTCCAGCAGAACGCCCTCTTCCGAGCCTTGTCCTGCCTTCTGCAGACTATTGAGCAATATTTGTTCCAACCTTGGCTCCAAGGTGATCACAGGCAGCTCGGACTCAGTGCCTACAATGCTTTGGACGATGGCGCGAGATACGCCGACCCGCACCGCAGCCACCAGCGCGGCGGTATCTTGACTCTTCGCGGCGTTGTTGGCGATGGCCTCGGCGATGCTGCGGATGTCGCGTACCGGCACGTGTTCGGCCAACAGCGCCTGCAGAACCTTGAGCAATTGCGACAGCGTAACCACACCCGGCACCAGCTCTTCGGCCAGTTTCGGCGAGCTTTTGGCCAGCAATTGCATGAGTTGCTGGACTTCTTCGTGACCGATCAGCTCGCTGGAATGCTTGTACAGAATCTGGTTCAAGTGCGTCGCGACCACGGTACTGGCGTCAACTACGGTGTAACCCAGCGATTGCGCCTGAGCGCGCTGGCTGATTTCGATCCACACCGCCTCGAGGCCGAAAGCCGGATCTTTGGCGTTGATGCCGTTGAGCGTGCCGTAGACCTGGCCCGGGTTGATCGCCAGTTCGCGATCCGGATAGATCTCCGCTTCGGCGAGGATCACGCCCATCAGGGTCAGGCGATAGGCGCTGGGCGCCAGATCGAGGTTGTCGCGGATGTGCACGGTCGGCATGAGGAAGCCCAGATCCTGCGAGAGCTTCTTGCGCACGCCCTTGATCCGCGCCAGCAGTTGCCCGCCCTGATTGCGGTCCACCAGCGGGATCAGGCGATAACCGACTTCGAGGCCGATCATGTCGATCGGCGTCACGTCATCCCAGCCAAGCTCCTTGGTTTCCATGGCGCGGGCCGGCGATGGCAGCAATTCCTGCTGGCGCTGAACCTCTTGCAGTGCCTGAACCTTGGCGACGTTCTGCTTTTTCCAGAACAGGTACGCGCCGCCAGCAGCCAGTGCCGCCATGCTCAGGAACGAGAAGTGCGGCATGCCCGGCACCAGGCCCATGACCGCCATCAAACCTGCGGCCACCGCCAGCGCTTTTGGCGAGGCGAACATCTGGCGATTGATCTGCTTGCCCATGTCTTCCGAGCCGGAAGCACGGGTCACCATGATCGCTGCTGCTGTTGATAACAACAGTGATGGCAATTGCGCCACCAAACCGTCACCAATGGTCAGCAAGGCGTAAACCTTGCCGGCGTCGCCGAAGCTCATGTTGTGCTGGAAGATACCGACAGCCATGCCGCCGATGAGGTTGATGAACAGAATCAGCAGGCCGGCGATGGCGTCACCACGGACGAACTTGCTGGCACCGTCCATCGAACCGTAGAACTCGGCCTCTTGCGCCACTTCGGAACGACGCGCCTTGGCCTGGTTCTGGTCGATCAGACCGGCGTTGAGGTCGGCGTCGATCGCCATTTGTTTGCCGGGCATCGCATCGAGGGTGAAACGCGCGCTCACCTCGGAAATCCGCCCGGCACCCTTGGTCACCACGACGAAGTTGATGATCATCAGGATCGCGAAGACCACGATACCGACCACGTAGTTGCCGCCGATCACCACCTCACCGAAGGCCTGGATCACCTTACCGGCGGCGGCGTGGCCGTCCTGACCGTGGAGCATTACCACCCGCGTCGACGCCACGTTCAACGCCAGCCGCAGTAACGTCGCGACCAGCAGAATGGTCGGGAACACCGCAAAATCCAGCGGCCGCAGCGCGTACACGCAGACCAGCAGAACGACGATCGAAAGCGCGATATTGAAGGTGAAGAACACGTCCAGCAGGAACGGCGGCACCGGCAACATCATCATCGCCAGCATCACCAGCAACAGCAACGGCACACCCAGATTGCCTCGACTGAGGTCGGCAACGTTTGTGCGTGCAGTGTTGAATAACTGAGAGCGATCCACCGGTTTTCCCCGTTCCTTTAAAGCAAACTTTTGACGCCCAGAGCGGACGTACGGCGGCTATTGCAAGAAACCTTCCAACTTTTGCGCAGGCAAAAAAAATCGCAGCCTGCGGCAGCTCAACGGGGTTATCCCGCCCATTGAACTGCCGAAAACGGCGATCACGGCGCGTTCAGTAGCGACACGCCCCTACCTCGGTAACTATGTCGGGAAATACCCCATTGCGCGAGAGCGGGTCGCCCCATCCGTTAAATGTACGTTGCGACTCCCCATGACCCCGTTGCTGACCAGCAACGAGTGTTCGAGTACATAGATGTTCGGGTATGAAAGATTGATCGAAACAAATCGTCCGTAATACAAACCCCGCCCGCCATAAATGGGCGTAACGTCGATAAAGTTGTTATGCAAAATCCCCCATCCCATAGGTTGTCCACCGTTGTCCATGCTGACGGCACCGAACTGTCTGAACCAGGCGGCTGCCTGAGCTGCGGTCATGAACGAGTTGTTTAAAATCAACCTGTGAACATTCATCACCCGCACGGGATAGGAAATCTGTTTTTCATCGGCATCGGTCACAGTGATAGTGGTCGATTGATTACTCAGCCCCGTAACCTTGCCATTGGCATCGACCGATGCGATGCCGGGGTTGGCTGAACGATAGGTGTAAGGTGGCCGGCCACCCGTTGGAACGCGCACCCGCACATTGTTGGCGACCTCGCGTTCGCGTAATCCATAAGCGGTGCCACCCAACAATTTCCAGCCATTCAAAAGCATCAGTTGAGTATCAATCGCCAATGCTTCAGTGACCTTGACGGTATACCGCGCCACTGGAAGCATCAGCGCCGTCTCCTCGTTGTCCATACTGCCCAGTGCGATTTTGCAAGTCACCTCACAGGTAGACAGATCCTTGAGTGCATAGAACCAGCCTCGCGCGGCCTTAACGCTGATGCCCTGAGAGATTTCTTCGGCAGTCAGCGCGGTGCCGGGACGCAATAGCAAAGGATCAACGCCCTCGCTGGCGACCGTGATCCACACTCGCTGCCCGACCTCGGCGACAGGCAACGGCGGCTTGACCACGCACGTGAGGTCAGTCTGGATGATTCTCAGATCGATAAACGGCACCGCTCCTGCTTCAACAATATGCGGGCGGGTCAAGACGGGATCCCTGTCGCTGATTGTTTTGACCGTCAATATCAAAGGCCTGGACAGAATAGTCTTGCCATTCCTGATCAGCTCAAAGTTGATTTCTACCTGTGCCCCACGATTTTCCGCAATGAATGACGGCCTCAGTGAAAAAAATGCAACGTTGTCAGCATTCAACGATTGAGCAGTGAATGTCGGAGAGCCCTCACCCGGCGCCCCCTTGACCAGCAGGCGCACTTGGTCTCCCGGGCGTGGACTGGCCACATGTACACGCGCTCGGGCACCGCCATTATTTTCCAGCGGGTCAAGTACGCCATCAGGCGCACGGCGTACAGTCGGCGGCTGCAACGATTGCGCCGGGTCTCCGATGTACAACTCGAGAAGCGCGGATGACTGTGGCAGATCTTCTGGCCGCTCGATCCACCAAAGCAGACTGAAAAACTGCTCCCGATAGAACTCGATAGCCTCGCCACCCAGCCAGAACTCCAGATCCTTGCCTACCCTTGAGTGCTCAATCGGTAAGCGGTCCCGAAATACCACCCCGCCTGCATCCCCTCGCCCCTCCAAATGCACCACGTCTCCCAAACGGGTATAGGAAGCCGCCGCGACCTGGATATCCGTTCCATACGGCACATGCGCGGGATTGAGCACACCATCGATGACGCCAATCACAACCGGCGCAGGCAATACGGGTTTGAAATCGTCCACACGCGCATTCATCGTTTCCGAAACCAGCGCAGGATTCAAAGTGGCATGACTGGCCTCATAGGAGACATTGACCGCCCCCCGGATCAACGGGGCAATGTCCTTGGCAGTTACGCTGAAGGCAATGGCTTGGCCGACCAACTGATCACTGACGTCACGATAGGTTTGATACAGGTGCGGACGCCCAGAGGCACTGGTTCCCGCCCATGTCAATGTGACTCTGAACCCCTTCTTGATCCGGGTATCGGGACCGCACAACACCACGGTTCGGCTTAGCGCAGGATCCAGAGTGCCGCCTACCGCATCCGTTATCCACGGCGCCGGTAGCCGCAAAGTCTTACCTTGCAACGTGAAGATATAGATCTCCGAACGATCCTGTTTACCATCTGCTTTTGTGCGCAGGTAATCGACTTGCACCTGCCCACAAGCACTGGCAAGCACGATTGGATTTGGAATTTGGAAAGACTGAATCCCGAGGCGAGTGATCGGTTGCTCTTCACTGTGTTCGACCACCTCGCCGCTCTGCGTCGTAGCCGCCCATCGCAACAGCAGTTTCTCACCCCGCGCAAAACCACTGCTCGTAATCACCTGAACAGCCAAGTCGTCGAAACCCACCTCATCAAGGCTGACCAGGTCGTCGTCGGCAAGAGGAACGAATACCGGATCAAGCCAGGCATTGGCGGGATCACTGACGACTGTAGTGCGCTCTGAAAAGTCGCTGACGTTCTCCACCTGATCTTCGATCTGATAGACCAGCACCGCCGGGTCGGCGGGACCTGCATCGCGGATATTTTCTGGCGTAATGAAAACACTGATGTCCGATCCGACCTCGCTCTCCAGCACCGTGTGGGGAGTGACAGCAATGCCATGGAAACAGAGCTTCAACTTGTCCCCCTTGGTCATGAAGGGCCACCGAGGGATGATCGCTGTGACCCCCTCGGCAGCGACATCCTTATCAATGACCTGACCAGGGGCCAACTGGAGTCGAGCCGGCTTGAGTCGTTGATGACCAGGCAAGTCCGGCTCGGGATCGTTGCCGCCCGGCGGATCGATCTTGAACCAGACTTCGAGTTCCCGCCCCTCGGGTGGCTGACCGCTTTTGCGCAGAATTTCATAACGCAAAGTATGAACACCGGCCGGGACATCCTTCGCAGCGATGTGCATCACCACATCAAGATTATCGTGATCCGCAGGCAACACCGACGTGGCAACCAGTGTTTTACCCACGTACAGCCGAATGGTGTCCTCTGCGGCCATGTTCGTATAAGCCTGAACCAGCACCCGGAGCCCCTTGGCACTCGTATAAAGCAAGGGACGGTTGACCCCCACTTGCGCCGGCGCAAAATCGATGTTGGTGAACTGCCCGGGAATATTGGGCGCATACAGGGAAAAGAGCCCCAGACCACCGCTCGAATCGAAGGGAACAATGTCGTATTGCGCATCGTCAATTTCGTCCAGAATCGGCATTACCATTAAGCCAATCATTGCCCTGCTCCTGAAAAGATCCGTGCGGTTTGCCAAGGATATGGAGCGGCCATTGAAAACTTGATGCGAATAATCGACCACTGTCAGAACTAACAGGTACACGCTTTTTTCTGACGAACGGCACAGACGTCAACCGGAAAATATCTTCAAAGGACAGTGTGTCAGTCTCACCACTGTCACCGTGATTGAGGAATCGCGGCGTAGATGGGGCGCAATCGCGCAACGGGTCATGCTGGCTGGGCTAGCGGTTAATCGAGGGCTGAATATTGTGGAGTTGCCGTAGGCTGCAATCTTTTGCTTTTAAACACCAACGTTTAAATGAAACTCCAAGACACGTAATCAGGCTACAGATTCTTGCGTAATTGCCTACAGCTACGCCAGAATCCGCCGGCTTGTGCGCTTTGGGGGTGGGTTCTATTGTGGGTCGGTCGCTGACGAATCAGCGATCGGGTTTAGCGACTCGAACTCAAGTCAAAGGTGCATCAGCGTTCCAGGCTTCGTTGCGGATCTGTATTTTCGCGATTTCGTCATGGTGGCTGTATGCGGGAGACCTTCGGGTCTGCCGGGTGCCTTTGACCGGTTCGCTAACCTGCGTACAGCCGCCACCCCTCTTGTTTAGCGACAGGATTGGGCGGCTCCACTTCAAAGGAGCTTCACCATGATCAAACCAACACCCAACCCGCCCGAGACCGATCCCACCTCCCCCTACGAATCCCTCGATTCGAAAAAGCTCAACGAAGCCGCCGACCGCGCCCTCGATCACTACCTCTGCCCGCCTGGGTCTACGCCGCCTCCCCGTAGAGTCCGCAGGATGTATGCCGTCACCGCCGACTTCAAAAACGAGGAGATGCTGGCCGATGCCAGCGAAACGCTCGCTTCAGCCAGAACCATCGCCAATGACTTCGCCCATCTCGTACCTGCGTCGCAGCGCAGGACGCTGCTGGGCATCGCGCAGTTGATCATGCTCGGCGAACTGGCGGTGAATCGGGTGATGGATAATCTGGAGTTGCCCCAGTAGCGTCTCCCCCGATGATCGTTCCCACGCTCTGCGTGGGAACGATCAGAAAAAAAACCGCCGCCCGTTGACTCGGGGCGGCGGTTTTTTCGTGTCAGCTGCTTTACGGTCGGTTGCTCAATACCGGAGGATTTTTACTTTTCCATTCTTGTTCCTGGGCAATTCGAACTCGACCTCGCCGCCCACCTTGACGTTCGCATGCTGGGCATCGGGCAATGGAATGCTGAATCGGTACTCTTTGGCAGTCAGAAAAAAACCAGTGGCTTCGGCAAAGGAAAGGGATCGTCCCGTTTGCTTCGGCGTGATGGTGCCTCTTCCGGTTTTTTCATCGTAGCTGCTGAAAATACCTTTCATTGACTTGCTCCCCTGCACTCGCCTGTCTGACCGCGCCAGTGCGCGGCCGCACCTTGTATCAGACTGCAAAATCACGGCGACCGCACCTGTCAGAGTTGACAGTAAACGGGAGTCTTAGACAAATGGCCGCACAGCAAAGTCAGCAATCGCGCCGCAAACCCGGCGGAAATCGGCTAGTCATCCTTGAGCGGATCCGGACATCGGGATCCCTCAGAGACAGACCACATTTGCTTTGCACGGATGACCACCCGTCGCCACCTGTCAGATCTGACAGGTGCGCAAATCCTCATTTAGCGCTCTGATGGCTCCTTCCCGTTCTCACTACGCAGGAGCCTCTTCCATGACCGCCTCGTCCTCTGGCGACAACACTGTCCTTGTCCTCTTTCCGCCCATAGTCAACGGCCAAACCGAGCCCGTGGTTGGCGCGGACATCGGCGTGCCGTTGGTGGCCTATGACCTGGTCACCGACGGTGAAGGCGCTGTTGTTTTTGTCGATCCGCCATTCTCTCCCTCCATGGAGTCCGGGGATGTCATGGAGCTTCGGCTCAAGGATGAGTTGGCCGCACTGGACAGTAAAACCATTGACGATCCGAACGTGCGCACCAGGTTGCGCATTCCCAAGGGCCGGCTGCTTCCTAATCGGGTCAACGAGCTTTACTACACCATCACACGCGGCAGCCAAAACATCGGCAAGTCGAATCCGCTCACCATCCTCTACAACAAGATCCGTCCAGGCCTCAAGGACAAGTACGACGCCTCCGGTGGCCATTCCGAACTCAAACTGCTGCTGCCCGACGTGATCAAAAACGGCGTCGGTGCGGATTTCGTCAGCGCCGACGTCTGCGTGTCCTACCCGTACTGCCGGGCTTATGACCTCATCACCCTCAAGTGCAATGGCGAACTGATGACGGCCAAGGTGAATCCGAATCAGGCGCCGCAACCGCCGAATCATGGCTCCGAAGAGCCCATCACCATTTGCTTCACCATCACTCGCGCGTTTCTGGACAAGGCGAAACGGATAGAGCAGAAACTGTATTTTTCCTACACCGTCACCGACCAGATCGGCAACGGCCCGGACACCGATGCGCCGTGGTCGCCGGTACAAGTCGTGGATGAGGATCTGGACGGCAAGCGTTTGCCGAAGCCGATTTTGCTGGAACGCCTGGAGGATTTCCCGGGGGATGACCCCGAGGAAATCGATCTGAAAAAACTGGCCGGCAAGCCTTTGCTGCTGGTGGTGTTGACGGCGAATCCCCCTTTTGTTGCGGGTGATAACGTGCTGGCGACCTACACCGCCCAAGACACCGGGCAACCCGCCGATGTGGTGGTGAACGTCAGCGGCAAAGTCGAAGCGGATCAGTTCGGGTCGAAAAAGCCCTGCATTCTCGAAGTGCCCAACGCCAAGGTCTTCGCCGGCAGCCGCGTGACCGCGACCTACGAACTGCGCAGGCCCAACGGTGATCTGGTGGGCAATTCGATCACGGCCAACGCAACGGTAACCGGAGCCGCTCCGATTGATCTGCTACCGCCGAGTCTCGTGGCGCCGGCCGTTGACCCTGTCGATGTGCTGGCCTATCCGAACGGGATCACGATGCGCATCGAATACCTTGCCGCCCTCGACGGCGATCGCGCGCGATTGGCCGAGGTCGATCCGCCGACAGGTTCGCCACAGTTTCCGTTGGTGGCATTCAACAGCAACAAACGGGTCAACACCGTGCTGACCCCGGCGTATCTCGCGGCCCGCCAAGGCAAGTCATTCGAGCTGCGCTGGAACCTCAATCGCAATGGCGGACAGGCCGGGAAGTCAACCCCGACACCAGTGAGGGTGCTGAAGATTGCCGATGGCGACTCACGTTTGCCGACGCCGAACATTGCAGCCAACACCAATACCGTACTGGACGTTGAAGCCCTCAACGAAGGGGCGCGGATTCTTGCAGTGAAATGGCCAGTGTTTGAACCGGCGCAACCGATCTGGGTTACGTGCAAGGGTTTTGACAACAATGGCAACCCGATCAGTACCGAGGTGAAGTCTGGCGAGCCCAATGACTCACTGGATGGATTGAACGTTCAGGCGCCGGTTGCGTGGTTGAAGGCGCTCAAGGATGGCAGTGCACTGACTGTCGAATGCGCCGTAAGTCTTGATGGCTCCCGTGACAAGACCAGGGCGGTTTTACTTCCGCTGCGGCTTTATACCGTCAGGGCCGTGGAGGATTTGAACTTTGGAGCGGCTCTAACGCTCAATCTCCCGGCTTATAGCGTTGTGCGAGGTGTCCCGCCACTGAATCCTCCGGCCAATGCAACGTATACGCGGACGCCGACCGGCGGAATCAAGCCCTACCATTTCAGCTCAAGCAACACCAACGTCGCGCTGATCGACGCAACCACGGGCACGGTGCGCGTGTCCGGGCGCGGAACGACGACACTGACCGTCACCGATCATCAAAACAATAAAGCCACTTACACCCTCACCACGACCGGGTTAAAGATGTTCGTCAGGCTTGGCAACCTGATGACTCAGCCCAGTGCCGCGCAGGCTTGTGCAGCCGCCGGGGGAGGCCTGCCGAACAATCGAGCAGAACTGCGTGCGGTGTACAACACCTACGCAGGGTCAGGAGGCATTGTTCAAGCAGCTGGATGGTTACCGAATGACACGTGGACAAATGAAACTCACTCCCAGAAAAATCACTATTGGGTAGTACGAATGAACACCGGAGTGGACTCCTATGCGCATACAACCCAGGGCCAATCAGCGGTTGCCTGTCGAATTGATACTTGAGTCAATTCCGCAGACAGGCAAGCGCAACCGCCAGAAACCTGCAGCTTTTGCCAGCTTCTACAAGGAATGAATGCCTGGCTCAAGGCATGAAAAAACCGCCGCCCGGTTCAATCGGGACGGCGGTTTTCTGTTTCGGATCCCTCAGGGACAGACCACATTTGCTTTGCACGGTTGACCACTCGTCGCCACCTGTCAGATCTGACAGGTGTGCAAGCTTTCATAAAGCGCTCTGATAGCCGTTCCCCTCGCCGCGCCGGAGCCGCAGCCATGACCACGAACCAGTCACCCGACAACACCGTGCTGGGGCTGTTTCCACCACACGCCCCTGAAGCGACCACACCAGTGGCAGGCGCGACTTATGGTGTACCCAAGCACGTTTACGACCTCAAACCCATGGGCCTGACCATCCTCGTTGAAGCGCCACTGGCCGGTACGGCTCAAGGAGGCGATGTCATCCGACTGGTGCTGAACAACACCAATACCGAAGCGACAAAAACCATTCAGCCTGGCGAGGAAAACGCCACGCATACGCTCTACCTGCCTAAGGGCCTGCTGTTGACCGAACGCGTCAACACACTCGTTTACACCATCACCCGCGGCAGTGAGAACATTGGCACATCGACGCCGCCGCTGACCTTGCTGTACAACGCCATCCGTCCCGGTATCGAGGATCGTACGCCGGGTGACGGCGCCCATTCCGAACTGCAATTGATCCTGCCGCAGGACGTGATCGAGGACGGTATCGATGCCGACCGCGCCAAATCGGGTGTGCAGGTGTGTTTCACCTACCCCTACTGCCGCGCTCACGACGTGATCCGATTGAACTGCAACGGCCAGGATGTCTTGCGCACCGTCACCAACGCCGAAGCCCCTACTGCTCCATCGCCTGCGCCAACGACAATCTGCGCCATGGTCGACGAAGATGTGTTTCTAAGGGCCGGAGACAATCCGAAGTTCATCTTTTCCTACACCGTCACCGACCAGCTCGGCAACGGGCCGGACACCGACTCGCCATACTCGGGCACGGTGGAGGTCGATGTGCACCTCGGTGAAACCCGATTGATCGCTCCAGATCTGACCGAGGACCCGGACGATCCAAGCGATGACCCAAGCACCATCGATCTGACGAAGCTCGGCAGCAAGGATCTCACCGTACTGGTGCATGCATTCGCCCCAATATGGCAGCCCAACGACAAAATCCGTGTGACCTACACCGCCAGCAAACCTGATGCCCCCGTGGTATCACACACCGTTGAGGCGGATGTCGGGCGCATCCCGTTCACCTACAAACTGATGGTGCCCAATGCCAAAGTAATTGCCGGCAGCATGGTGCGTGCGAAATATGAACTGTTGCGCGGTGGCATCGTCATTGCGACATCGAAAACCGCCACGGCCGATGTGATCGGCGGTAGCACCATTGTGTTGTTGCCTCCGTTTCTAGTGTCACCAGCTGTCAATCCGATTGATCCACTGGCGTATCCAGATGGGGTAACCGTCCGCATCGAATACCTCAACGCCTTGCCCGGGGACAGAGCGCGGTTGGTTGAGGTCAACCCGCCAGCGGGTTCGCCGCAGTTCCCGCTAGTGACGTTCAACAGCAACAAACGGGTGAACACAGTGCTGAACCCGGCGTTCCTGGCAGCACGCCATGGCAAGCAGATTGAGTTGCGCTGGAATCTGAATCGCAATGGAAGACAAGCCGGGAAATCGCCGGTTGCAGAGTTCCGTGTATTGCAGATTGCGGATGGCGACTCGAGACTGCCGATACCGCATATTGCGGGTGAAGAGAGCAGTGTTTTGGATGTGACAAAGTTACTGAGTCGCGACTTGCTAAAATCCGCTCCGTGGCTGCATCAAGCTCGCGGGCAAACGGTTTGGGGCGTCTATGAGGGGATTAATGATCAAGGCGAAGCCATTTCGCGCACCGAACCCAATGGTGTAACGATTGATCAAACAGGCGATTTCGAATGGCCCATCCCCGTTACATGGCTCAAAAGCCTGCGACACGGCAGCGACCTGCGCGTCAAGCTCATGATCAACGCTAACGGAACCTCCGACTCATCAGAAGCTGTGAGCACACAGACACGTTTGTACAGGGTGCAGAGACAGATCCTGCAATTATCAGAAAACTTCAACTCTCTCGCGCCCTTCGTCAGCACTGAGGAGGGTGAATTAATAACGCCCAACATTAAAATCACAATCAGGAAAGTCCGATTTCCCGATATCGCCTGGGCAATTGAACCCAGTGAAGGCGAATACCTCTTTCCAGGAAAAGTAGACGGCAGGCACTTCGCGATAAACGCGGCAGAAACCGAATTCAATTTTGGCAGGACGTGTTCTCGTGTGAGCTTTTGGTATACGCACGTTGACTTTGCCAATCACAGAGTCGAAGCCCGCGATGACACCGGTCTTTTGTTGGATAGCAGAATCTTGCAAATCAATAGGGGAATACGAGCAGATCAATTGATATTCAATCATGACGACATATACAGCATCACCATCATCCCCGACTCTCGTGAAGCGCTGATATTTGACAATTTTGAACTCACCACACAGTAAAACCACGTCATCAAGGACTACACGGAGCCAGACCACTGCCCAATAAAACCCGCCGGATGTACGAGGTTTGATTGATGTGTTGTCGTGACTGACGCTTTCGGGAGCGGGCTTGCTCGCGAAGGCGACCTCACAGGCAAGACACGTCCTCCCGGCATAAAAAAACCGCTGCCCCATTCAATCGGGACAGCGGTTTTCTGTTTCATCTCAGCACAGTCAGGAATCGCGACGCAGATCCGGCGGAATCGGCAGATCGTCCTTGAGCGGATCCGGGCGCTTGCCCTTGCCCGCGCGGAATTGGCGGATCTGGTAGACGTAGGCCAAAACCTGGGCAACCGCCAGGTACAAGCCGCCAGGGATTTCCTGGTCAAGTTCGGTGGAGTAGTAGATCGACCGCGCCAGCCCCGGCGACTCAAGGAGCATGACGTTGTTGGCCACGGCGATTTCACGGATTTTCAGTGCCAGGAAGTCGCTACCCTTGGCCAGCAGGACTGGCGCCCCGCCCTTCTCCGAATCGTATTTGAGCGCCACGGCGTAGTGGGTCGGGTTGGTGATGACCACGTCGGCAGTCGGAATCGCCGCCATCATCCGCCGCTGGGACATCTCGCGCTGGGTCTGGCGAATCCGCTGTTTGACCTCTGGCCGGCCTTCTTGATCCTTGTGCTCGTCGCGCACTTCCTGCTTGGTCATCAGCAGTTTCTTGTGGGCTTCCCAGAGCTGCACCGGCACGTCGACCGCCGCGATGATGATCAGCCCGCAAGCCAGCCACAAGGTACTCCAGGCCACCAGCGTGACGCTGTGAATGATCGCCCGGTCCAGCGGTTCATGGGCGATTCGCAGAAAGTCGTCGACGTCGGCGGACAGCACCACCAACGCCACACCCAAGGTGATCAAAAACTTCGCCAGCGCCTTGAGCAACTCGACCACGGACTTGAACGAGAACATCCGCTTGATGCCCGCAGCCGGGTTCATCCGGCTGAACTTGGGCGCCATGGAACCGGCCGCGAACAGCCAGCCACCAAGGGAAATCGGCCCGACCAGCGCGGCAATCAACAAGGTGATCATGATCGGCTGAATCGCCACCAGCGCGAGCTTGCCGGACTGCATCAGAAACGCGCCCATGGAACCCTGATTCATGATCACTTCGCGCGACAGCGTGAAGTTCATACGCATCAGGTCCATCAGGTCTTCCGCCAGCATGCCGCCGAATATCAACAGTGCGCTGGCGCCGGCCATCATCACGGCAAGGGTGTTGAGTTCTTTCGAGCGGGCGATCTCACCCTTCTCACGGGAATCCTTTTTACGTTTCTCCGTGGGGTCTTCTGTTTTGTCCTGACCGCTTTCGCTCTCAGCCATGAGTCAGCGCGCCCGTGCCAGTTCACGTAGCAACTGCAAGGCCTCGGTGGCCAGCGGTTGATACTGATTGAGAATGTCCGCCAGACCGACCCAGACGATGAACAGGCCGAGCACCAGGGTTAACGGAAAACCGATGGAAAAAATATTCAGTTGCGGCGCGGCACGGGTCATTACGCCAAAGGCAATGTTGACCACCAGCAACGCCGTCACTGCCGGCAACACCAGCAACAACGCCGCCCCCAGCACCCAGCCGAGCTTGCCGGCCAACTCCCAGTAATGCGCGGTCATCAATCCGCTGCCCACCGGCAACGTGGTGAAGCTTTCAGTGAGGACCTCGAACACCACCAGATGACCATTCATTGACAGGAACAGCAGCGTCACCAGCATGGTGAAGAACTGCCCGATCACCGCCACCGAGACACCGTTGGCCGGGTCGACCATCGAGGCGAAGCCCATACCCATCTGGATCGCGACAATTTGCCCTGCGACGGCAAAGGCCTGGAAAAACAGTTGCAAGGAAAATCCGAGCACAGCGCCGACCAGAATCTGCTCGGCGATCAACAGCAGACCACTGAGATCGAGCGGGCTGACTGCCGGCATCGGCGGCAGCCCCGGAACAATCACCACGGTAATCGCCACGGCGAAATACAGGCGTACACGCCGGGGGATGAGGGTTGTGCCAAACACGGGCATGACCATCAGCATCGATGCGACGCGAAACAGCGGCAACATGAACGTCGCCACCCAGGAACTGATCTGGGTGTCGGTCAACTGCAGCAGCGATTGCATGGCTTAGCCGATGACCATCGGAATGTTTTTGTACAACTGGATGATGTACTCCATGAAGGTCTGCACGATCCACGGACCGGCGACAATCAGCGTAACCAGCATCACCAGCAGACGCGGCAGGAAGCTCAGGGTCTGTTCGTTGATCTGCGTGGCCGCCTGGAACATCGCCACCAGCAAACCGACCAACAGGCTCGGCACCACCAGAATCGCGACCATCAGCGTAGTCAGCCACAGCGCTTCACGAAATATGTCGACCGCGACTTCCGGCGTCATGGCGAGACACCCCCGAAACTGCTGGCGAGCGTGCCGATGATCAGTGCCCAACCATCGACCAGCACAAACAGCATGATTTTGAACGGCAGGGAAATGATCAGCGGCGAGAGCATCATCATACCCATCGCCATCAGCACACTGGCCACGACGAGGTCGATGATCAGGAACGGAATGAAGATCATGAAGCCGATCTGGAACGCGGTTTTCAGCTCGGACGTGACGAACGCGGGAACCAGAATGGTCAGCGGCGCCTGGTCCGGGGTGACAATGTCGGTGCGCTTGGACAGACGCATGAACAGCTCCAGATCACTGGTGCGAGTCTGCGCGAGCATGAAGTCCTTGATCGGCACCTGAGCTTTTTCCACCGCTTGCTGAGCCGTGAGTTTCTCGGCCAGGTACGGCTGCAACGCATCGTTGTTCACGCGATCGAACACCGGCGCCATGATGAACATGGTCAGGAACAGCGCCATTCCGGTGAGGATCTGGTTCGACGGCGTCTGTTGCAGACCGAGGGCCTGGCGCAGGATCGAGAAGACGATGATGATCCGCGTGAAGCTGGTCATCAGGATGACCGCCGCCGGGATAAAACTCAGCGCGGTCATGATCAGCAGGATCTGCAGACTGACCGAGTATTCCTGCGCGCCGTCGGCGTTGGTGCCCAGCGTGATTGCCGGGATCGACAACGGATCGGCGGCGAACGCCAGCGGCGCGGCCAGCAACAGGGCCAGCGTCAAGACGATGCGTAGCGCACCCATTACTTCTTATCCTTCTGATCCTTGCCGAGAATCTTCAGCAGATGCTGAGCGAATTCCGGGGTCGCTTTCTCGCTGATACCTGGCACTTCGACCGGCTCTTTGAGCACGTGCAGCGCGGTGATGGTGCCGGGGCTCAGACCGAGCAGAATCTGCTCGTTGCCAACCTGCACCAGCATCAAACGGTCACGCGGCCCGAGCGCACGCGAGCCAATCAGCTCGATCACCTGGCCCTTGCCTGCAGGACCCGCCTGCTGCACCCGGCGCAACAGCCAGGCGAGGAAGAAAATCAGCCCCAGCACCAGCAGCAGGCCGAATACCAGTTGCGTCAATTGCCCGGCCACGCCACTGCTGACCATTGGCGCGGTCGCGGCAACAGGTGCCGCCGCTGCGTTAGTTGCCGCAGGCTCAGCAGCCAGTACGCTCAACGGCAACGCCAGCAGAACCCAGAGAAAGCGCTTCACTTAGCGCAGCTTCTTGATGCGTTCGCTTGGGCTGATCACGTCGGTCAGGCGGATGCCAAACTTCTCGTTGACCACTACCACTTCGCCGTGCGCGATCAGCGTGCCGTTGACCAACACGTCCAGCGGCTCACCCGCCAGACGATCCAGCTCGATGACCGAGCCCTGGTTGAGTTGCAGCAGGTTGCGGATGTTGATGTCGGTGCTGCCCACTTCCATCGAGATGGACACCGGGATGTCGAGGATCACGTCCAGGTTAGGACCGTCCAGCGTCACCGGATCGTTGTTCTTCGGCACGCTGCCGAACTCTTCCATCGGCAGACGGTTGGAGCTGGCGGTACCGGCATCAGCAGCCAGCAGCGCATCGATGTCAGCCTGGCCGTCGCCGGTCTCTTCCAGGGCTGCAGCCCATTCGTCAGCCAGTGCCTGATCGTCCTGGGCGTTCATATCGTCGTTCATCATTTGTCCTCGGCGGGCAACAATTCAGCTAAATGTGTGGGGGTGAGAGCGCCGCTTCAGCGACGCTCGATCGGCTCGATCACCTGCAACGCGAGGTTGCCTTTGTGCGAGCCCATCTTGACCTTGAAGGCCGGCACGCCGTTGGCGCGCATGATCATGTCTTCCGGCATTTCCACCGGGATCACATCCCCCGGTTGCATGTGCAGGATGTCGCGCAGCTTCAACTGGCGGCGGGCTACTGTGGCACCGATCGGCACGTCGACATCGAGCACGTCCTGGCGCAGGGCATTGACCCAGCGCTCGTCCTGATCGTCGAGGTCCGACTGGAAACCGGCGTCGAGCATTTCACGCACCGGCTCGATCATCGAGTACGGCATGGTCACGTGCAGGTCGCCGCCACCGCCATCGAGTTCGATGTGGAATGTCGACACGACAATCGCTTCGCTCGGGCCGACGATGTTGGCCATGGCCGGGTTCACTTCCGAGTTGATGTACTCGAAATTGACCTCCATGATTGCCTGCCAGGCTTCCTTCAAATCGACGAAGGCCTGTTCCAGCACCATGCGCACCACGCGCAGTTCGGTCGGGGTGAATTCACGGCCTTCGATCTTGGCGTGACGACCGTCACCGCCGAAGAAGTTGTCCACCAGTTTGAACACCAGTTTGGCGTCGAGGATGAACAGCGCAGTGCCGCGCAGGGGTTTGATCTTGACCAGGTTGAGGCTGGTCGGCACGTACAGCGAGTGCACGTATTCGCCGAACTTCATCACCTGTACGCCACCGACGGCAACGTCCGCCGAGCGGCGCAGCATGTTGAACATGCTGATGCGGGTATAACGGGCAAAACGCTCGTTGATCATCTCCAGGGTCGGCATGCGTCCACGGACGATGCGATCCTGGCTGGTCAGGTCGTAGCTTTTGACACTGCCGGGTTCGGCAGCGTTATCGGTCTGTACCAGACCATCGTCGACGCCATGCAACAGCGCATCGATTTCATCCTGGGACAGCAGATCCTGCACGGCCATGTCGTGTTCCTACTGCAGTACGAAATTAGTGAAAAGCAACTGTTCGATCACCACTTTGCCCAGCTCTTTCTGCGCCACTTCCTGCACGCTCGCTGTAGCCTTCTGGCGCAACATCTCTTGCCCGACCGGGGTCGCCAGGGTGGCGAAATCCTGACCGGAGAAGAGCATCACCAGGTTGTTGCGGATTACCGGCATGTGCACTTTCAGCGCTTCCAGATCGGCCTGGTTACGCGCCAGCATGGTGATGCTCACCTGCATGTAGCGCTGACGGCCGTTCTGGTTGTAGTTGGCGACAAACGCCGGCGCCATCGGCTCGAAGATCGCCGGCTGCTTGCCGACGGGCGCAGCCTCGGCGGCTTCGGCAGGCTTGCTTTGGGCGCTGTGCATGAAGAACCAGGTCGCCCCCACGGACGCGCCAATGGCCAGCAGCAACGCCAGCACGATCACGATGATCAGCTTGAGTTTGCCTTTGGTTGCGGGGTCTTTTACAGCTGCTGCTTCGCTCTTCGCCATGCCAATAATCCGTCACTATTCGGGTTTTCACAGTCGCACGGCAAGGCAAGAGCAAGTGTTATGCCAGAAGTGTCAGAGGGATTGACGAGAGGGATCTGTCGACTGATGCAAAACCTTGTGGGAGCTGGCTTGCCAGCGATAGCGATTTGTCTGACACATTGATTTCGAATGTGCCGCCGCCATCGCTGGCAAGCCAGCTCCCACAAGGTACAGCGGTGTGTCAGGCGTAATAGTCGACGGCGCTCGTGCCGATCACGCTGGTGGTCTGCGCGGCAGCTTCAGCAACAGCAGCGGGCGCCAATTCTTCATCCGTCGAATCCAGACGACCACCGGCTGCACTGGTGCGCCCACTCTGGCCCTGCTGTGCCTGTTCCTGACCTTGCTGGCCCTGCCAGCCACGGCTCTGGTCGGACACATTGACGTCGACCTGGCCCATGCCCTGCTGGTTGAACATGTCACGCAGACGATGCATCTGGCCGTCGAGCGCTTCACGCACACTCGGGTGCGCACTCATGAATGTCACCTGCGTCTGCTGGTCGGGGACCATGTTCACACGGATATCCAGACGCCCCAGCTCGGCTGGCTGCAACTGAATGTCCGCCGCCTTCAGATTGGCACTCGACAGATACATGACGCGGTTGACCACTTCTTCGGTCCAGCCGCTTTGATGCATGGCGATCGGCTGATTCACCGGAACAGCGTTCGCGGTCTTCGGCGTGGCAGCCTGAGTCAGTGCCGCCAAGCGGTTGGCAAAGTCATCGACGCGGGTGTCGCTGGTGGCGGTTTTCAGGTCTTTCAGGCCGTCATCGATCAACCCGCTGAAAGCTTTCTCGCCACCCTGGCTGGTGCTGTCCTTGTCGGCCTGCACGTCGAGCATGCTGGCCATGCCAGCGGCAAAGTTCTGCGCCGAGGTCAATTCGCCGTCAGCCTGCGTCTGCGCAGGCGCCGCTTTCGGTTGCGCCTGGCTGGCGGCAGAGATGTGGCCACCCTGCTCCATCGCCATGCGCACGGCCGGCAAAGCATCGAGAGGATCGGTCGAAGGGTCGAAATCGCTGTCGGTGCTCGCCGCCGGATCTTTGACCACACTTGGCAACACGGCCACCGCCGGGGTTTCGGTTTTCGCCGGAGTGGCCGCTTCGACCACCGGGGCCGGCACGACGGGTGGCGTCACTACCGGTTGGACGACGGCAACCAATGCAGGATCCAGCGTCGGGTCGACCGGAGTGGCATCCGTCACCGGGGTCTGTGTGGTATCAGCGGCATCGTCGCTGCTGGCAGTCTTGTCGTCGGCCGCTGCAGGTTTGTCGGCAGGCAAGGCATTGCCGCTATCGGCAACCGCCGGCTTCTCAGGGGCAGATTGATCCTTGCTGATGTCCTTCTTGCCGCTGGTGTCAGCGACCTTGTCGCGCGCCGACTTCAGCGGGGCGTCAACCGTGACGGCAGGCTTGTTCGAGCCCTGATCGGCGAATACCTGAGCGAAGCTTGAGGCCTTGTCCCCGGCATCTGCGGTCATTGCCGACGTTTTTGCAGAGGCGGCTTGAGCCTTGGCCTGAGCAGCGTTCTGAAGAAGAATGTTGGGGGTCGCAGGCATGAAACGGTCTCCGCTGCACTGGGATCGTAGGTACAGTTGCGGGAGATAACTGCAAGTGCCGGGCCAGTTTTGTCCGACGCCTTGAAAAAGCGCCGGACGGAGTGAAATCAGTGAGTGGTAGCGTGCTGTCGCTCGTCTTCATAGACAGGACGTATATCAGCAAACTCGTTGCCGATTTCGGCGATCAGTTGGGCGATTTCATCGGGACTTTTGTTATTTGCATCCGACTCCAGCTTCTGACACAAGCCGGCCAGATGAGTCGCCCCCATGTTGCTGGCGCTGCCCTTGAAACTGTGGGCAACGTCCGATAGCGCCTTGGCATCGACGGCTTTCTGAAGCTCGCCCAAGCGAACTTTGGAGTCGCTCAGGAACGTATCCAGCAATTCGGGATAACCATCCTCCATGACTTCGCGCAGTTCGCTCAGCGCCTTGTAATCAACATGTGTGTCAGTCACTTGTTCACTCCTTGATCAAGAATTGCGCCGATTATGCCTCAACCTCCCAGAAAAACTCCACGTGGGCACTACGACCTTGGTCCGACCAACCGGCGTTGTGCCCCAATTGCCGGACCAGGCTGACACCGCGTCCCGACAAACGGACACCGTCCAGCGGCCGCTCCATGACCCTGGCGACATCGAAACCCTTACCGCTGTCGTCGACACGGATAACCAGACACCCACCCTCGCCTTGCGGCTTCACTTGCAAATGCACCCGCACAAAGCCGTCCTGCAAAGCCTCCAGACGCACGTTGCGCTGCTCATAGTAGCGGGCGAATCCTGCGGCATCGCGCTTGAGGCTGGAATCCAGACCCAACACCCCGTGCTCCAGTGCATTGGAATACAACTCGGCGAGCACGCTGTACAGCGCCCCGCTTTGCGCCCGCAACCCATGCACCTCCTGGAGCAACTGCAACAGATACGGCAACGGGTTGAAACGCTTTAACGTGGCGCCACGGAATTCGAAACTCGCCGACCAGTCCAGCGGGCACGACTGACCGCTGTCGGAATACACCGGCACCGAAGGGTGCACCTGCTCAGACTCAAGCAGGCCGACCTCGACCATGCTCACATCGTCACGAGCCTCACCGCGAAAATCGCGCAGCGCCTGCTCGATCTCGTCGAACAGGCGATCAGGTTCGCGATTGCTGGCAAACACCCGCTGCAAACGCTCGACGCCGAACAACTGATCACTGGCGTTACTGGTGTCGATCACCCCGTCGGACAACAGGAAGACCCGATCACCGACTGCCATTGGATGCACTTGCGTGCAGTCATCGAACGCCTGCGGGCTCAACACCCCCAACGGCAAATGCCGCGCGGCCAGAGGCTCGCGCTCGCCAGTGGCAATCCGATGCAGATAGCCGTCCGGCATCCCACCGTTCCAGACCTCGACCGAACGCCTTTGCGAACTCAGGCACAGCAGCGTCGCACAACAGAACATGTCCACCGGCAGGATACGCTTGAGCTTGGCGTTCATCTCGCGCAGGGTTTCCGCCAGGCCGTAGCCCTTGGCCGTCATGCCATAAAACACTTCGGCCAACGGCATCGCACCGACGGCGGCCGGCAAGCCGTGCCCGGTGAAATCACCCAGCAGCACATGCATGTCACCCGCCGGCGTGTACGCCGCCAGCAGCAGGTCGCCGTTGAACAGCGCATAGGGTGATTGCAGATAACGAATATTCGGCGCGCTCAGGCAACCGGAATGCGCGACCTTGTCGAACACGGCTTTGGCCACGCGTTGCTCATTGAGCAGGTAATCGTGATGCTTGGCGATCAGATCGCGCTGCTGCAACACCGTGGCCTGCAAGCGGCGCAAGCGATCCATCGCCTTGATTTTGGCGGCAAGTATCACCTGGTTGTAAGGCTTCGCCAGAAAGTCGTCACCACCAGCTTCAAGACAACGGGCCAACGCCTCACTTTCGGTCAGCGAAGTCAGGAAGATAATCGGCACCAGGGTTTCACCGGCCAGCGCCTTGATCTGCCGGGCGGCCTCGAAACCGTCCATCACCGGCATCATCGCGTCCATCAGAACAAGCTGCGGTTGTTGCCGGCGGAAGACCTCCACGGCTTCAGCACCGTTCGCCGCCGTCAGCACTTCATGGCCCTGACGACGGACGATGGTCGACAACAGCAACCGGTCGGCGGCGCTGTCTTCGGCGATCAGGATGGTCAGCGGCTCTTGCGCCTGCATGGCCGTCAACTGATGTCGAAGAGCTTGTCGAAGTTGGAAATGGCGAGGATCTTGCGCACGTCGGAATTGCTGTTGACCACCCGCACATCCGAATTGTCGCCGCCGGCGTGGTCACGCAGCAAGAGCAGCATGCCGAGGGCCGAACTGTCGAGGTAGGTGGCGTCTTTCAAGTCCACCACAATGGATTCGGGCTTCTTTGTGAGTCGCTCATAGGACTCGCGAAATTCCTGATGGCGACCGAAATCGAATCGACCCTTGACCGAGATAGTCAGTTTTTTTTCATCCGGGGAGACTTCTGTAACGACTGACATTGACTGGCTTCCTTGTCATTGACGAACGTGTACAAGGTTTAGCACTTGGACGGGGCTGGGGCAAGGCGCAGGGCAAGATCAAAAGATCGCAGCGTGCCGCAAGATCCCTGTAGGAGTTGCGGCACGCTGCGATCTTTTGATCCTGTTTTAAAAAGGCTGTTGGCGCGGCAAACGCTGGGACAACTCGTCCAGCAGTTTCTGCTCGCGCTTGTCTTCAAGGCGTTGCGCCTCTTCGCGATAGCGCTGCACCAGTTTGCGCAGGCCCTCGACCTTGGCAAACGCCTGTTGCCACTCCTCACGAGCCTTGTCGAGATTGTTCTGGTGCCAGACCAGACTTTGCCGCTGTTGATCAACCGCCGTGTCGAGTTGCGCCAGGAAGCCCTGGAAGCCGAGCAGCCACTGCCCACTGACGCCAGTGCTGCCGCGCACGATCCATTGCTCCGAGTAATCGAGACGAAAGGCGTGCAGGTCGGCGAGTTTGCTTTCGGCGACCTTCACCTGCCCCTGAAAATAGCCCAGGCGCTGCACGGCGGTTTTCTCGGCCTGTTCGGCCATGTCCACCACCGGAGCGAGACGTGCAGCTCGGCTGACGGCCATGACCGGTTACCCGCCTGTCGCCGGGGCGAACAAGGTCGCGAGATAGGACTGACTTTCGCCCATGTTGATTTTGTCGTTGAGGCCCTGACGCTGGTACCTGACCAATTGCGGTTGCAGGGAAATCGCCAGGTCGGTCTCACGGTCGCCACCGGCGACGTACGCGCCGACGCTGATCAGGTCGCGGCTCTGCTGATAACGCGACCACAGCTGTTTGAAATACTGAGCGCGCTGCATGTGTTCCGCCGAGACCACCGCCGGCATCACCCGGCTGATCGACGCTTCGATATCGATGGCTGGATAATGCCCTTCCTCGGCCAGACGCCGCGACAGCACGATGTGGCCATCGAGTACGCCCCGCGCCGAGTCGGCAATCGGATCCTGCTGATCATCGCCCTCGGACAGCACGGTGTAGAACGCGGTGATCGAACCCCCGCCCTTCTCGGCATTACCGGCACGCTCCACCAGTTTCGGCAGTTTGGCGAACACCGACGGCGGATACCCCTTGGTCGCTGGCGGCTCGCCGATGGCCAAAGCGATTTCCCGCTGGGCCTGGGCGAAACGGGTCAGCGAATCCATCAGCAACAGGACGTTTTTGCCCTTGTCGCGGAAATACTCGGCAATGCGCGTGCAGTACATCGCCGCGCGCAATCGCATCAGCGGTGCATCGTCCGCCGGCGAGGCCACCACCACCGAACGCTTGAGGCCTTCTTCACCGAGGATGTGCTCGATGAATTCCTTAACTTCTCGACCCCGCTCACCGATCAAACCGACGACGATAATGTCGGCCTCAGTGAAGCGCGTCATCATGCCCAGCAATACCGATTTACCGACACCGGTACCGGCGAACAGACCCAGACGCTGACCACGACCGACCGTCAACAAACCGTTGATGCAACGAATGCCGACGTCGAGCGGCACGCTGATCGGGTCACGGTTGAGCGGGTTGATCGTCGGGCCGTCCATCGGCACCCAGTCTTCGGCTTTCATGCCGCCCTTGCCGTCCAGTGCACGACCGGCGCCATCGAGCACGCGCCCGAGCATGCTCATGCCCATCGGCAGGCGCCCGGTTTCGGCCAACGGCACCACGCGTGCGCCGGGGGCGATACCGGCGACGCTGCCGACCGGCATCAGAAAGACTTTGCTGCCAGAGAAGCCCATGACTTCCGCTTCCACCTGCGAAGGGTGATAGCTGTCGTCGTTGATCACCAGGCAGCGTGTGCCCATGGCCGCGCGCAAGCCTTCGGCTTCCAGCGTGAGACCGACCATGCGCAACAGGCGGCCTTCGAGAATCGGCGCGCCGGCAATTTCAGTGGCTTCGGCATAGGTGCTGAGGCGCTTGGCGAAACTGGTGCGTTCAAGGCGCATCGGCGGTGTCCGCGAGCGGCTCTTCAGGCTCGGCAGCCGGTTTGACGTCTTCAGGAAGATCCAGGCTCAAGTCCGGGGCAGCCGGGTGCAAAGCCTGTTCGTGCAATTGATCGAACAGCTTGTCCATGACCTGAGTGACGCGGGTTTCAATGCTTGCGTCGATGCGGCTGTGCGCCGTCTCGACCCGGCAACCACCCGGCATCAACGCTTCGTCTTCGACAATGCGCCAGGACTCTTCGTGACGCTCGCGCAAGGCTTTGGCCTGTGCGAAGTCCTGCGGATTGACGTACAGACGCACGTTTTCCACACCCAGCGGCAACAGCTTGAGCGCATCGCGCATGACGTGTTCGATCTGCGACGAATCGATGGCCAGCTCGCGCTTGATCACCTGTCTGGTGATGTGCTGCACGAGATCGACCAGCGACTTTTCGATCTGGGTGTCTTGTTCGGCAATGGGCTCGAACAGATTGCTCATCAGTTGCTCAAGGCTGGCCAGCTTCGCCGCCAGAGCGACTTCGGCCTCTTGGCGCACTTTCAGCGTGGCGCTGTGAAAGCCTTCTTTTTCGCCGATGCCGAAGCCCTCGTTGTAAGCCTCCTGACGGATGCTTTCGAGTTCCTCCAGAGTCAGTGGCTGGACTTCCTCCAGCGGCACTTCTTCCATTTCCGGCGGTTCGGGCTCAGGCTCCGGCTCGGGTTCCGGTTTCGGCGGATCGAAGCTGGGCAATGCCCAGGACTCGAAGCCACGGACATCGCGGGCACGGATCAGATCCGTCACATCGTCATCGTGCTTATCCATGGGCTTAGATCATTTCCTCGCCGCCCTTGCCACCGAGAACGATTTCTCCGGCTTCGGCCATACGGCGGGCGATGGTGAGGATTTCCTTCTGCGCGGTTTCGACGTCGCTGACGCGCACCGGGCCTTTGGCCTCGAGGTCGTCGCGCAACAGTTCGGCCGCACGTTTGGACATGTTCTTGAAGATCTTTTCTTTGACGCCTTCGTCCGAACCCTTGAGGGCCAGCACCAGCACGTCGGAAGACACTTCGCGCAACAGCGCCTGAATGCCACGATCGTCGACATCGGCGAGGTTGTTGAACACGAACATGAGGTCTTCGATCTGACCGGACAGGTCTTCGTCGACTTCGCGGATCGAGTCCATGAGCTGACCTTCGATCGAGCTGTCGAGGAAGTTCATGATGTCCGCCGCACGCTTGATGCCACCCAGTGTGGTGCGCGAGGCATTCGAGTTGCCGGAGAACTGCTTCTCGAGAATCTGGTTCAATTCTTTCAGTGCCGCTGGCTGCACGGTGTTCAACGACGAGACGCGCAGGATGATATCCAGACGCACCTTGTGGTCGAAGTTGCCGAGCACTTCACCGGCCTGATCCGGGTCGAGGTACGCCACCACGATGGCCTGGATCTGTGGGTGCTCATAACGGATCACGTCGGCAACGGCGCGCGGCTCCATCCATTTCAGGCTGTCGAGGCCGCTGGTGTTGCCACCGAGCAGGATGCGGTCGATCAGGCCGTTGGCCTTGTCTTCACCCAGGGCCTGGGTGAGCATTTTGCGTACGTAGTCATCGGAACCGACGCCCAGGCTGGTCTGGTCGCCGACGATGTCGACGAACTCGCTCATGACCTGCTCAACCTGCTCGCGATGGACGTTGCCCATCTGCGCCATGGCCACGCCGACGCGCTGAACCTCTTTCGGGCCCATGTGGCGCAGCACTTGTGCGGCATCGGTCGAACCCAGGGACAGCAGCAGAATCGCGGCTTTGTCGACCTTGTTCAGTTTGACGGTAGCGGCTCGGTTATCACTCATCTGCGTTAATCCACTCTTTCACGACCTGAGCCACGCGACCCGGATCCTCGGCCACCAGACTCTTGATTGCATTCAGTTGCGCGTCATAACCCTCGCTAGGGCTCGGCAACAGAATGCTCTGCGGACCACCGAGGCTTACGCGGTCGTTGGAAAGTTCGCCGTCCAGGCCGCCCATGCCACCGAGTTCCACGTCGCTGCCAAGACCGGCCAGCTCCTTGCCTTTGCCACCGCCGGTGATGTTGTTCAACACCGGACGCAGCACACCAAACACCAGCACCAGGATGAACAACACACCCAGCACTTGTTTGACGATGTCCCAGAACCATGGCTGGGAGTAGAACGGAATATCGGCAATCACTTCGCCGCGTTCGGCGGAGAACGGCATGTTGATCACGCTGACGCTGTCGCCACGGCTGGCATCGAAACCGACCGCGTCCTGTACCAGACGAGTGAAGCGCGACAATTCGTCGGCGCTCCATGGCGCACGGGTGATTTCCCCGTTGGCCGCATTGACCTTGACCTGATCGTCGACCACCACCGACACCGACAGGCGATTCAGGCGACCCTGCTGCTGTTTGGTGTGGCTGATGGAACGGTCGAGTTCGAAGTTCTTGGTGGATTGTTGACGCTTGTCTGCCGGGTACGGCGCGAGCATCGGCTGGCCGGTGGCCGGGTCCATGATCTGCTGACCGTTGGCATCAACCAATGGCTGACCCGGCTGCACCATGGCGGCAGGCGCAGCAGCGCCACCGGTGGTTTGCGGCGCCGAGGCCGGCGACGGTGGCTGGTTGCTCAGGGCACCCGGCACACCTTGCGGACCATTGCTGGCAGTGCGTTGTTCGTTGACCGACTGTTCGCTGCGCAGCGCCGGTTGATCCGGATTGAACTGCTCGGCGGTGGACTCGACAGCATTGAAATCGATATCGGCCGAGACTTCAGCCTTGTAGCGATCGTTACCCAACACCGGTTGCAGGATGTTGTGCACACGCTGAGTGAGCATGCTTTCCATGCGGCGGCTGTAATCGAACTGCTTGCCGGCCATGGTCATTTCGGAGTTTTCCGCCTGATCAGAGAGCAGGTTGCCCTTCTGGTCGACGACGGTGATCTGCGATTTGCTCAGCTCGGGTACGGAAGTCGCCACCAGATTGATGATCGCAACGACCTGACCCGGCTCCAGCGAACGACCGGAGTACAGCTCAACCAGCACCGAAGCGCTTGGCTTGCGTTCATCACGCACAAACACCGAGCTCTTAGGAATCGCCAGGTGCACGCGGGCACCCTTGACGTTGTTCAGGCTGGAAATGGTCCGCGCCAGTTCACCTTCGAGGCCGCGACGGTAATTGGTCGCTTCCATGAACTGGCTGGTGCCCAGCCCCTGTTCCTTGTCGAGGATTTCGAAACCGATGTTGCCGTCGCTGGGAGTGACACCAGCGGCAGCGAGTTTCATCCGCGCACGGGACAGGTCATCGGCCTTGACCAACAAGGCGCCAGAATTCGGTTCGACGGTGTAAGGGATATCGGCGGAGGCCAGGGTGTCCATGACCTGTTTGGCGTCCATGCCGGCAAGACTGCCGTACAACGGACGGTAATCCGGTTGCTGCGACCACAGCACCACGGCAAAGCCAATCGCCACGCTCGCAGCCAGGCCGACCAACAGGCCCACCTGACGCAGCATGGTCATCTCGGAGAGGTTTTCCAGGAAGGACAGGCCGAACAACGGCGGTTTGCCGTCTATCGGGGTGGCCTTGGCCGGAACGTTATCGGCGACTGCTTCTGCCATGACTCAATCTCGTCCTTAAACCGGCATCTGCATGATGTCTTGATAAGCCTGAACCAGCTTGTTGCGCACCTGGGTCAGAGCCTGGAACGACACGCTGGCTTTTTGCGAAGCGATCATCACGTCCGTCAGATCGACGCCGCTCTTGCCCACTTCAAATGCGTTGGCCAGTTGAGTCGACGCCTGCTGGGTATCGCTGACTTTGTTGATCGCCTGACCGAGCATGTCGGAAAAGCTGCTGCCCGCCAGTTCAGGGACAGCGGTCGTCGATTTCGGCGCAGACATGGCATCCAGCTTCATGGCCTTCATGTCTGTCATCAACCGATTAAATTCAATACCTTGGCTCATGGTCTACTCTCTTGGGCGGCCCGCAATTTTTTGACACTCACTCGGCGGGTACACAGGTATTAGCAACAAGGGTGCCAGCTCATGGGCAGCCCTTTCAGAAAAGCATTTTCAAATCTTTGCGCCACGACTCACGTAGCGAACAGGTAGCCTTCGACATCCATGCCGGCGTCGCGCATTTGCGCCAGCTTGTAACGCAAGGTGCGCGGGCTGATACCAAGCTTTTCCGCCGCTTCCTTGCGCCGGCCACGCTCGGTGCGCAAGGTGTCGATGATCATCTGAAACTCCCGGCGGCGCAGGTCATCGCCCAGGGCACCGGCCGAATCCGCTTCGATTTCCACCTCACGAATCACGGCAGGCACCGGCGCTGCCACTGGCAACGTGGCGAACATCACCGGCCCGGCGAGACAGAAATCCTGCGGCTGGATCAAACCGCCCTGCTGCAGAATCAACGCCCGCTGAATCGCGTTATCCAGTTCTCGCACATTGCCCGGCCATGGATATCCAGTCAGGCACGCCTGCGCTTCCGGCGAAAGTTTTGCCGCCGCATGCTTCATTTTATTGACGTGCTTGGCCAGCAAGCGCTCAGCCAGCGGCAAGATATCGGCAGTGCGCTCGCGAAGTGGACGCCAGGCCAGGGGGAAAACCGACAGACGGTAAAAAAGGTCTTCACGGAAACGCCCCGCCGCCACTTCCCCAGCGAGATCGCGGTTGGTGGTGGCGACCACGCGAATATCCAAAGTGATTGGCTTGCGCGCGCCCACCCGCTCGACTTCGCGCTCTTGCAGCACGCGCAGCAGCTTGGCTTGCAGGCCGAGGGGCATTTCGGAAATTTCATCGAGCAGGATGGTGCCGCCGTCGGCCTGTTCGAACTTGCCCGCCTGCGCGGCGATGGCGCCAGTGAACGAGCCTTTCTCGTGACCGAACAACGTCGCTTCGAGCATGTTGTCGGGGATGGCCGCGCAATTGATCGCGATGAACGGTTGGCTGGCACGATGGGACTGCTGGTGAATGTAGCGCGCCAGTACTTCCTTGCCAGTACCGGACTCGCCGGAAATCAGCACGGTGGAGTCGCTGCGTGCAACGCGTGCCGCCAGTTCCAGCAGCTGGGCACTGGCCGGCTCGACCGCGATCGGGCCTTCGACGTCGCCTGCACCGAGACTGCCCAGCGCGTGTCGCGACACCAGATCCAGCAGAGCCTTGGGCTCAAACGGCTTGACCAGATAGTCCGACGCGCCCTGACGCATCGCATCGACGGCACGCTCGACCGCCCCGTGCGCAGTCATGAGCAACACCGGCAATTGCGGCTGCCGAGTGCGCAGCAACGCGAGCAATTGATGGCCATCCATGCCGGGCATGTTGACGTCGCTGACCACCAGGCTGAATGCTTCGCGCGCCACCGCCGTCAACGCCTCTTCAGCACTGCCGACGGCTTGATAATCATGGCCGGCCAACAGCAACGTATCGGCCAGCGCCTCGCGCAACGAACGGTCGTCCTCGACCAGCAAAACCTTGATGCCCATGGCGCTCACTCAGCTCCTTGTCCAGCGGAAAACAGCGGCAGGATCACCTGCGCGCACGTGCCGCGTCCGACCCGCGAACGCAGCTGCAATTCTCCCTGATGTGCCCGTGCCACAGCCTTGACCACGGTCAGGCCGAGGCCGGTACCGGTGACTTTGGTGGTAAAAAATGGCTCGCCAAGGCGCGCCAGCACGGTCGGCTCGATGCCGCTGCCGGTATCGCTGACGCATAACCGCAGCGTGTTGTCTCGGGTGTAGCAATGCACCTTCAGACGGACATCACCGGCGCTGGCCTGAATCGCGTTCTCGACAAGATTCAAAAGAGCACCGACCAGCGTGTCGCGATTGCACAGCAACTCGCCGACGTGGCTGTCGCACTGCCAACGAATCGGCAGGTCCTGCACATGGGTCAGCGCGGCTGCTTGCAGCGACTGCATCAAGGCATTGGGCGTGAGGCGATCGGTCAGCGGCAATTCACCACGAGCGAACACCAGCATGTCGCGCACCTGATGCTCCAGCTCATGCAGGCGCTCCTTGAGGCGTCCGGCAAAACGCTGCTGGGTGGCGACCGG
The DNA here is from genome assembly GCF_016651305.1 of Pseudomonas sp. TH06. GTDB lineage: Bacteria > Pseudomonadota > Gammaproteobacteria > Pseudomonadales > Pseudomonadaceae > Aquipseudomonas. Next base: position 128,220 of record NZ_JAEKEC010000004.1, on the reverse strand, counting down.
CAGTTCCTGCTCGGTCAAGTGACTGGCGTAGAGCAACGCGGCGGACAACGGCGTGCGGATCTGATGCGCCAGCGAGGCGACCATACGCCCCAGCGAGGACAGACGTTCGTGGCGCGCCAGTTGATCTTGCAGATGACGGGTTTCTGTCAGGTCGTTGAGCAGCACCAATTGCCCCGGCTCGGCATCCAGCGAACGCGTGGCAATCGACAGGCGTCGACCGTTTTTCAGGGAGATTTCGTGGCCGTCGTCTTCACGCGGCGCAAAACAACGTGCAATGACATTACGCCACAGCTCGCCTTCCAGCGGCAGACCCAGCAAGTCGATGGCGGCCGGGTTGGCTTCGCGCACGATGCCGTGACCATCAATCACGATGACGCCACCGGGCAACAGATCAAGGAGGTTTTGCAGACGGTTGGCCAGACGTTCTTTTTCCGCCAGTTCCTGCATGCGCTGGGCGCTGACCACGGCCAGCTCACCCTTGAGCTCGGTCACCCGCGCCTCGAGCATGCTGTAGGAGTCGGTCAACTGGCTGGACATTTGATTGAACAGCTCGAAGGCCTGCTCAAGACCCTGTCGGCTTGCCTGCTCTACGGAGGACGATTGCCCCTCGGGACTGGAGGCAGAAGACATCTGGGAGGCTTGGGGCATTGTGCTCTCTCGCTTGGCTGACCGTCAGTTAAACGGAACGTTGCGAGGGATGTAGCAATACCCGTGCCTAAAAAAAACTGCTTATAAATGAAGCAGTTGAAAAACAGGCGTCAATCATCCGCCTGTTCGTCTCCATCGCGCCGACTCATGCCGTACTTGCGCATCTTCTCGACCAGCGTGGTACGTCGAATGCGCAGACGTTCGGCGGCACGCGCCACAATGCCATTGGCATCGTCCAGTGCCTGCTGGATCAGGCCCTGCTCCAGACCACCGAGGTAGTCCTTCAGGTCCAGACCTTCCGGCGGCAGCATGGCGTTGGCGGTGAAGTCCGGCGTGTGACCGTTGATGGCCACGCGCTCTTCGAGATCGCTGCGCAGGCTGTCGACCATTTGCTCGTCTTCGTCATCGACGTAGCGGAATTTTTTCGGCAGCTCGACGACGCCGATCACCCCGTACGGATGCATGATCGCCATGCGCTCCACGAGGTTGGCCAGCTCACGAACGTTGCCCGGCCAGCCGTGACGGCACAGCGACATGATCGCCGCGGAGTTAAAACGGATCGAACCGCGTTTCTCGTGCTCCATGCGCGAGATCAGTTCGTTCATCAGCAGCGGGATGTCTTCGACACGCTCGCGCAGCGGCGCCATCTCGATCGGGAACACGTTGAGGCGATAGTAGAGATCTTCGCGGAAGGTGCCGATCTCGATCATGCTTTCGAGATTCTTGTGAGTCGCGGCAATGATGCGCACATCGACGCTCTGGGTCTTGTTGCTGCCCACGCGCTCGAAGGTACGTTCCTGCAGGACGCGCAGCAGTTTGACCTGCATCGGCAGCGGCATGTCGCCGATTTCGTCGAGGAACAGCGTACCGCCGTTGGCCAGCTCGAAGCGCCCGGCACGGCTGGTGATGGCACCTGTGAAAGCGCCCTTCTCGTGACCGAACAGTTCGCTTTCGAGCAGTTCTGCCGGGATCGCCCCGCAGTTGACCGGCACGAAAGGCGCGTCGCGACGTTTGGAGTGGTAGTGCAGGTTACGCGCGACCACTTCCTTGCCGGTGCCGGACTCGCCAAGGATCAGCACGCTGGCGTCGGTGTCGGCCACTTGCTGCATCATCTGACGCACGTGCTGGATCGCCCGGCTGGTGCCGACGAGGCTGCGAAACAGATTGGGTTCGCGATGACGGCCGCGTTCGCGGGCCTGGTCATACATTTCGCGATAGACCTGGGCGCGGTGCAGGGAGTCGAGCAATTTGCTGTAGCTAGGCGGCATTTCGAGCGTCGACAGCACTCGGCGACGCTGGTCTTCCGGCAGGTCGACGGAAGAATTATCGCCCATCAGCAAAACCGGAAGGAACTCATCCCAGGTCGAGAGTGTCTTTAGCAAGCCCAAAAGCGCACCAGGAGCATTGACCGTCCCGATCAGTACGCAAATGACCTCACGACTAGACGACAAAGAGCCGACTGCCTGCTGCCAGTCGTGGCTGCCGCAGGGTAAATTTTCTTCGCCGAGAAAATTTAAGATCACCGCCAGGTCGCGGCGGCGGACGCTATCGTCATCGATCAGCAGAATTTTGGTTTCACGCCACATGCAATAGCAACTTCCCTAGTCAACTCAATGCCCGAAAAATGGGGCAAGCGAGACGCTTGCAGGACACCTTGTGCCTGTAGACGCCTGAAATCTGAAAACAGCCACTAGTTAAGTCAAAAAACCGTGCACAGTCAAATTTATGGCGCACATGTCTGGATTAACCGGGGATTAATTAACCAAACAGATGGTAAACCTTTGCTGCCTTTTGCGCTTGGGTGATCTGCGACATCTCGTTGGCTATCGCCTGGCGCTCACCCATGGCCGCCTCAAGAAGCTCCTTGTAGACGTGAAGCAACTCCTCAAGGTTTTCTCGCAACGCAGCCTCATCCAGCGAAGCCTCGGCCATGACGTCTTCCATGCAGGAACGGCAAGCCAGATCGAGCTCACCAATGGCTTCCCAGTTGCGCTCGGCCAGGGCACCGACCAACGCTTCACGGGTATCGGCAATTCGCTGCAATACAAGACTCATGGTGCTCTCCTTAAAACTGGGGGCCTGGTGGAGCAATGCCGTCCCAGCCTTCTTTTACGGTGCGCAGCAGACCGGCAACTTCGTCGAGAATCCGTGGATCACTCTTGACGTTGGCTTCGGCGAGTCGCTTCATCATGTAGATGTAGAGCTGGTTGAGCTCACCTACCGAATCAGCGCTGTTTTCCAGATCCAGACCTTCACACAAGCCGCCAATGATGCCAACAGCTTTGCTGATAGCCGTGCACTTGGCAGCAATATCCTTGCGCTCAATAGCGCCCTTGGCCTCGGCGATACGCCCCAGACCACCTTCCATCAACATCTGCACCAAACGGTGCGGGCTCGCTTCGGACGTCTGGGCATGTGCGCCGACTTTCTGGTATTGCCGAAGGGCTAACATCGGATTCATGTTCTACCTCATTGCCACATTGACTCGTATAACCAGTGTATCGCCAACGAGTCAGAGAACTTTAGATCAAAAAGACAAAAACCCGGCGCACGCCGATAAAGCGTAGCCGGGTTTTTGTCGTGCCTGCCTGTTACTTCGCGGACTGCTGAGCGTTCAGCGAGCTGAAGAACGACGTGATGTTGCTCGCCGTCGCCTTCATCTGCCCAACCAGCAAGTCCATGGCGTTGTACTTGGCAGTCAACGTCTTGGTCAGGTTCTCGACGCGCAAGTCCAGTGCCGCTTGCTGGTCGGTCAGGTTTCGGGTGTTTTTTGTGAGAATGGCCATGCGCTGATCAAGCAGGCCGGTGCCGGTAATGCTACCCGCTGGCGGCTTGAGATACGGATCAACCACCTTGCTCATACGCGTCAGCAGGCCATTGGTGTCGTCGGTGCCGGTGAACAACTGTTGAACCTGGCCGGTCATGCCTGGCTGCGCCATGGTTTTGGTGAAAGCAGCGGTATCAAACTTCAGGTTACCGGTGTCACGGTCGGTCATCACACCCAACTGCGACAGCACCGACAACGGGCCGCCAGCGCCTGTTGCCGTCAACTGTTCACGAATATCGGCAATCAGTGCGCGCGGCATCGCGTCGCCAGTGAAAGCCGCCTGCACAGTCAGCTTGCCATCGGCATCCGCCGTCGCCTTGGACAGCGTATCGATGGTGCTCTTCAACGTGTTGTAAGCGTCGACGAACGACTGAATCGATGTCTGCAGACCTTTGGTGTTGGCGTCCACGCTGACCACAGTCGGCGTCCCAACGCCACCCACGACAGGACTGACCGTCGTCAGGTTCAGGGTCAAGCCACTGATTGCACCGGTCACCGTGTTGCTTTTGCTGGTGACTTCAAGGCCGTCGATGGTCAGCTTGGCGTTTCCCGCAACGTCGTTGACAGCGCCTGAAGCGCCTGCAGACGGGCTAAGGCCCATCTTCTGGGTGCCATCGATTTCCAGACCGGCAATACCGCTGACTTTGAGGTCAGAACCTTCGCCGGTCTTGCTCGAACTGATCACCAGGCGCGACGAACCTGAGCTGTCGGTCACGATGTTGGCGGAAATCCCGTTGGCGCCCTGAGCCTTGTTGATGGCGTCGCGGGTGGTTTGCAACGTGGCATTTGCCGGAATGTCGACATTGTAATCAGTGCCATTCTGACTGATTTTCAGGGTACCACTCGGAATGGCACTGGCGGCACCGCCGGCGAAAGAGGCGCTGGCGATTTTCGAGCCAGTGGCCAATTGACTGACAACAACGTTGTAATTGCCCGCCACTGCAGTGCTGTCGGACGTCGCGCTCAGATTGGTATTGCTCGAAGTCGCGGTGAAGCCGGAAAAGGCAGGATTGGTCTTGCTGCCCAGATTGGTCATCGCCGTCTGGAACGCGGTCAACGCACTCTTCAGCGAACCGACGCCGGAAATCTTCAGCGTGTTGGCTTTGGTCGCGGTGTCGATCTGCGTCTGCTTCGGCGCCTTGTCAGCGTTGACCAGCGCAGTGACGATCGCACCGATGTCCAGGCCGGAACCCAGTCCGGAACCCGGTAGAATTGGACTTGCCATGTGCATCTCCCTTCAGATTGTTGCCATTCTTTTGACCGTTACACGCGTCCTGAGAACAGACAAACATTATTCATGCCAGCTATCAGACTTTGGCGTCGAACAACACGTGGCTTGCATTGGCCAGGCTGTCTGCCAGCTTGAGAGCTTCTGCGGAGGGGATCTGTCGAACAACCTCACCCGTCTCGCTTGCGATTACCTTGACGATGACCTTTCCGGAGTGTTCGTCGATGGAGAACTCCAGATTGCGCTTGATCGATTGAACGAACTTCTCGATCTCCTGCACCGCCAGCTTCAACTTGGCATCGTCCGTATCCTGACTCTTGGCAGCGACCGGGGCTTCAGTCTTGGCAACTTTAGGCGTCTCTGACGGTTTGTCAGCAACCGGCGTTACTGGCTTGGGAGCCGGATAAGACTGGTTAAGCTTGACGCTCATGTCCATGCTCATCACCTCCTAACGTAAAAAGGCGAGAGAGCGCGACCAGCGCACCCTCCCGCCCAAACTTGTTCCGAAATTACTGAAGCAGCTTCAGTACAGCGGAAGGCAGTTGGTTGGCTTGAGCCAGAACGGAGGTCGAAGCCTGCTGCAGAGTTTGCTGCTTGGTCAGGTTAGCAGTTTCTGCGGCGAAGTCGGTGTCTTGTACACGACCCTGTGCAGCGGTGGTGTTCTCAACGATGTTCTGCAGGTTGGAGATGGTGCTGGTCAGACGGTTCTGCGAAGCACCCAGGCTCGAACGAGTGCTGTTGATCGTTGCAATTGCAGCGTCGATCGCGGTGATTGCGTTGTCGATGTTGGCAGCAGCGCCCGATACGCTTGCACCGGTCAGAACTACAGTACCGCTACCTACGGACAGGCTGACGGCGTCGAACTTGGAGCTCAGTACCAGGTCGATGTGGTTAGCCGAACCGGTGTTTGCGCCCACTTGCAGGGTCACAGTACCAGCCGAACCGTCCAGCAGGTTTTTGCCGTTCAGGTTGGTCGAAGCAGAGATACGGGTCAGTTCGTCCGACATCTGGGCGAATTCGTCGTTCGTTGCTTTCTGGTCGATGCTGCCGTTGGTGCCGGTACGGGCTTTAACAGCCAGTTCACGCATACGCTGCAGAATGTCGGTCGAAGCTTGCAGAGCGCCTTCAGCGGTCTGAGCAACGGAGATACCGTCGTTGGCGTTCTGGATCGCCTGGTTGCCACCACGGATCTGGGAAGTCATACGGGTAGCGATCTGCAGGCCAGCGGCGTCGTCTTTAGCGCTGTTGATTTTCAGGCCGGAAGACAGGCGCTGCATCGAAGTCGACAGAGCGTCGGAAGCGCGGTTCAGGTTTTTCTGAACGTTCAACGATGTGGTGTTGGTGTTTACTGTTAAAGCCATGACGAATTCCTCGTTGGTTGGGTACTGCGGCTTCCGGCCCTGGCAACCGCCGGGTATGGCCTAGAGAACCTTCGTAATAGTTATCGTCGGGTTTGCAGGTTGCTTGAGGGCTTTTTGAAAAAAATTTGCCATCACCCTGCCACTCCCAAAAAAACAAGGGCTTAGCGCGCCCCCACCCACGAAAAAATGACGCCATAAAACTGCCCGCACCACCAACCCCTGTGCCAGAGCCGTCGGTCCCCCTTCAGCGCTGTGCGCTTTGCAGCAATTCAATCAGTTCATACTCGATGAAATCGGCAAGCCCCAACCAATCCTGGCGTTCCTGACACGCCAGAATGTCTGTCAGGACCTGTGCCCACGACTGCTGAACCTGCTCAGGGGCAAGCGAAAACAACCGCTGCGCCTCGTCGAATACCTCGACCATCGTCAGCGCCGCTTCGACATCACGCCCCAAACGAAACAAGCCGGCGCATTGCCGGCATGCGCTGATGCACGTCACCTGCGCACTCATTGCACAAACTCCGGATTGAACTGCGTGCCCACGATCATCGCCCCTGCCCGACTGCTGTTAAGGAAGCTAACCTCTGGATGCCGCGCGATATAACGCTCCAGCACGCACAGGTAGCCACGAAAATTCAGCTGCGTCCTGACCCGTTCGCCATTGCCGTCATGGACCCAGTGCCGCGCCTGCTCGAGGGCCGGGCCCAGGTCGCCATCGTCCCATCCGGCATGTGTCTTGTTCATCGGGAAGGCAAAGTCGGCGCCGAACAGGGTGATGCGCGTGCCGCCCATTTTCACCGCCAGGTCCACGGCGGGGTGAATCACACTGCCGCCGGCATGCAATTCGGCCCGAGGGTGCTGCTCACGCAATGTGGCGTAGACCGGGCTGGCGGTATAAGCGCCATAACGCTTGCCCTTCCAGGCCTTCAACACCTGGGTGGAGCTCATGGGCAGGTACACCAGCGGGATACCGTCGGACTCCTCGAAGGGCAGATGCCGAAAGCTGATCAACTGATCGATCGTCACCACCAGATCGGGGATGATCCCGTGCTGACGTAAAGGCCGATAAGCCGTGTCGACACAAATGAACAGCGGCCGCTCGGCCTGAGCCCGCACCGCCGCCAGCCGTTCAAAATGGTTTTCCAGGCTCGGTCCGGTGCCGATCACATAGATCTCGCGGTCGCTGCAGGTGCCAAACAGTTGCGCTACGTCATCATCGGCAAGCAGCACCTCCAGGCTATCGCGCAGGCGCTGCTGGATCGCCGGCAATTGCGGATCGAACTCGCGATTATTGAAACTCAGGTGAACTTCATTGACCAGCCGATCACGAATTTTCGCGCTGAAGTCATCGGCCAGAAGCATTTCGGCGGGTAGCGCAAAAAACGGCGTGTAGATATCCGCATGATCGCCGGCATACATCAATTCCACTCTGGGATCTTCAAGCCATTGCCGCTGGTCGAGCAACTGCAGAACCAACGCAAACAAGGCGCCGTTAAGGATATGCACGTACAACCGCTCAAGTGCGGCGCGCTCCAGCAACACCGACGGCAAGTCCCCAAGGCCGGTGCCGTAGACGTGCAACCGAGGCTTTTCCGGCAGGCTGGCCGCCTGGACTCGGGCCTCGTGGATCCGGTCGTGACGACTGGTCAGTTGAATTCCGTCCACACTCAACGTAGAGCCCAGGCCTTGCACCAGTTCGGCTTGAATGGCCGAACTGTCTTCAGCCACCAATCGTGCAAACAGCGCCGGCCAGCGTTGCTGGATCACCTGGGCGTTGTCTTGGAAAAACTCGCTCATGGCGCCTCGCGCTCCCTTTCAGGCAAAAAAATAGCGTTCAAGGTTAACCTTGAACGCTATTTTTGTATCAGCCGTTTTTAATCGGGTTCAGGGGCGATAGATGATCGCCGAGCCCCACGACAAGCCAACGCCAAAACCGCTGAGCGCAATGCGCTGCCAGTCGGAATCGATCACGTGTTTTTCCAGCAGCAGCGGAATACTCGACGACACGGTGTTGCCGGTCTCGACCATGTCTTTGATGAACTTCTCAGGCTCGCCTTCGAAACGACGCGCCACGGCATCGACAATCGCCGCACTGCCCTGGTGAATGCAGAATGCGTCGATGTCGTCAGCGTTCAGCCCACTATCGTCGAGCAATTCATGCAAGTGCGCCGGGACTTTGAGCAGCGCAAAGTTGAACACCTGACGACCGTTCATGAAAAACACACCGTCAGTGACTTTCAGGTGCGGTGCGCCGGAACCGTCGGTACCGAACTTGGCCTTGCCCAGCGCCCAGGTCGGATCTTCGCCCATCCAGGTTGCAGTGGCGGCATCGCCGAACAGCATGGTGGTATTGCGGTCTTCCGGATCAACGATTTTCGAATACGGGTCAGCGGTGATCAGCAGGCCGTTCTTCAGGCCGGCGGCTTCCATGAAGCCCTTGATCGCGTAGATGCCGTAGACATAACCGGAGCAACCCAGGGAAATGTCGAACGCCGCAACGTTGGTCGGCAGACCGAGTTTGTCCTGCACGATCGCGGCGGTGTGCGGCAGGCCTTCTTCGTCACCGTTCTGGGTGACGACGATCAGTGCGTCGATTGATTCACGCTTCAGTTCAGGGTTGCTGGCAAACAGCGCATTGGCCGCTTCCACGCACAGATCGGAAGTCTCTTGATCAGCATTTTTGCGCGGCAGGAATGCCGAGCCGATTTTGCCAAGGATGAACTCTTCATCCTTCTCGAATTTTGCACCTTGTGCGTAATTGTCCACGCCGGCTACAGGAACGTAGCTCGCAATGCTTTTTATGCCAATCATTACGGCTTCCCAATAAAAAACAGCCCAAGACCACCGCTCGCAAGGATTTCGAGGGGCGCCGACAAACAGAAAACGGCCGCCACAACGGGCAGCCACGGGGAGCGCAAAGGGCTATCACTGGAATCGAAAACGAGCCAGGCGCCATCTCCCCGATCAATACAATACAGTGAAGATGCGCGTTATGACTCACAGGTCACGCTATTTTGCCGAATCGGTGCAGATCGGGTTATTCGACCAACGACCAGTCCAGCGGCGTGCCGCGCTTGATCGGCGCACGCGCACGGCGGCCAAGAACCGCGTCGGTGTGCTTGGGCGGCAGACCGAGGCCGGGGCGAATGGCGCGCAGATTGTCCCCGGTAAAGGTGTCACCGGCCGCCATGTCGGCGGTGACGTACAGCGAGCGGCGATAGACCAGCGACTTGCGCTCGACCTCAGTGACGCCGTAATGCACTTGGCCCATGGCTTGCCAGGCGCGTTCGGTTTCCACCACCAGGCTGGCCATTTCCGCCGGCTCCAGCGAAAAACTGGCATCGACGCCGCCTGCTGAACGGTCGAGGGTGAAATGCTTTTCCACCACCGTCGCACCGAGCGCCACGGCGGCCACCGATACGCCAACCCCCATCGAATGATCCGACAGCCCCACTTCGCAGCCGAACAAATCACGCAGATGGGGGATGGTCCTCACGTTGCTGTTGAGCGGCGTGGCCGGATACGTACTGGTGCACTTGAGCAACACCAGATCCTTGCAACCGGCTTCGCGCGCGGCGCGCACGGCTTCATCCAGCTCGGCAATGCTGGCCATGCCGGTGGAAATGATCAGAGGTTTGCCAGTAGCCGCCACACGCCGGATCAACGGCAAATCGGTGTTTTCGAAACTGGCGATCTTGTAGGCCGGCACGTCGAGACTTTCGAGAAAATCCACCGCGGTGTCATCGAACGGCGTCGAGAAGGCAAGCATGCCCAGCGCTTTGGCCCTGGCGAAAATCGGCGCGTGCCATTCCCATGGCGTGTGGGCCTTTTCGTACAGATCGTAAAGCGAAGTACCGGCCCACAGGCTGCCCGGATCCTTGATGAAGAACTCGCCTTCAGCCAGATCCAGGGTCATGGTTTGCGCGGTGTAGGTTTGCAGCTTCAGCGCATGCGCCCCGGCCTTGGCCGCCGCCTCGACAATTTGCAGGGCGACGTCCAGTGACTGGTTATGGTTGCCACTCATCTCGGCGATGATGAAGGGCGGCGCCTCGGCGCCGATCAAGCGGTCGCCAATCTTGAAACTAGTCATGCGGGTGATCCTTCAAAACACGGGTGAACGCACAGGCAGTCTGAGTGAAACCGGCGTCACGAAACACATTCAATGAGGGACGATTGTCCGGCAACACTTGTGCGGTGATGACCTGCAGGTGCGGCCAGTGTGTGGCAACAAATGCCTCGCCACGGGCCAACAGCGCCCTGCCCCAGCCCAGCCCCATCCGCCCTTCGAGCAAATAGATCGAAACTTCGGCCTCAGTCCCGCTCAGGTCATAACGCACAACGCCGACTGCGCCGTCGTCCGCTTCAGCGATCAACAGCAGGCGCTGCGGATTGCGCAAAGTCGCCGTCAGCCAGTTCAGGTGTTGCGGCCAATCGATCACGCCAGTGTCCAGCGACCGGCGCCGCACCGTTTCGGCATTGCGCCCATCGAATAGCAACTGCGCATCGTCCAGCGTCGCCGCGCGCACCTTCAGCACGGCACCGGCCAGTGCCGCCGCGACCCGCTCGGCACCGCGTCCGTCGACCAGTTGTCGAGAGCGTTCGGCCAGGCTCTGGCGCAAATAATGATTGCCGGTGACAAAGCCGATGGCGTCGCGCAACTGCTCGACACTGACCTGCTCACGGGCGCCCAGGAACACATGCGCGCCCGCTGCCGCCATGACTTCGCCGTTGGCCTGCTGATTGTTCGATACAGCAATACAGATCGTCGGCAGCCCCATCGCCGCCCGCTCCCAACTGGTGCCACCCCCGGCGCCGATAAACAGATCAGCCTCGGTCATGCGCTGGTAGAAGTCGCTGACAAAACTGTGCAGACGCCAGTTCGGCCGTGTCTCGGCCAAGGCCTGCATCTGCGCCCATGCCGGATTGTCGGCGCCAGCGACGAAGTCCACCTGCAACGCGGTAAAATCGGCCAGCGCGAGCATCGCATGATGAGTTTGCCGCGCGGCATCGAAACCGCCGAAGTTGACCAATACCCGTCGGGCCCGGTCTTTGATCTCGATGGCCGGGCAGCTGAACTCTTTACGCAACATGGCATAGCGTGGGCCGAGCAAGGTGCGGCACCCTTCAGGCAACAGCGGCCGATAATTTTCGTGCAGGCCCGAGAGATTCTGATTGAGCAACAGATCGACGCTGTAGCGCCGCGAGGCAAGATCATCCACTGCCGCAATCCGTGCCGCCCACTGTCGAGCAGCCGTTTGCCATTGGTGATCGAGACCGTAGTGATCGACGATGACCCAGTCGAATTCGGCATGACTTTCAAGCTGCATGCCCAGCGCGTCGATGTCGGCCTGCCACGGCAGCATCGATTCGATGGCCTGTTGCGGGTCTTCACCGACGTAGCGCTCAGGCAGCGCAAACGTCTCGAAGCCCTCGGCGCGCAAGGCATCCAGGCGATGGCCCGGCAGGCAGCGGCAGGCAAACGCGACGTGGCTGCCCTGCCCGCGCAACACCCGCGCCAGCGTCAGGCAGCGGGCAATGTGGCCGCTGCCGATGGTTGGCGAGGCGTCGGCACGAATCAAAACTCTCATTGCAGCTCTCCACCGGCCTTGAGCGCGGCGTAAAGGTATTCGGCGCGTTTCCAGTCTTCAAGGGTGTCGATGTCCTGCACCAGATGGCGGGGCAGAATCACCGGCAGGCTGGCGGGCGAATAGAGCACTTCGCCGCGCAACCACGCTTCACTGCGCCCCCAGTAAAACTGGCCGGCGTCCTGAAAGGCTTCGGGCAGGTCCTGGGAGCGAGTCTCGCGAAATTGGGGATACAAAGCGGTCAAGGCGCCCTGTCCGTCCAGAGTCAGTGCACGCTGCACCGGAAAACCAAAACCGCACACGGAGAACGCGAAAGACTTGTCTGGACGTTGCTCCAGCAACTCGATGCCCTGCCGCAGATAACGTGCCTGCAACAGCGGTGCCGTGGCATACACACAACAGGCGTAATCAAAAGCCGGCAGTTGCTGCAATGCGTGCACGATCACCGCCGCGGTGCCGGTGTAGTCATCAGCCAGCGCCGCCGGACGCATGAAGGGCACCTGCGCACCGTGCGCTCGCGCCACATCAGCAATCTCGGCATCGTCGGTGCTGACCACCACCTGCTCGAACAAACCTGAATCCAGCGCCGTGCGGATCGAACGGACCATCATCGGCACGCCATCGAACAACGCCAGGTTCTTGCGCGCAATACGTTTGCTGCCGCCACGGGCCGGGATAATTGCGACGTTGCTCAAGGGCGTTTTTCCAGCAGAAACCAAGTGATATCGTCCACAGGAAACTGCGGATCGCGGTGATAGACAAAACCATAATCCAGCAACTGCAGATCGGCATAACGATTGAGCATTTCGCCGGCGAAATCACGCTTGAACAGCTTGCCGCTGTTGCCACGATAAGACACTTCCAGCGGCGCCGGATTGTAATACTCGGCGATCAGGATGTAGCGCCGGCTCAACTCATACAACTGCGCATAAGCCGTCGGCAACAGCTCCGGGGCCAGGTGGATCAGCACGCCTTTGCTCAATGTCAGGTCGTAGCGGCGTTCACGCGGAAAATCGAGCAGCGAGCCCTGCCAGACCCGGGCAATGCCCAACGTCCGTGCCTGCGCACAGGCATTGTCGTTGATCTCGACACCGAACAGCTCGCAGCGTGGCAGCAGTTGATGCAACGCCTGCAAATTGTTGCCGGCGCTGGTGCCCAGTTCCAGCAGGCTCTCGATGCCTGCGGCGCGGCTCAGCGCTTTGGCAAACAATGCCAGGTTCGCCGCCACCAGCGGTTGCCCCACATTGCGCTCGAAGTACTGGTTACCGAAGTCGCCCTGCCAGAACTGTTCCTGCTCACTCAAAGGACGCATTGCAGATACTCATCCGGTGCCACAGCGGCAGTTATTCGGTCAGCCGACGCAATTGCTCGACCACGTAATCCTGTTGTTCATCGCTCAACAGCGCAAACAGCGGCAGGCTGATCGCCTCGGCGTAATAACGCTCGGCTTCGGGGAAATCGCCCTCGGCGAAACCCAGGTCGCGATAGTAGGGCTGCAAGTGCACAGGAATGTAATGCAGATTCACGCCAATACCGGCACTGCGCAAGCCTTCAAACACCTGACGGTGACTGAGGCTGATGCGATCGGTCTGCAAGCGAATCACATACAGATGCCAAGCCGACTCTGCCTCAGGCTGAAGGCTGGGCAACGTCACCGGCAAATACGCCAGCAGGCGATCGTAACGCGCCGCCAGTTCGCGACGCCGAGCGATGAAGTCGTCGAGTTTGCCCAGTTGCGACAAACCCAGCGCAGCCTGCAGATCGGTGATCCGATAATTGAAACCCAGCTCGATCTGCTCGTAGTACCACGGACCGTGGCTCGGCTCGCTCATCTGCTGCGGATCGCGGGTCATGCCGTGGCAGCGCAGGCGTTGCAGGCGCTCGGCCAGCGCCGGGCGATTGGTCAAGACCATACCGCCCTCGGCGCTGGTGATGATCTTCACCGGGTGGAAACTGAACACCGTCATCGCCGCGAATTGGCCACAACCCACCGGACGTCCTGCATAGGACGCACCGACCGCGTGAGACGCATCTTCGATCACCGTGAAGTTGTAGCGCTCGGCCAGTTCGGCAATCCTGCGCATGTCGCAGCTCTGCCCGGAGAACGCCACCGCCACCAGCACTTTCGGCAATGCGCCGTCCTGCTCGGCCTGCTCGAGTTTCGCTGCGAGGGCGATGACATCGAGGTTCCAGGTCAGCGGATCGATGTCGACGAAATCAACGTCGGCACCGCAATAACGTCCACAGTTGGCCGAGGCGAGAAAGGTGTTGGGCGTCGTCCACAGCCGATCACCCGGCCCCAGGCCTGCCGCCAGGCAAGCAATGTGCAGCGCCGCCGTGGCGTTGCACACCGCGACGGCGAAGTCGGCCTGACAACGCGCGGCCATCGCCTGCTCGAAACGCTCGATGCTCGGCCCCTGGGTCAGCCAGTCCGACTGCAGCACTTCGACGACGGCATCGATGTCTGCCTGATCGACGCTTTGCCGACCGTAGGGAATCATACCGAGAGCTTCGCGTGCAGGTCGGCGATCTGCCCGACCGAGAGGAAATGCGGATTGGTGTCGGAACGGTATTCGAAATCTTCGCTCACGGCACTCCCCCGCTCGCCAAGTTTGTCGACGGCAAAATCGACGTCGACACTGGTGAAGCGAATCGATGGCTGGATGGTGTAGTGATCCGCAAACTCGAGAGTCATCCGCGCATCGTCCAGCGGCACCATCAACTCATGGAGCTTTTCGCCGGGACGGATGCCGACGTGCTTGTGCGGCAGATGTTCGGCCATGCCGCGCGCCAGATCGACGATGCGGATCGACGGAATCTTCGGCACGAACACTTCACCACCGTGCATGCGCGCAAAGCTGTCGAGCACAAACTGTACGCCATGGTCGAGGGTGATCCAGAACCGCGTCATGCGCTCGTCAGTGATCGGCAACTCCTCTGCGCCGTCGGCGATCAGCTTGCTGAAGAACGGCACCACCGAACCCCGCGAGCCGGCCACATTGCCGTAGCGCACCACGGCAAACCGGGTTTGCTGCTCGCCGGCAATGTTGTTGGCGGCGACGAACAACTTGTCCGAGAGCAACTTGGTCGCGCCATACAGGTTGATCGGGCTGGCCGCCTTGTCGGTGGACAACGCGACGACTTTTTTCACGCCATTGTCGATGGCGGCGGCGATGATGTTCTCCGCGCCATTGACGTTGGTGCGAATGCATTCGGTCGGGTTGTATTCCGCCGCCGGCACTTGCTTCAACGCCGCGGCATGCACCACGTAGTCGATGCCGCGCATGGCCTGACGCAGACGATCGGCATCGCGCACGTCACCGATGAAGTAACGCATGCACGGCGCGTTGAACGTCTGCTGCATCTCATACTGCTTCAGTTCATCACGGGAAAACACCACCACGCGCTTGGGCTGGTATTGCTCCAGCAGGCGGGCAATGAATTTGCGCCCGAACGAGCCGGTGCCACCGGAGATGAAAATCGATTTACCGTTGAACATGTCTGAATTCCTGTGTCCTGTTCGCCAGGCTTAGCCGAGCAATTGCGCCCAATTGATCGGGGCAATTTCACCCAGGGTAAAACCTTTGCCGGTCAGCGCCAGGTTGGCGTTGTACGCCGGATCCTGGGCGAAGGCCGCGCTCCACTTCTCACGCAATGCCGCCAATGCTTCAGGAGCTTGCGGCAACTCGCCGGTGTGCAAGACCTGCACCAGCGGCGTCCACACGGTGAGGTAACCGGCCTGCCCGGCCTTGAGACACAGATCGACATCGCTGAAGCCGGCGGCGAAGCTCACGTCGTCCAGGCCACCCAGCGCGTTGAACAAGTCCTTGCGCACCATCAGGCACGCCTTCGACACCGCCGAATAGTTCTGCTCGACCGCCAGGCGTTGCATGTAACCCTCGTTAGCGTGTTTCTCGCCGATGAAGGCCGAAGCCACCCCGTCGTTCAACCCGAGAATCAAACCTGCCTGAGAGATTTTGCCGTCGCGGTCCACCAGTTTGGCACCGACGATGCCGACCTCAGGACGCTGGGCGTGATTGAGCAACGACTCGATCCAGTTCGGGTTGACCACTTCACTGTCGGTGGCCAGCAGCACCAGATATTCGCCCTGCGCCTGCTCGCTGGCCGCGTTGCACAGTGCGACTTGATCGAGCGGGCGATCAGCATGCAGTACCCGCACTTTGCCGTTGCGCAGCGTTGCCAGCCAGTCATTGACCTCGGCCGACGAGTTCGGGTTGACCGCAATCAACAGCTCATAGCGGGTGTAACGGGTTCTGAGCAGCACGCCATCCAGGCAGCGTTTCAAGGCGGCAAGATCGTCGCCGGCGGCCACAATCACCGAGACCAGCGGCCGCTCGGCATGACGATAGTCAATCTGCCAGGTGCCAGGCTGCGTCGAAGTGACCTGAGCCTTGTAACCACGATTGCCCAAGTGCCGCAGCAGCGCCTGACGCTCGTGAGGATTTTCTGCCAGCACTGGCGCCCGGGTGATCAGCAAAGGCTCATCGAGATGGGCCAGACCGTCGAGACCACCCTCCTCGATGATGCGCAGCAGCACATCCAGCTCCAGCGCCTTGCTGAAATCGGCCTGATAACCGCCGAGCCCTGTCAGCACTTCGCGACGAATCAACCAGTGCCGTGCCATCAGTGACGGAACGCTCTGCAGCAGATCCAGGTTGAAGCCGGGGCGGAACATATCCACTAGCGCCCCGTTTTCCTGGCGCTGGATTTCATCCGTGGCAACCGCACGCACACCTGGCGCAGCCATCAGTTCCAGGCCGGCACGCAACAGGCCGGCAGCCGTGAACTCTTCACCCGCCTCAACCAGCAGCAGCCAGTCGCAGGTCGATTGATTGACGCTCTGGTTGAGCTTGTCGACGAAGTTGCCTTGGGTCACTCGCACAAAGTGCAGCGTATTTTGTGCAGTGGTTGCAGCCGGCGGCTCACCCGTGGTGAAAACCACGACCTTGAAAGCTTTACTGTGGCCTTCGAGCAAGCTGTCCAGGGAGATTTGCAACTTGTCGATGTCGTTGTCCAGATCGAGCAGGAAGATGCCGAACTGCGGACCACCGGCATTGTCTGCCAGGTGGCGGGCAATCGCCGTGGCCTGCTCGGTGTCAGGCGCACGCGCGGCGAGCCACTCGAGCAGGCGGCCGGTGAGCATTTTGGCGAATGTCGGCTGATGCCCTTCGAGCAACACCGCGTCCAGACGCGCGACCCAATCGCGCAGCACTGGCGCGTCGTCTTCCTCGTCCAGCGGTTGCAATTGCGCGAGCAGTTGCTTGATCACCGCGCGATTGAACACGTTGGCGTCGTGCGCCTGCCACAAGCGGTCGAGGACACTTTCCGGAGTGTCATTGTTGCGTGCCAGCATCAGGCTCTGCTGGCGAGCCCAAATGCCTTCCAGCTCTTTGAGCTGAACGCGTCCGGCCGGCATCGCGTGCAACAGAAATTCGAATTGCGTCAGTTGATCGAAAAACACCTGGTTATAGAAAGGCATTTCCACGTATTGCTTCGGCCCGAACCGACGTTGCGGGCCGGCCTCGATATCGATCCAGGTCGACTCGAAGATCAACTCGGCGGTGAGTGCCCGGTAGGTCCGCAGGCTTTCGGCCAGCGCGGCAAAACTCTTCAGGGCAAACTGTTTGCCCTGCTGTGGATCCTGATGCTGGAGCTGGGTCGGCAACGACGCGAGGAACTCGGCGAACGCTTCGCGCCCGGCCACGCTCTTGCCATCCATATAGGCCAGCGTGTGATAGATCTCGGTGTTGTGATCGGACTGCTCGTAGTTGATTTCGCGCACCACATACGGGATCGGCAGAATCCGCACCTTGCCCCGGGCCAGCATGTAAAAGGTGTGACCGACTTCCTGCCACTGGAAGATCGTGTCTTGCGGCATGGCCGCGTACCAGTCGCGCAAGATCGCCGTACGCTGCACGGCATAGAACGGCGGCAGGTACTGGTGCATGTAATCGAGCAAACGCTCCTCGGCCTGATCGGCCGAGTAGTCTTCGCAGACTTTCTTGTCACGGCGGTAGTAATTGACGCTGTTGGCCAATGCCAGATACATCAGGCTGTAGCCATGGCACAGGCTGTAATCGGGGTTGGCATCCATGAATGCCACGGCTTCATGCAGGGCATCATGCACAAGGAAGTCATCGTCGGCGGCAAACACCATGTAAGGCGTTTGCAGCTGCTCGACACCGTAAGCCAGCTTGGCGCGAATACCCCAGTAGCCGAACTGCGGCAAGTGCTGATAATCCACGTTGGTGAATTCGGCAGGGATGCCCGCCAGCGCCGCCGCCGACGAATCCAGCACCAGAATCCTGCACGGCAGGCTGCTGTAGAAGCGAATGGCTCTACGCAGAAACGCCGGGCGTTCGTGAGAGATCAGCACAATGGTCAACTGTTCGTTGAGTGCCGGACCGGTTCCAGAAGTGTTCTTGCCTTGCATATATTCCCCACAAACGGCGCGTCGCCGAAAACTCATCGTTGTTTGTCGATTAACGCACGCGACGCAGATAACCATCCGGCGCGACTGTGATCAGCAATTTGCTGTGGATCGACGGGTCGATTTCAAAATCGCGGTTTTCTTCCAGATACGCCCACACCGCGGTTTTCGGGTTGTCACCCTTGCCCCACGGACGATCCGGGAACGCATCGGCCGGCATGTCTTCGACCACGGTGTCCATGACCACGCAATAGCTGCCCACCGACACCAGTGGTGCATACAGGCGCAGCTCTTCGAGGACGTGCTCGTGGGTGTGGTTGGAGTCCAGCACTACCAGCACTTTTTTGCCCTGCACACGCTCGCGCACCTGATCGACGATGCCGCTATCGATGCTCGAACCCTGGATCATGCTGATGCGTTTGAACATCGGGTGCGCTTCGATGGCTTCGCGGTTGTGCTCGCGGATATCGATGTCGATGCCCAGTACTTCGCCGTGTCCGATCAGTTCCAGGATCGAGGCGTAAAACACCAGCGAACCGCCGTGAGCGATGCCCGTCTCGACGATCACGTCCGGACGCAGGTTCCAGATGATTTCCTGCATCGCGACCATGTCCTGCGGAAACTGAATGATTGGCCGGCCCATCCAGCTGAAGTTGTAGGTGTACTTGTGTTTTGCCGTGGTGCCGACCCAGTCCAGGGACTCGGTTTGCAGGGCCTTGTCGTTCTGCAGGCCTTCGATGTTGGCTTTTACTTCTTCGCGAAACTGTTCATGCGGATTCATTGCAACTCTCCAAAAATTCGGGAAACGGCTTACCTGAACACCCTGGCGTCCGGGTAAGGCACTGCGTTGGTCTTGATGATCCTGGCGGGATTGCCCACCACAACCGAAAAATCCGGAACATCTTTGGTCACGACCGCACCGGCACCGATGGTCACCCAGCGACCGATGCGCAGGCGCGGCAGGATCGTGGCGTTGGTGCCGATAAAGGTCCCGTCACCGATTTCCACGCAACCGGCGATACACACGCCCGGCGCCATGAATACCGAGTGGCCGATCTGCCCCTCATGCCCCACGACACTGCCGGCGCTGATGCTGGTGTTGTCGCCCAGTGTCACCTCGGCCTGCATCAGCACGCCTTCTTGCAGATAACTGCCCTGGCCCATGCGAATCATGCTCAGGTCGATCCCCGGATGAACGAATTGGCCCAGGCGTGCACCGGCGTCCACCAACTGACAGGTGGTTTCGTAGCGTAACCGGGTACTGCCGGTGATCAGATTGACGAAGCGCACGTCCTCGCCATTGAGTTCGCCGACCCGTTCACAACCACCGAGCACCGGCACCCCGTAAAACAGCGTGCCGTGCTTGCGCGGATCGTTGTCGAGAAAGGCGAATTCGATGTTCGGCGTGCTGCGCTTGACGGCATGCAGCATGCGCACCGCTTCCGGGTTGGCGGCCCCCAGCAGATACATCTTCACGATGCGTGCCTGCGAGCCAGCAGATCCAGCACCACTTGCACCACGCGGTGTTGATCGGCGTCGGTCATGTCGTGATAGCTCGGCAGGTTGAAGGCACGCTCGGGCAACGCAAACGCCAGCGGCGTGTCGACCACGTATTCGCTGAACATCGGCAGCGATGACAGCGGCCAGAAAAACACCCGGGCGTCGATGTCGGCGGCCTGGAACGCGGCAATCATTTGCTCGCGGTGGATGCCGGTGTCGGCATCGAACACCACGGTCGGCATCCAGTAGCCATTGCGGGCATGGGCCGGTTCGGGATTGAGCGACACACCCGGTACGCCTTCGAGTGCTCGCGCGTAGTAGGCAAAAATCGCCCGTTTGCGCTCGATCAACTCCTCGATTCGCTCGACCTGGGCACAACCGACCGCGGCCTGCAGGTTGCTCATCTTGTATTTGAAACCGACAAACTCCGGCCAGAACTGTTTGGTGCAACCCGCCACACGCCCATGGTTGGACAGGGTCAGAACACGCTCATACAAAGCCTTGTCGGAAGTGACGAACATGCCGCCCTCACCGGTGGTCATGGTCTTGGTGCCATGAAACGAAAAAGCGCCGAAAGCCCCCAGCGAGCCGGCCGCCTGGCCACGCCATTGCGAGCCGATGGCTTCCGCCGCGTCCTCGATCACCGGGATGCCGAATTCGCGACCGATGGCGAGCAGTGCGTCCATGTCACACAAGTTGCCGTACAAATGCACTGCGAGAATCGCCTTGGTGCGCGGGGTGATCGCCGCTCTGACACGTTGCGGATCCAGGCACCAGCTATCAGCCAGGACATCGACGAACACCGGCGTGGCGCCCAGGTAAGTGATCGGTGCCGCCGAAGCAATCCAGTTGGTGTTGGCGAGGATCACTTCATCGCCAGCACCAACGCCCAAGGCGGCCATGCCCATGTGCAGCGCGCCGGTGCAACTGGAGGTGGCAATGGCGTAGGTAGCGCCAAGATGCTCGGCAAAACCGTGCTCGAAACGTGTCAGGTATTCATAGCAACGTGCGCCCCAGCCGTTCTGCACAGCGTCCAGGGCGTATTGCGCTTCGAGTTCGCCAACGCTGGGTTTGGTGTAATGAATTCTGCTCATTGGATGATCAACTCCGGAACGGCGACGACAAAACGTGCGCCCCATGCCTTGGCCGCAGACAGTTGCTGCGTCACTTCGCTCAACAGATTCCACGGCAACACCAGAATGTAGTCCGGCTGCTCCTGGGCGATCCGCTCAGGCGTAACAATCGGAATGCGGCTGCCCGGCAAGCACTTGCCCTGTTTGTGCGGGTTGGCATCAGCCACCCAGGCCAACAGATCCGGCTTGACCCCGGCGTAGTTGAGCAAGGTGTTGCCCTTGGCGGCCGCGCCGTAACCGACCACACGCTTGCCGTCAGCCTTGGCCTGCAACAAAAAGCGCAGCAGTTGATGCTTGATGCGTTCAGCGGCGGGCGCGAGGGTCGTGTAGTACTCGGCGGTTTTCACCCCGGCGTCCAGTTCAGCCTGCAACTGTTGCTGCACCGCTGGCTGCACCGGGCGACGCTCGCCGTCCTTGCGCTGCACGAACACCCGCAACGATCCACCGTGGGTGCTCAACTGGCTGACGTCGAACACTTCCAGGCCATTGCGCTCACACAGCGTCTGCACGGCAGTCAGCGACAGGTACGAATAATGTTCGTGATACAGCGTGTCGAACTGCGCGCCGGCCATCAGCGTCAGCAGTTGTGGGAATTCGAAGGTGGCTACACCGGTTGGCTTGAGCAACGCCGCGAAGCCACCGAGGAAATCGTTGATGTCCGGTACATGCGCGAGCACGTTGTTGGCGGCCATCAAATCGGCGCACCAGCCCTCGCCTTTCAACTGCGCGGCGGTGTCACGACCAAAGAACAGTTCGCGAATTTCCAGACCTTTTTCCCGCGCGGCTTGTGCGGTACTGCGAGTCGGCTCGACGCCCAGGCACGCAATGCCCCGGCCAGCGACGTATTGCAGCAGGTAACCATCGTTGGCGGCGACTTCAACCACGCGACTATCGGCAGTCAGGCCGAAGCGCTCGACCATCTCGGCGACATAGCGCTCGGCATGCGCGAGCCAAGTGCTGGAGAACGAGCTGAAGTAGGCATATTCGGCGTCGAACAGGCTGTCGGCGCTGGTGTAGTCCTCGGTCTGCACCAGCCAGCACTGCTGACACACGGCGACCTTCAACGGTACCCATTGCTCGGCTTGATCCAGTCGATCGGCGTGCACGTAGGCGTTGGACGGTGGTGAGGTGCCGAGGTCGATCAGCGGCAAGCTCAGCGGTGCGGCGCACCCACGGCAGTTCATAGACGCACTCCAGCAAAGTGTTGATCCAGCGCGGGATGGCTGGAATCACGCGCTGACAAATTATTGACAGGCAACGGCCAGGCGATCGCCAGCCGTGGATCGTTCACCGACAGACCGCCCTCGTGCTCCGGCGCGTAATCGGCGCTGTGCAGGTAGAGCAATTCGGCGTCTTCGGTCAGCGTCTGGAAACCGTGGGCGAACCCGGCCGGGATCAACAGGCTGCGGCCATCGCCGGCCTTGAGGTGCTCGGCGTGCCAGTGCAAAAAGGTTGCAGAATCGGGGCGCAGATCGACCGCCACATCCCACACTTCACCGCGCAGGCAGGTGATCAGTTTGGCTTCCGGCGCGTTGGCATTCTGATAATGCAGACCGCGCACACTGCCCTTCTCGCGAGTGCAGGAATGGTTGATCTGGCGGATATGAAATTCGCTGCCGAATGCGCTCAGACTGCCCTCGCAGAACAGTCGGGCGAAGTGCCCGCGCTGATCTTCGAAGCGTTTGTGCTGGACGCTGAACAGTCCGGCCAGCGGCAAGGCGTGCAGGGAAAACTCGCTCACAGCGCGCCTCGGTACAGGTTCAACTGGCCGAGGGTAACGGCGCGCATGTCATCGCCGTTCTGCCACGCCAGATGCCAGTCGAGGGTCTGGGTCAGGCATTGCTGCAAAGTCCAGCGTGGTTGCCAGCCGAGTACCTGACGTGCGCGGCTGCTGTCCAGACGCAGCAGGCCGGCCTCGTGCAGTTCGCTCGGTTCGATACGCAGACCACGCGCCTGCGGCCAGCGGCTGGCGAGCAACTCGACCACTTCGCCAACGCTGCACATGTCCGCCTCGCCCGGGCCGAAGTTCCACGCACCGGCGAATTCCGGGCCTTGCTCGTAGAGGCCGGCGGCCAGTTGCAGGTAACCGGCCAGCGGCTCCAATGCGTGCTGCCATGGGCGCACGGCTTGCGGGTAGCGCAGGGTCACCGGCTCGTCGGCGGTCCAGGCTTTCAGCACGTCGGGAATCAGCCGCTCAGGCGCAAAATCGCCGCCACCCAGAACGTTGCCGGCACGCGCAGTGGCGAGGGCCAGACCGTGCTCGGCGTACTTGTCCGCCGGGAAGAATGACGCGGCATAAGATTGTGCAAGCAACTCACAGCAGGCCTTGCTGCTGCTGTAAGGATCGTGGCCACCGAGGGCTTCGTCTTCGCGGTACGGCCACAGCCATTCCTTGTTGGCGTAGACCTTGTCGGTGGTGACCAGCACGCAAGCGCGCACGCAACCGACCTGACGAATCGCTTCAAGCAGGTTCAACGTGCCCATGACATTGCTGGAGTAAGTGCCGAGCGGATCACGGTAGCCTTCACGCACCAACGGTTGTGCCGCCAGGTGCAGAACGATCTCAGGCTCGGTGTCGGCGATGATTTCCAGCAGCGCGCCGAGATCACGCAGATCGCCGCGCTGATCGTTGATGCCTTCGTGCACGCGCGCCAGTTCAAACAGACTCGGTTCAGTCGACGGATCGAGAGAGAAACCGCTGACTTGCGCGCCGAGGCTTTGCAGCCACAGGGTCAGCCAACTGCCTTTGAAACCGGTGTGACCGGTAACGAGGACGCGTTTGCCACGCCAGAAATCCGCACTCAGTCCCATTGCTTCCATGGGGCCTCCCCGCTCTGCCACAGGGCTTCGAGATGGTTCTTGTCACGCAGGGTGTCCATAGGCTGCCAGAAACCGTCGTGCTGAAACGCCATCAGTTCACCGCGTGCAGCCAGGCCGTCCAGTGGACCGGACTCCCACGACGTCGAATCGCCTTCGATCAGCGGCAGAACCTTGGGTGACAGCACGAAAAAGCCGCCGTTGATCCAGCCACCGTCGCCGCGTGGCTTCTCGGTGAAGCCCAGCACGCGGTCACCTTCGCGATCCAGCGCACCGTAACGTCCCGGCGGTTGTACGGCGGTGACGGTGGCCAGTTTGCCGTGAGTCAGGTGGAAATCGACCAACGCGCTGATGTTCAAATCGGAAACGCCGTCGCCATAGGTGAAGCAGAAGGCCTCTTCATTTTCCAGATAGCGCGCGGCTCGCCCCAGGCGGCCACCGGTCATGGTCTCTTCACCGGTATCGATCAGCGTCACACGCCATGGCTCGCTGTAATTCTGGTGAACGTCCATGCGGTTTTCACGCATGTCAAAGGTCACATCGGAGGTGTGCAGGAAGTAGTTGGCGAAGAAGTCCTTGATCGCATACCCCTTGTAGCCCAGGCAAATCACAAAGTCGTGAATCCCGTGGGCGGAGTACTGCTTCATGATGTGCCAGAGAATTGGCTTGCCGCCAATCTCGATCATCGGCTTGGGCTTGAGGTGCGACTCTTCACTGATGCGCGTGCCCAGACCACCCGCCAAAATAACTGCCTTCATCCTCTCCCCTCTCGTTCGTCACAGGGCTGCGCGTCGCTTTCTTGAGCGTTGCGGCCTTCTGGCTAAACCTTTCTGCCGTTTCGGGCGCAGGGGCAATGACCGCGAGCGCTCGTTTTATGGCGATTTGAGGGTGACTTGCAGGAAACGCGCCAGCTCGGTGCGCGGTGTGTCGCAGTCGTGCGGCCATGAAAAAAGGGATGAATCCGTCACCGGACTCATCCCTTTCATCGAGCTATTTCAACGAGCTATTTCAACGATTGGAGCGGATCAGCCAAACATGCTGAACCCATCATTGATCGGCAGAACATCACCGTTGGCTGCCATGAAGTGTTCGATGGTGTTGTAGCCAGCGAACCAGTCCTGCAGTTTTACACCTTGGGCGGTTGGGTCGGACGGCGGGAAATATCCATCGTTGAGGTACAGGTCATTACCCACCCGAGCCAGTTGCAACGCATCAGCCGAACGGATGTTGTTCAGGATCAACGTGTCCGTACCGCTAGTGCCGTCATCACGGATAGTCACCAGCAGGCCAGTATCGACGACATAGGTATCGCCGCCTTCGCCACCGTTGGCAAAACCGGTGGCTTTCATTTGCCACGGATAAGTAACTTTACCGCCGAAAGTCAGCGCGTCATTGCCCGCGCCACCAAGCAGCACGAAGTTTTCGCCGGTACCGAGCAAATCATCGCTACCGTCGCCACCATCAGCAGTACCGCTGACGACCTGGATCGTGTCGTTGCCAGCTTCACCAAAGGCGAACGTTCCACGATCATCCGGAGCGCTGATGATGAGGTCATTGCCATTGCCGCCGTACAGCATGTCGGCTTGCGGCCCACCGGCAGCCACGTCGACCGCGAACGGCCCGAGCTGGGTGTAGAAACTGCCGTAAATGACATCGTTGCCATCGCCACCGTAAATGGTGTCGTTGCCCAGACCACCCTCAAGCCCGTTGGCCAGCGCGTTGCCGGTCAGCGTGTCGTTGAAGTTGGTGCCGATGAGACTTTCGACGTTGATCAGCACATCGCCTTGTGCATCACCGCCCTGATTGAGGCCGGTCTGCAAGTTAATGTTCACCGCCGTGGTGTTGTTGATGTACCAGACAGTGTCGATCCCTTCGCGCCCGTCAATCACGTCGGCGCCGCCGCCACCGATGAAATTGTCGTTGATCGCCGTTCCGGACAAGGTGTCGGCGAAATTGCTGCCCTGGAAGATCTCGATGCCGGTAAAGGTATCACCAGCAGCATCGCCGGCATTGACGTTGGTTTTCAGGTCGATGGTGACGGCACTGTCTGACGACTCGTAGCTGACCATATCCAGGCCGGTGCCGCCGTTGATCGCCAGCGCTGCGGAGTTGCCAACGAAGATGTCGTTGTACTTCGAGCCTGTGAACGCTTCGATACTGTTGTAGGTGTCGCCCGTCGCGATCCCGGTGCTGATGCCGGTTTTCAGGTTAATGCTGACGCCCACGGTGCTGTCGTCATAGGACACAGTGTCCATACCCGCGCCGCCGAAGAACTGGTCGGCACCGCCGCCGCCCTTCAGCAGATCATTACCACTGCCACTGACAATGATGTTGTCGCTGTCATTGCCTGTACCGGTAAATGCAACCGTACCGGTGTAGGTCATGCGCTCGATGTTCGCCGCCAGGGTGTGTTCCTTGTAGCTGACGCGCACCTCATCGTTGCCGCCACCGACTTGCTCGATGGCTGTTACGCCGCCACCGTTGACGAAGTAGATGTCGTCACCAGCACCACCCTCGAAGGTCGCGTAGCTGATAGCCGCAGCAGTGAAGGTATCGTTGAAAGCCGAACCGACGACTTTATCAATGTTGGTAAAGGTGTCGCCCTGCGCATCACCGCCGGTGGCCACTGAAGAAGTGCCCGGGCGAATTTCGACGTTGACCGCCTCGGCAGACGCCGAGTAATCCACGGTATCCCAGCCAATACCGGCACCACCGTCAAACGCGATCACGCGGCTGTCGGCAAAAAACGTATCGTTGAGCTTCGAGCCGGTAATCCCCTCGATGCTGTTGTAGACGTCACCCGCACCAATACCCGAGTTGATCCCGGTTTTCAGGTTGATGGTCACGCCCACGGTGCTGTCGTCATAGGACACGATGTCCATTCCCGCGCCGCCGAAGAACTGATCGGCACCGCCACCGCCCTGCAGCGTGTCGTTACCCGCGCCACCGGTGATGATGTTGTCGCTGTCATTGCCTGTACCGGTAAATGCAACCGTACCGGTGTAGGTCATGCGCTCGATGTTCGCCGCCAGGGTGTGTTCCTTGTAGCTGACGCGCACCTCATCGTTGCCGCCACCGACTTGCTCGATGGCTGTTACGCCGCCACCGTTGACGAAGTAGATGTCGTCACCAGCACCACCCTCGAAGGTCGCGTAGCTGATAGCCGCAGCAGTGAAGGTATCGTTGAAAGCCGAACCGACGACTTTATCAATGTTGGTAAAGGTGTCGCCCTGCGCATCACCGCCGGTGGCCACTGAAGAAGTGCCCGGGCGAATTTCGACGTTGACCGCCTCGGCAGACGCCGAGTAATCCACGGTATCCCAGCCAATACCGGCACCACCGTCAAACGCGATCACGCGGCTGTCGGCAAAAAACGTATCGTTGAGCTTCGAGCCGGTAATCCCCTCGATGCTGTTGTAGACGTCACCCGCACCAATACCCGAGTTGATCCCGGTTTTCAGGTTGATGGTCACGCCCACGGTGCTGTCGTCATAGGACACGATGTCCATTCCCGCGCCGCCGAAGAACTGATCGGCACCGCCACCGCCCTGCAGCGTGTCGTTACCCGCGCCACCGGTGATGATGTTGTCGATGTCATTGCCTTTGCCGCTGAAGGCCCCCGTGCCGGTAAAGGTCATGCGCTCGATGTTCGCCGCCAGGGTGTGTTCCTTGTAGCTGACGCGCACCTCATCGTTGCCGCCACCGACTTGCTCAATGGCTGTTACGCCGCCACCGTTGACGAAGTAGATGTCGTCACCAGCACCGCCCTCGAAGGTCGCGTAGCTGATAGCCGCAGCAGTGAAGGTATCGTTGAAAGCCGAACCGACAACTTTATCAATGTTGGTAAAGGTGTCGCCCTGCGCATCACCGCCGGTGGCCACTGAAGAAGTGCCCGGGCGAATTTCGACGTTGACCGCCTCGGCAGACGCCGAGTAATCCACGGTATCCCAGCCAATACCGGCACCACCGTCAAACGCGATCACGCGGCTGTCGGCGAAAAACGTATCGTTGAGCTTCGAGCCGGTAATCCCCTCGATGCTGTTGTAGACGTCACCCGCACCAATACCCGAGTTGATCCCGGTTTTCAGATTGATGGTCACGCCCACGGTGCTGTCGTCATAGGACACGATGTCCATTCCCGCGCCGCCGAAGAACTGATCGGCACCGCCACCGCCCTGCAGCGTGTCGTTACCCGCGCCACCGGTGATGATGTTGTCGATGTCATTGCCTTTGCCGCTGAAGGCCCCCGTGCCGGTAAAGGTCATGCGCTCGATGTTCGCCGCCAGGGTGTGTTCCTTGTAGCTGACGCGCACCTCATCGTTGCCGCCACCGACTTGCTCAATGGCTGTTACGCCGCCACCGTTGACGAAGTAGATGTCGTCACCAGCACCACCCTCGAAGGTCGCGTAGCTGATAGCCGCAGCAGTGAAGGTATCGTTGAAAGCCGAACCGACGACTTTATCAATGTTGGTCAAGGTGTCGCCCTGCGCATCACCGCCGGTGGCCACTGAAGAAGTGCCCGGGCGAATTTCGACGTTGACCGCCTCGGCAGACGCCGAGTAATCCACGGTATCCCAGCCAATACCGGCACCACCGTCAAACGCGATCACGCGGCTGTCGGCGAAAAACGTATCGTTGAGCTTCGAGCCGGTAATCCCCTCGATGCTGTTGTAGACGTCACCCGCACCAATACCCGAGTTGATCCCGGTTTTCAGGTTGATGGTCACGCCCACGGTGCTGTCGTCATAGGACACGATGTCCATTCCCGCGCCGCCGAAGAACTGATCGGCACCGCCACCGCCCTGCAGCGTGTCGTTACCCGCGCCACCGGTGATGATGTTGTCGATGTCATTGCCTTTGCCGCTGAAGGCCCCCGTGCCGGTAAAGGTCATGCGCTCGATGTTCGCCGCCAGGGTGTGCTCCTTGTAGCTGACGCGCACCTCATCGTTGCCGCCACCGACTTGCTCAATGGCTGTTACGCCGCCACCGTTGACGAAGTAGATATCGTCACCATCGCCACCTTCATAAGTCGCGTAAAGGTAAGCGTCAGTGGTGAAGCTGTCGTTGAACGCCGAACCGATAACCTTCTCAATGCCGGTCAGGGTATCGCCTTGCGCATCGCCACCAACACCTGCCAGACCAGTGCCCGGCCGGATGTCGATATTGACCCCTGCTGCGGAAGCCGAATAATCGACCGTATCAAAATCTGCGCCACCGTCGATCTTGTCCGCACCGGCACTGCCCTTGATCAGGTCGTTGCCACCCAGACCATTCATCTGGTCATCGCCACTGGTACCGATCAGCGTATCCGCGCCGTTTGTCCCATTTATCACTGCCATTACTTCTTCCTTGCCTTGTTAAGAACCGGTACCGGCTCGCGGTCGATCAAACGTCATCGCAGCGAACACCAAAGACTCGTGAATGTGTTGATATCGACAGGAAATGATCGAAGCTTGAGGCCCTGCAAAAAATTGTATCGAGATTGATGCAATACGATTTTCGCAGGCAAAAAAAAGGCGACTCGAAAGTCGCCTGTTTTTTTGGGGAGGTGTTGCGCGAATCTGTCAGTCCGCCAGCCAGCCATTTTCCCAGTAGCGCAGGTTATCGCCACGCAGCACGTAATCGCGCAGCACCACCTCACGCAACTCGTCGCCCATGCGGTAGCTGGCATCAGGATCGGCCAGGTGCATGCGAATCGCCTGCAGCCACTCATCGGTGGTGTTGGTCTTGACCCGCGTGCACGGCAGGTAGCCGCGATAGGCTTCGGTGTCAGTGCAGATCACCGGGTAGCCGCAAGCGCCGTACTCCAGCAGCCGCAGGTTGCTCTTGCAGTCGTTGAAGATGTGGAACTCCAGCGGTGCGAGGGCCAGATCGAGGTTGAGGCTGGCCAGTTTCGCCGGATACACGTCGAGCGGGATCACACCGTGGAACTCATGCATGTACGGACGCAGGTCATCCGGGCACATGCCGAAGAATACCCAGTCGACTTCATTGGCCAGTTCGCGAACCACCTCGGCGATCACTGCCAGGTCGCCGTGGTGGCTGGTGCCACCACCCCAACCGACCCGTGGCTTCTTCGACGTGCGTCGCTGGCTGCGCAGGTTTCTCCAGAGGTTTTTCGCGAGCATGTTCGGCACCACACGGATGTCGTGGTGCATGTCCGACAACGCATTGGCCAGAGGTTGAGTCGACACGACCACCCGATCACAGAGGCCGATCGCTCGACGCACCATGCGCTCCATGTCCTGCTTGCTCGGCATGTTACGGATGTGGGCATTGCGATGAGGAACGTCGATGACATAGTCATCCAGTTCGAAAATACGCCGGGCGCTGAAGTACTTCTTCAGGGGCGGAATTTCATCGATGGCGTGCTCCGAGTAGCGCCCCTGCAGCACGATCACGTCGGGGGCCTGACGCTCGATTTCGACGATCGACGGCAAGCCGTAGCAGATGCGCCCCTCGACCCGGTTGGCCGCCTCCAGTTCGATCATCGGCTGGCTCATGCGGTAATGGCCGATGGCAGACGCGTTGATCGGCACCACGAGCACGTTGGGCAGACTCGACCTGGAAAACGCACTCCAGCCGGTCATCAGACCCGGTTCGAGGCTAAAGTTGCTGGCCCCGACACCCTGTAGCGCAAGGTTGACGTTGTAGGCCGGATCGCGCGCAATCTGCGGCAACCAGCGCTGGTAAAACGCATCCTGCTCGCGCTCGTGCCGTTGTTGCTCTTCGCTCGTTGCCACGGCGACCGGACGCGCGCCCACAGCCAGCCGGGCATGTGGATTCCACACCACCAGATAACCTTCGCGACCGATTCGCAGGCACAGATCGACGACGTTGTACGCGACCTTCAAGTGCTGTTCGTCGAGCCCCGCGACCTCCTCGAAGACCGACTTGCGAACCATAAGACAGTCACCGCCGACAGCGCTCAGATCCTGCACCGCCTGCAGCCGGAACATATAGCCCTCCGACTGCATCGGCTGACCAAAGAATGGCAACCCGGCCGGCCCCTGCAGGCCGAGAATCAGGCCGGCATGCAACACCCCGCCGTCCGGATCGAACAACTTGGCGCCGACGACCCCGACTTCGGGGCGCTGCGCATGATTGAGCAACTCGTCGAGCCAATCGGCTTGCGTGATCACCGCAAAGGCATTGAGCAGCAAGACATACTCGCCGCGCGCCTGGCTCACGGCAAAATTGTGAATGGCAGCGGGGTTGTGCTTTTGCGGGTAGCGCAAGACACGGATCAGCGCACCGCCCAATTGTTCCATGCCGTCGAGCCAGGTCCGCGCCTCGGCGCTTTCGCTGCCGCTGTCGACCAAGAGAATTTCGTACTCGGTGTAAGCGGTCTTTTCCAGCAGCGTTTCGACACAACGCTGCAAGGCCGCCGCCTGATCCTGAGCGACAATGATCACCGACACCAACGGGCGTCGGGCATGGCGATAGTCGACCCGATTGAGCAGTTCACTGCCCTCGCGTCGAGTCTCGTAGGCAATCCCCACGCGCTGCAGATGCGCATCGAGTACCCGCGGATTCTGTTCCAGGACACCCGGGTCGGTAAGCCATTGGGACAGATCGAATTTCGATTCAAGCAACACTTCGGCGACGTGCCCGATCACTTGAGTACCGTCGCTCTCGACCATGCGCCAGAGCAGGTCATGAGGCGCCAGTTGTGCAAAGTCAGTCGTCAGGCCGCCCAACGCCAGAACCCGCTCGCGCTTGAACGCCAGCGCCCGCCCGACATAGGGATAGCTGCGCATGAGGTCGAGGTTGAAATCCGGCTTGAACGCAGGCTCTGCCGACTCACCACTGCGCAGACTGCCTTCGTCGCTGTACAGGCAGGTGAAAGACCGCGAATGGGCGATGCGGTCCGCCATGATCAGCAATGCCGTGGCCACCGGACGATCACCGGGTTGCAGCAGGTAGAACCAGTCGGCGCCTTCCAGTTGCGGCAGCAAGGTGTTGAGCTGTTCCAGCCCATCGCCTTGCAGCGGCAGGCGAAACACGCGCCCATCCAGCTCCGCTTCGGCACAGGACGCGGACAGGACCAGCACCAGTTCCGCCGGGTAATCCTGATTGGCAAGGGCCTCCAGGGTGCGCTCCACACCATCGCGGCTGCCTTTGTCGTCGATGATGATCGGCACGATCCGCGGCTGATGCGACCAACCGGCGATGGTTTCCGGCAGCAACTTGCGCTGGCCTTCGGTCAGCACCCGGCACGCCAGCCATTGCGCGTAGAGTTCGCCGAAACTCAGGCTGTCGACGCCGACGCCACACTCCTGACGGCTCTGCCGGGAACCGAGGGTACGACTCAGCGGCAGCTCTTCCCAAACCCTTGGCGACTCATCAGCCTTTGCCAACGGGATATAGCGTACCCAGCCTGGCGCAGGCGCCGACTCGCCGCTGCGGACTTTGAGCATTTGCGAGAGCCACTCGCGCTCGACGTCCATCGCGTCCTTCATCGGTTGCTGCGCACTCAGCCGCTCCGGATAAAGACGCTCGGCGCTCAGCACATTGTTGGACACCGCCAGGTTGCCGCGTCGCAGCAGGCAGACATACAAGGCGAAATCCAGGCTCGCGACGAAGCAGCCGCCCTCCTCGGTCAATGCCGGCAGCAGCTCGGCGACGTCCGCGCGGCGAAACAGCGCGTTGCTGAAACCGCCGAGAACGTTGACCGGGAATTTTTCAAATATCGCCAGTAAATCGTCGCCCTTGAACAAGCCACTGACCGGCGACAGCGAGGTGTTTTCCAGACGCGCAGGGAGGATGATGTCGTTGGCGTCCCAGAGCAGTCGCTGCGCCAGCACCAGGCTGACCTCTGCACGGCGCATCTCGTGCGCTTGCTGCTCGATACAGGCGGAATACAGCAAATCATCGTCACACAGAAACTTGATGAACTCGCCCTGCGCCTGATCCAGACAGGCTTTCAGATTGCCGACCAGGCCCAACGTGCGCGGGTTGCGCACATAACGCACGGCAACGCCGGTCTGCGTACTGACATTGGAGACGGTGTTTTCGATCTCGACGCCACGACTGTCATCGCAAACGATGATCTCCAGATGGCCATAGCCTTGGCCGACAGCGCTACGCAAGGCTCGCTCGAAAAAGCGTGGATTGAAGGCGGGAATGACAAGGCTAACGAGAGGGAGTGAATTCACGGCGGGCTCACAGGCGGTACAAGCCCGCTCGGCAAAGCGAACCCTTGAAACCGCTATAAAACATTACTTGGGGATAGAGCAAACGGGCGCTCGCGCGCCCGTTAATCGTCAGATCTTGTTGAACAGACCCAACTGGCTGATCTTGCTGAACGCCAGTTGCGCGGCTTGCAACATGGTCTGCTGCAAGGTCAGGCGGGTCATGACTTCGGCGGGATCCGAATCACGGATCGAGCCCTGGGTCGTGGTGTTCGCCGTGCTCAGGCTCAGGTTAGTCGCGGTTTGCATTTCCAGCGCTTGGCCACGGGCACCAATGGTGGTGACAGAAGCGCCAATCTGGTTGGTAGCGGCGTCGATGTTGCCGAGACCCGACTCCATGACACCCTGAAACTTCTGCTTGGCAACATCATCACCGTCGATCGGCGTATTCAATGCCGTAATCATCTGGCCCAGCGTGTCGAGCACGTTCTGGGTCTGGTGATTGTTCGGCTGGATCGAGAACTGATCGCCAGCGGCCGGAGTGTTGCCCAGCGCGAAAGTCACGCCCGCAGCGGTCGCGTTGCCGCCAGCCACGGTGCCGGACGACACGGGTTTGCTGTCCGCTGTGACTGGCGCCGCATACAGATCGAACGCCGTGGCGCTGGTGAACTTGAGCACCGCGCCGCCTTGCGGGAAGGCGTTTGTATAGGCCGACTGGTCGGTGATGGTCGAACCGGTAATCACCGCAGTAGATGGGTTACCCGGGCTGCGCGCGGTGGTGAACGAGTCAGGCTGGGTCGACAGCTGGAAGCTGTGCCCGGCAATGACCGCGTCCGGGTTGGTGTCCCCCGCTTTCAGGTTGATATTCAGCTTCAGGTCGACGCCACGGAAACTGACCGACTGGTTGGTGCCGGTGGTGTTGACGATCGCGCCGTTCTGGCTGGCTTCGGCCGTCACGTCGTTACCCAGCGCATCGGTGATTTGCAGTTGGGTGCTGCTGACGAAGCTGACGGTGTAGGGCTGACCACCGGAGAACTTGGAGTTGTAGGTGGCAACATTGCCAACGGTACCGCTGGACAGCACGACACGGCCGTCATCCACTGCAGGAGCTGTCATGTTGGTGCTGGTGCGGCCGGTGTTGATGGTCTGCTGAAAGGCATCCCAACCGGTGGTGTTGGTGCCGACCGTCATACCGTCGCCGATGCCCAGGTTGATCGTGGTCTGGTCACCGTTGTAGGTGTAAGTGCCGTCGGCATTCTGCGAGTACGGCGCGGTATCGGTCTTCGAACCGGAGAACATGTAGTTGCCGTTGGCATCCTTGGAGTTCATCAGGCCCAGCACTTGTTGCTGGATCTGACTCAGTTCCGAAGCGTAAGCCTGGCGATCCTTGTCGGTGCGCGTGCCGGTGTTGGCGGCCAGGGCGAGTTCCTTGGCACGCGCCAGTGCGGTGGTGATGGAATCCAGCGTGGACTCCTGCACATTCAACGAATTTGTGGTGGTGTCGACATTGGTCTTGTACTGATCCAGCATCGCGGCCTGCTGGCCGAGTTGCAGCAAACGACCGGCACCGATCGGATCATCGGACGCATTGGTGATGCGCTGCAGGCTGCTCGCCTCGCTGGCGGTGGCGACAGCCTTGTTGAAGTTACGCTGATAGTCCGACGCTTGCGTGCCGTAATACTGGGCGGTGGAAATGCGCATGAATTACGACTCCTTAAAGGCTGTTGATCAGCGTGGCGAAAGTTTCCTGCGCAGCTTTGATGATCTGCGAAGACGCTGTGTAGTACTGCTGGTATTTGACCAGGTTGCCGGTTTCTTCATCCAGGTTGACCCCGGACAGCGAATCGCGCGCGCCTTTGGCGTTATCCAGGATCGCCGAGGTCGCGGCGCTGTCGGACTTGCCTTGGGCAGTCTTGGTACCGACGTTGGTCACCAGTTTGTTGTAAGCGTCAGTCAGGCTGATGCCTTTGCTGGCCGAACCGGTATCGACAGTCTGCGCGGTTTGCAGGGCGACCAGCGATTGCGCGTTACGGTTGTCCGAAGACGCCGCACCGGTCAGGTTCATGGTGAAGGTTTCGCCTGGCTTCGGCGTGCCGCCCACGGTGGTCTGTACAGAGAAGGTTTTCTGTACGTTCGGCGTAACGCTGGTGTCCAGCACCGGGTTGCCGCTGGCATCGACGATGCCGACCTTCAGGTCCAGCGTGTTCGACTGACCGGGAACGATAGTGCCGCTGCTGATCAGGCCGCCCTTGGCATCCACAAAGGTGTAAGACTGGCTGCCGCCGCTGACCGCACCGAACACCAGTTTGACCGGCGTCGAGTTCTTCAGCGCCGCCTGCATGTCAGCCTGGGCCGTCGGGTTGTAGATATCGATCTTGCTGCTGAGTGTCGGCTGAGTGTAAGTGCCCAGACCGGCAGCGCTGGCGACACCGGTCAACGGACCGGCCGCAGCGATTTTCTTCGGATCGGTGAGCACCGTCTGAATGCTCGCGGCCGCATTGCGGGTCGGGGTGACTTTGAAGCTGTCACCGGCGCTCAACGCACCACCCTTCAGAGCAAGGGTGAAACCGTCGATCACTGGCGGCGGATTGGTTGTGGTGCTGAAGGCGCCCATGTCGGTGCCGTCCGAACGCTTGACGGTGTAGTCGGTAGCGCTGGTGAACGTCACCTGATAATCGCTGGTGGTCAGCTTGCCGGTGTCCTTGATGGTAACGTCAAGGTTGCCCGAGCCTGTGCTGTTGCCCGACTGCGCGATACTGCGCTGACTGATCAGCGCAGCACTGTTGATGTTGTTGAAAATCGCCGCGCCGAAGTCACCGTTCTTGTCGATGCCCTGTGCTTGCTGGCTGTTGACCTGATCAGCGATCACCAGTGCCACTCGGCCCAGCTCGTTGAGCGACGGGTCAAGGACCTCTTTGCGGTAAGTCAGCAGGCCGCCGATTTCACCGCCGGTCATCGCCGAGGTGATGTCGATGGTGCTCGAACCGCGATCCATCTGGATGGCCATGCGCGACGGATCGTCTTTGCTTGCGACCATGCTCAGGGTGTTGGTGGTGTTGCCGATCACCAGCGGCTGACCGCTGCCGATGTAGACATCGAAACTGGTACCACGCTCGACGACCTGTGCACCGGTCAGCTCGGAGAGCTGACGTACCGCTTCGTTACGGCTGTCGAGCAGATCGTTCGGCGCCCCACCGCTGGTGGAGATCTCGCCGATCTTCTGGTTCAAATTGGCAATCGAGGTGGCCAGTTTGTTCACCTGGGACGTCATGTCGCCAAGGCTGCCATTGATGGTGGTGTTCTGATCGTTGAGCTGTTTGGCGATGGTGTTGAAGCGGCTGGTCAGCGCTTGCGCACCGGTCAGCACCGATTGACGGGAGGTGTCATCGGTCGCCGACGTCGAGACGCCCTGCATCGTGGTAAAGAATTTTTGCAGCACACCGGTCAGGCCGGTGTTGGTGTCCGACAGCATGGAATCCAGCGGCGTGGCCTGCGCCAGAAACGCGGCCGACTCGCTGTCGAGCGAGGTGGCCGTGTGCAGCTGGCTTTCCAGGTACGAGTTGTACACCCGGCGCACGTCAGCCAGGGTGGTGCCCGTACCGATGAACACGGTGCCGAATTGCTGCGAGGATTTGGTGCCCTGCACGGTTTGCTGGCGCGAATAACCGGCGGTGTCGACGTTGGCAATGTTGTTGCCTGTCGTAGCCAAAGAGGACTGGCTGGCCGACAGTCCTGACATCCCGATATTGAGCAAACTCATGGTTCAGACCTTATACCTTGTGCCTTATAAAGGCGTGGTGGATACACCCGCCGCAGCGTAGTTTTGGAAACTGTTCATCTGCTTGGCTATCTGCGAAATCTTTGTCGCGTAGTTCGGGTCGGTGGCGTAACCGGCCTTTTGCAACTCGCGTACAAACTGTTCTGGGTTATCGGCAGACTTCACAACATCTTGATAGCGATTGTTGCTCTGCAGCAAAGTCACCAGATCGTGGAAACTGTCCTTGTACGAGGCGTAGGAACGGAACTCGGCCGTCTCCTTGACCATCGCACCATTGCGGAACTCACTGGTGATTGCCCGGGCCGAATCGCCGGTCCAGTTGCTGCTCGCCTTGATGCCGAACAGGTTGTGACTACTGCTGCCATCCTGCGCGCGCATGACCGATTTGCCCCAGCCGGTTTCCAGCGCGGCCTGCGCCACCAGGTAACGCGGATCGACGCCGATACGTGCGGCAGCTTCCTTGGCCATCGGCAGCATGGTGTTGACGAACTCGTCGGCGGAGCTGAAGGCTTTCTTCGCGGGCGCCAGCGGAATCTGCGCCATGGCGCGACCGTAAATCTGCATCTGCCCGCCAGAGGCCTTGTCCGACTCGGCGCGGGCCAGCCAGTCGCCGTTGTACAGCGGACCGGCGCCAGTGGTGGCGGCAGTCGTGGTGCGTTGCGGCAATTGGCTGGCAGCTGTCGGCATGGCCGACGGCACCAGACCGGCGAGCAAGCGATCAGCCAGTTTCGGCGGCAAGGCCAGTCGACGCTGGTTGATCATTTCCATGTCGTTGCGGTGCGCCAGTTGCGTGTTCGGCGCATTGACCGAACGCGACGCCCACAGCGGACGCTCGCCATTGAGGCGCGACAACGGGCCGCTGGTGGCGACGGTGCCTGCGGCAACCGGTGTCGCCACGGCCATTGCCTTGGCTTTGGCTTCTTCCTGTTTGGCGGCGGAGGCGGCCGCAGCCTCGCCCGGCGCCATCGGTTTGTTCTTCGACATCTGCCGCATCAGCACGTCAGCCAGACCGATACCACCGCCCTCGCGGGACATGGAAACGGCCAGTTGCTGGTCGTACATTTCCTGATACTGCTTGGCCGCCGGCGTGTTCAGCGGATTGTCCTGGCCCAGCGCTTCGGTGGCCGAACGCATCGACTTGAGCATTTCGCCGAGGAACAGCGATTCGAACTCCTGCGCCACCTTGCGCATGTTCGCATCGCTGTCCTTGTCGCCGACCTTGAGCTGGTTCAGACGATTGAGGTCCGAGTAAGAACCCGAATCGCTGCTACTGACCAGACCGCTCTTGCGCATATCCATGGGGGTCGGCCTCAGATCACAATCAGGTCGGCTTGCAACGCGCCGGCCTGCTTCAGAGCTTCAAGAATCGCCATCAGGTCACCCGGTGCTGCGCCGACCTGGTTCACCGCACGCACGATCTCGTCGAGGGTGGTACCCGGGCCGAACTTGAACATCGGTTTGGCTTCCTGCTCGGCATTCACCCGCGAACGCGGCACGACCGCAGTCTGACCGTTGGACAACGGCCCCGGCTGGCTGACGATCGGGTCTTCGGTGATGGTCACGGTCAGGCTGCCGTGGGTCACGGCGGCCGGCGACACTTTGACGTTCTGGCCGATGACGATGGTGCCGGTACGCGAGTTGATGATGACTTTCGCCACCGCCTGCCCCGGATCGACTTCGAGGTTTTCGAGGATCGACAGATAGTCGACGCGCTGGCTCGGATCGAGCGGCGCCGTCACACGGATCGAACCGCCGTCGATGGCTTGTGCCACACCAGGGCCGAGCATGTCGTTGATCTTGTCGACGATGCGCTTGGCCGTGGTGAAGTCGGAACGGTTGAGGTTCAGCGTCAGGCTGTTGCCTTGGTTGAAACCGCTCGGCACCGAACGCTCTACCGACGCACCACCCGGGATACGACCGGCCGATGGCACGTTGACGGTAATCTTCGAACCGTCACGGCCCTCGGCATCGAAACCGCCAACCACCAGGTTGCCCTGAGCGATGGCGTAGACGTTGCCGTCGATACCCTTGAGCGGGGTCAGCAACAGGGTGCCGCCGCGCAGGCTCTTGGAGTTACCGATCGAGGAAACAGTGATGTCGACTTGCTGACCCGGTTTGGCGAACGCCGGCAGATCGGCACTCACCGACACCGCCGCGACGTTTTTCAACTGCACGTTGCCCGAGCCCGGCGGCACTTTGATGCCGAACTGCGAGAGCATGTTGTTGAAGGTCTGCAGGGTGAACGGGGTTTGCGTCGTCTGGTCACCGGTGCCGTTAAGCCCGACCACCAGGCCGTAACCGATCAACTGGTTGGAACGCACGCCGGAAATGCTGGCGATATCTTTCAGCCGCTCGGCGTGGGCACCAAAGGCTGCGGACATCAGTGCCGCAGCCAGCATCAGGTGTTTGAAATTCAACGTAGCCACCTAGAAAGGGAACAGCGGGCTGAGGAAGAAACGGTCGAACCAGCCTGGCTGACTCGCATCGGCGAACGAACCGGTGCCCGAGTAGGTGATGCGCGCATCGGCGACACGGGTCGACGACACGGTGTTGTCGGTGGCGATGTCATCCGCGCGCACCAGACCGGCAATTCGTACCAGCTCATCGCCGGTGTTGAGGGTCATCCACTTCTCGCCGCGTACGGCAATGATGCCGTTGGGCAGCACGTCGGCCACGGTCACGGTGATCGAACCGGTCAGGGTGTTGCCCTGCGCAGCCTTGCTGTCACCCTTGGTCGCGCGGTCGCCGCTGTAGCCGACGTCCAGACTCAGATCATTGCCACCCAACGGGTTGTTGGTGGTGGCGCTGCCGCCGAACAACGAAGTCAGACCGATGCCGGTCTTGCTGTTCTTGGCCACTTGCGAGTTGGCGTTTTTGCTCGCCTGGGTCTTCTCGTTCAGGGTGATGGTGATGATGTCACCGACCCGGAATGCCTTGCGGTCGCCGTACAGATTCTGTTCGAACCCGGCCTGATAGATCGAGCCGTTATTGGCTGCAGCCGGCAACGGCGTACGCGGCAACACCGGGGCGTAGTAAGGGTCATTGGGCTTGGGCGTCGGGGCGACGCAGCCCGCGAGCGAGACGACTCCACTCAATGCCAGAACAGATACGAAGCGATTCATGACCCTACCTCACGGTGTTGCAGGCGACCTCATGGTCGCCTCATAGACTTGATTACAGATTCTGCGTTACGAACGAGAGCATCTGGTCGGCGGTGGAAATCACCTTGGAGTTCATCTCGTAAGCGCGCTGAGTGGTGATCATGTTGACCATCTCTTCAACGGTGCTGACGTTGGACGTTTCCAGGGTGTTCTGCAGCGTGGTGCCGAAACCGTTCAGGCCCGGGGTACCGACCTGTGGCGCGCCGGAAGCAGCAGTTTCCAGGAACAGGTTGTTACCCACGGCTTGCAGACCGGCCGGGTTGATGAAGTCGGCGGTTTGCAGGTTGCCGATCACCTGGGCGGCAGGGTTGCCGGCAACGGAGATCGACACGGTGCCGTCGCGACCCACGGTGAAGGTCTGGGCATCGTTCGGAATGACGATGGCCGGCTCCAGGGCGAAACCGCTGGCGTTGACGATCTGGCCGTTGGAGTCGAGGTGGAAAGTACCGTCACGGGTGTAGGACGTGGTGCCGTCCGGCTGCAGGATCTGGAAGAAACCGCGACCGTCGATGGCCATGTCCAGCGGCTGCTCGGTGGTTTGCAGGCTGCCGGCGGTGAAGTTCTTTTGCGTGCCGACAATGCGCACACCGGTACCCACTTGCAGACCCGACGGCAGTTCGCTGTCCTGAGTCGACTGGGCGCCGGGCTGACGCTTGATCTGATACAGCAGGTCCTGGAACTCGGCGCGGTCACGTTTGAAACCCGTGGTCGAAACGTTCGCCAGGTTGTTGGAAATGGTGGTCAGGTTGGTGTCCTGGGCGGACAGACCCGTTTTGGCAACCCATAGAGCCGGAAGCATTCGATTCTCCTCGTGCGCCTGTTTTACGGCGCGACGTTCTGATAATTAGCTGATCTGCAAGACCCGAGCCATGGCCTGGTCGTCGTCTTTGGCGGTGTTCATCATCTTGACGTGCAACTCGAACTGCTTGGCCAGGGCCAGCACCGAAGTCATCTCTTCCACGGCATTGACGTTGCTCGACTCAAGGAATCCCGACACCAGTTTGACGTTGGCATCGGCCGGCGCAGGCTGGCCGTCCTTGGTGTAAATCGAGCCGTCGAGGCCCTTGTTCATGTTCTTGATGTCCGGGTTGACCAGTTTGATCCGGTCGACTTCCGCCATGACGCGTGGGCCTTCACCCATCGCACGAATACTAATGGTGCCGTCTTCACCGACTTCGACCTGCTGCTCGGGCGGCACGGCGATCGGACCGCCATTGCCCATCACCGGCATGCCGTTGCCGGCGCGCAACACACCGAGGGCATCGATATTGAGGCTGCCGGTGCGCACATAGCTTTCGCCGCCGTTCGGGTTCTGCACGGCGATAAAACCGTTGCCGGTCACGGCGACGTCAAGGTCACGACCGGTCTGCACCAGCGAGCCCGGCGTGAAATCAGTGGCGGGCCGCTCG
The DNA here is from genome assembly GCF_016651305.1 of Pseudomonas sp. TH06. Taxonomy (GTDB): domain Bacteria; phylum Pseudomonadota; class Gammaproteobacteria; order Pseudomonadales; family Pseudomonadaceae; genus Aquipseudomonas. The sequence continues at coordinate 87,188 of NZ_JAEKEC010000004.1, read as the reverse complement.
CTCATGGCAAACGCGCGCGCCGGAAAGCTGTCACCAAACACCGGCATCGAACGCGCCTGCTCCAGGTCGCGCTGAAAACCGTTGGTGGAGATGTTCGCCAGGTTGTTGGCATGAGCCTTCTGCGCCAGTGCGTTCTGGCTGGCGCCGGTCATTGCCACATAAAGGTACTTGTCCACACTCTTTCCTCTGCATGCCGGACGTTTGCCGCCCACCGCTGTACTGCTGAGCCATAAGCAATTTGCAGACCAACTTTTTTCTGACGGCTCGCGGCCCGGTAAACAAAGGACTTGGGGGATTTTGCGGGGATCGGGGAAATGTATCGAAGACGAAAAACCGGCGGTGTCATGCCGCTTCGCGGCAATCCCTATCTCGGGCTGGGCGAATAACCCTGTGGCGAGGGGATTTATCCCCGATGGGTGGCGAAGCCGCCCCGATACCGATGAATGCGGTGCACCTGATACATCAAGTTAAATGGCCTAGGGGCTGCTTCGCAGCCCATCGGGGATAAATCCCCTCGCCACAGGCTTTCTTCTTAACTTTCGGGGTCTTTGCCCACTTCATATTCACGCAGCTTGTTGGCAATCGTCGTATGCGAAACCCCCAGGCGCTTACCCAGTTGCCGGCTGCTCGGATGCTCCGAATACAAACGCTCCAGCACCGCTTTCTCGAAGCGCCCGACAATCTCGTCCAGACCACCCTCCAGCGAAAAATCGCCAAGCGGCTGACGCACGCCATAATCCGGCAGGCGAATATGCTCAGCCTTCACCGTGCCGCCATCACACAACGAAACCGCCTGAAACAGCACGTTCTCCAACTGCCGCACATTGCCCGGCCAGTGGTAATGACTGAGCCGATCCATCGCCGCCGGCGCGAGCTTGGGTAGCGAGCAGCCGATCTGCCGACTGGCCTGATCGAGAAAGTGCTCAACCAACGGCGTCAAACCGTCGAGGCATTCGCGCAACGGTGGAATGTGCAGCGAAAGCACGTTCAAGCGGTGATACAAATCCTGGCGAAACTCGCCACTGGCACACAGCTCGGACAAATCGACCTGGGTTGCGCAGATCACCCGCACGTCCAGATAAACCTCTTCATCACTGCCGACCCGACGGAAGCAACCGTCCTGCAGAAAGCGCAGCAATTTCACCTGCAAGCGCGGGCTCATTTCGCCGACACCATCAAGAAACAATGTGCCGCCCGCCGTCAGTTCCAGCAGGCCGAGCTTGCCTTCGGCGCGTGCGCCTTCGAAGGCACCCGGGCCGTAGCCGAACAACTCAGTCTCCGCCATCGACTCCGGCAGCCCCGCGCAGTTGAGCGCCATCAACGGCGACTGCCCACGCGGGCTGGCGAGGTGACAGGCACGCGCGAGCAATTCCTTGCCAGTGCCGGTTTCGCCTTCTATCAATAACGGTGCATCGAGTGGCGCCATGCGCCGTGCTTCGCGCACCACCGCCGCCATGACTTTCGAGCTTTGGAAGATGCTGTCGAAGCCGCGCAATTCCTGCTTGCGCACGTTATAGATGCGCTCACCGACGCGGTCGGCGCGATGCAAAGTCAGCACGGCACCGGCCATGGCTTCACTGTCGTCGTGCTCCGATTGCAGCGGCGCGATGTCGGCGAGAAAGACGTCACCCTTGACCTTGACGCGCATGCCATTGATGCGGGATTTATTGGCGCGCACCAGTTCCGGTAAATCGAAATCCTCGGCGTAGCGTGACAGCGGAATCCCCGGCACTTCATCGACCCGCACACCCAGCAACTGCGCCGCTGCGCGGTTGGCGGCGACGATTGAGCCACCCATGTCGATCGACAACACCGGAAATTCCAGCGCACCGAGCAGCGCATTCAATTCCATGTGCCGGCGCTCGCTCGGCATCAGCCCTACCCGCTTGACGCCGAACACCCCGGCAATCGCCTCGAATTTCGGCCGCAGCGCCTGGAACTGGATGTTGATCAGGTTCGGGCAATGCAGATAGATCGCGTTGCCATGCTCACCGCCGACTTCGCCGCGCGCGACGTTGATCCCGTACGCCACCAGCAGATTGAGAATGTCGCGCAGGATGCCGATGCGGTTCTGGCAGTGGACTTTGATGCGCATATGAATGACCCGTGAAGACAGTAATACCTGTAGGAGTGAGCCTGCTCGCGATAGCGCCGGGTCAGTTGATATTGATACTGACTGATACACCGCTATCGCGAGCAGGCTCATTCCTACAAGGGAACGGCGCCGGACTTTTCTGTCGAGGCGAGCAGATAGTTGTCAAGATTATGTGACAGCAACGACCCTTTTTAAACCCGAAAATCGCCGTAAACGCGAGATACCCGCCAAAGCGTAACGATTATTTTACGATTTAAAGAGAAATTTCCTACGCGGAGACAATTCAACCTGCTGCAAATCAACACGCTCTGGAGTAATTCTGAATCCATCGCTGGACATAACAAGAACGAATTCCCCTAGCAGGAGAGCAGTATGAAGCAGACGCAATACGTGGCCCGCGAGCCCGATGCGCAAGGTTTTATCGACTACCCCGCCGAAGAACATGCGGTGTGGAACACGCTGATCACCCGTCAATTGAAAGTGATCGAAGGGCGTGCGTGCCAGGAATACCTGGACGGTATCGAAAAACTCGGTCTGCCCCACGACCGCATTCCGCAACTCAGCGAGATCAACAAGGTGCTCGGCGAGACCACCGGTTGGCAGGTCGCCCGTGTCCCGGCGCTGATTCCGTTCCAGACCTTCTTTGAATTGCTCGCCAGCAAGCAGTTTCCGGTGGCCACGTTTATTCGCACCCGTGAAGAACTGGACTACCTGCAAGAGCCGGATATTTTCCACGAGATCTTTGGTCACTGCCCGCTGCTGACCAACCCGTGGTTTGCCGAATTCACTCACACCTACGGCAAACTCGGCCTGCAAGCGACCAAGGAAGAACGCGTGTATCTGGCGCGGCTGTACTGGATGACCATCGAATTCGGTCTGGTCGACACCCCGCAAGGCAAACGCATCTACGGCGGCGGCATCCTGTCTTCACCCAAGGAAACTGTTTATTCCCTGTCGGACGAGCCCGAGCATCAGGCCTTCGATCCGCTGGAAGCCATGCGCACGCCGTATCGCATCGACATTCTGCAACCGCTGTATTTCGTCCTGCCGAACCTCAAGCGTCTGTTCGACGTGGCCCATGAAGACATCATGGCCATGGTCAAACAAGGCATGCAGCTGGGTCTGCACGCGCCGAAATTTCCGCCAAAACCCAAAGCGGCGTGAACCGTCGCTTTTAGTGACAAGTGAGTCTGTCCGTCGTCGCGGCTTTGGTTTAGCGTGACGGCATTGACGCCCGTAACAGTTCTTATAAAAAAGACACCCGATCTCAGGAATCCAATCATGTCCACTTTGAACCAAGCCCACTGCGAAGCCTGCCGCGCCGATGCGCCACAAGTCAGCGACGAAGAACTGCCGATCCTGATCAAGCAGATCCCTGACTGGAACATCGAAGTGCGCGACAGCATCATGCAGTTGGAGAAGGTTTTCCTGTTCAAGAACTTCAAGCACGCGCTGGCCTTCACCAACGCCGTCGGCGAGATCTCCGAGGCTGAAGGTCATCACCCGGGCCTGCTCACCGAGTGGGGCAAAGTCACCGTGACCTGGTGGAGCCACTCGATCAAAGGCCTGCACCGCAACGACTTCATCATGGCCGCGCGCACTGACGAAGTGGCCAAGACCGCAGAAGGACGCAAGTAATGCACTTCGACGCCATCGGCCGGGTACCCGGCGACCCGATCCTCGGTTTGATGGAGGCCTATGCGCAGGACAACAACCCGCGCAAGTTCGACCTCGGCGTTGGCGTCTACAAGGATGCCCAGGGCCTGACGCCGATCCCTGAAGCGGTGAAAATCGCTGAAGCGCGGCTGGTCAAAAGCCAGGACACCAAGACCTACATCGGTGGCCACGGCAATCCGCTGTTCGGCAAAGTCATCAATGAGCTGGTGCTCGGCGCCGACTCAAAGTTGATCGCTGAACAACGTGCTGGCGCTACCCAGACGCCGGGCGGCACCGGTGCCCTGCGTCTGGCCGCCGATTTCATCGCCCAGTGCATACCGGGCAAAGGCGTGTGGTTGAGCAACCCGACCTGGCCGATCCACGAAACCATTTTCGCCGCGGCCGGGGTCAAGGTCAGTCACTACCCGTACGTCGGCAGCGACAACTGCCTCGACGTCGACGCCATGCTCGCCGTGCTCAACGAAGTGCCGAAAGGTGATGTGGTGCTGCTGCACGCGGGCTGCCACAACCCGACCGGTTTCGACTTGAACCACGACGACTGGCAACGCGTGCTCGACGTCGTGCGCAGCCGTAATCTGCTGCCGCTGATCGACTTCGCCTACCAGGGTTTTGGCGATGGTCTGGAGCAGGATGCGTGGTCGACCCGACTGTTCGCCGCCGAGGTGCCGGAGCTGCTGATCACCAGTTCCTGCTCGAAGAACTTCGGCCTGTATCGCGACCGCACCGGGGCGTTGATCGTCTGCGCGAAAACTGCCGACAAGCTCATCGACATCCGCAGCCAACTGGCCAACATTGCCCGCAACCTGTGGTCGACGCCGCCGGATCACGGTGCAGCGGTTGTCGCGACCATCCTCGCCGACCCGGAACTGAAAAGCCGCTGGGCCGACGAAGTGGAAGCCATGCGCTTGCGCATCGCCCAGTTGCGCAGCGGCCTGGTGGAAGCGCTGGAGCCACACGGCTTGCGCGAACGTTTTGCGCACATTGGCGTGCAACGCGGGATGTTTTCTTACACCGGCCTGTCGCCGGAGCAGGTGAAACAACTGCGCGATCACCACAGCGTGTACATGGTCAGCTCGGGCCGGGCCAACGTCGCCGGCATCGACGCCACGCGCCTCGCGCTGCTGGCCGAAGCCATCGCCAACGTCTGCAAGTAAATCCCCCTGTAGGAGTGAGCCCTGTGGTGAGGGGATTTATCCCCGACCGGCTGCGAAGCAGCCGTAACCCATTGACCGCGGAGTATCAGACGCTCCGCGATTGCAGGGTTTGGGGCTGCTTCGCAGCCCATCGGGGATAAATCCCCTCGCCATAAAGGCTCGCTCCCACATTTGCATCCTCGGTGATCCTCTGTTCCGCCCCCCTGCGGCCATCTGTCGCATTAATTTCAATTAAAAGTCTGATTGTCATTTTTCCTGCTGTATCCTGCGCAGGCTTTTTCAGAAGCGCGGATCTACCAGATCTATCAACAGACTTAGCGAGGAGCGCAACCATGCACGAGATTCCTAATCTCCCCTTCCCAAGCCTGCACGTACCTGAGCAGACGACCACGCAACAAGCCGGCGCGGGGCAGCCCGAGCCGAAAGAAGCCGTTGAGAGCCGCCCGGCCGACAACGAAGAGTAAGACCCGTCGTACAGACCGTGTGGAAAGCGCTAACATGCGCTTTCCACACTGCCTGAAACCGAGCCCGCCATGACCGACGAATTCTCCGAAAGCCAAGCCGCCGTCCTGATCGGCGCCACCGAGAAAATGATCGAGATCTGGAGCCGTCTCTCCCCGGAAAAACAGGCCGCCCTGCTTGCCCGCTTCGGCAGCGAAGAAAACGCCCTCGCCGCGCTGGTCACCACGCAACTGGTCGCACCGGCCAAACCCTGAAGCCGCCGCCCGGCAAATAGTTTTACTTTTCCCGCCTCAGAGCGCTTCGCGTCGGTATCATGAGCAGCCTATCTAATCTGCTGCTCCCGTGGATCGTTACCCATGTCGTTCTCCAAGTCAGAGCCCCAGCGTCCCCTGGCGGTCACGCTGCAAGTCGTTTCCATCGTCCTCTTCACCTTCATCGGCTACCTGAACATCGGCATCCCGCTCGCTGTACTGCCGGGTTATGTCCACAGTGATCTGGGCTTCGGCACGGTGATCGCGGGCCTGGTGATCAGCGTGCAATACCTCGCGACCCTGCTCAGCCGTCCGTACGCCGGCAAGATCATCGACAACAAGGGCAGCAAACTCGCGGTGATGTATGGCTTGGCCGGGTGCGGTTTGAGCGGCGTGTTCATGCTGATTTCCGCGTGGACACCGAACATGCCGATGCTCAGTCTGATCAGTCTGTTGATCGGCCGCCTGGTGCTGGGCAGCGCGGAAAGCCTCGTCGGCTCCGGCTCGATTGGCTGGGGCATTGGCCGCGTCGGCGCAGCGAACACCGCCAAAGTGATCTCGTGGAACGGCATCGCCAGCTATGGCGCACTGGCGGTCGGCGCACCGTTCGGAGTGTGGCTGGTCGGCCAATTGGGCCTGTGGAGCATGGGCGTCAGCATCATCTTGCTGGCCGCGCTGGGCCTGTTGCTGGCGTGGCCAAAAACCGCCGCGCCGATCGTTGCCGGTGAGCGTTTGCCATTCATGCACGTGCTCGGACGCGTATTCCCGCATGGTTGCGGGCTGGCCTTGGGCTCGATCGGCTTCGGCACCATCGCGACATTCATCACCCTGTATTACGCCACTCAGCACTGGGACAACGCGGTGCTGTGCCTGAGCCTGTTCGGCGCCAGTTTCATCGGCGCGCGACTGCTGTTCGGCAACCTGATCAACCGCCTCGGCGGCTTCCGCGTGGCGATTGCCTGCCTGTCAGTGGAAACCCTCGGCCTGTTGCTGCTGTGGCTGGCGCCGGATGCGCATTGGGCATTGGCCGGTGCGGCGTTGAGCGGCTTCGGCTTCTCGCTGGTGTTCCCGGCGCTGGGCGTTGAAGCAGTGAACCTGGTGCCAGCGTCCAGCCGTGGCGCGGCGGTGGGCGCCTACTCGCTGTTCATTGATCTGTCGCTGGGGATCACCGGGCCGCTGGCCGGGGCGATTGCCGCCGGATTCGGCTTCGCATCGATCTTCCTCTTCGCCGCCCTCGCCTCGCTGAGTGGCCTGGCATTGAGCGTGTATCTGTACAAGCACACCGCCAAGTATCGCGAAGACTAGAAATCCACCTTGCCCCGCCCGGCCTTGATGCTGCCGCGCTTGGTCTTCGACTCAAGCCGACGCTTCTTTGAACCGAGCGTCGGCTTGGTCGGACGACGTTTCTTTTCGACTTTGGTGGCACTGAGGATCAGTTCGACCAGACGCTCCAGCGCATCGGCACGGTTGGCCTCCTGCGTGCGGTATTGCTGAGCCTTGATGATCAACACGCCATCGCTGGTGATGCGACTGTCGCGCAGCGCCAGCAGTCGCTCCTTGTAAAACTCGGGCAAGGACGAGGCCGGAATGTCGAAGCGCAGGTGCATGGCGCTGGAGACCTTATTGACGTTCTGCCCACCGGCGCCCTGGGCGCGAATGGCCGTCAATTCAATTTCGGCATCCGGCAGATGCACGTTGTTGGAAATTACCAGCATGGAAAAGCGTCCGTATTCAGAGCGCGCAGGATACCGCGAAATAGATCCCTGACCCGCCGAAGTTCCACTACAGGATTGAGCCTGCGCGTCATTTGAATCGGGCTGCCGCCGTGTTTGAGTTACCATTCCAGTCTTTGTCCACACTACATCAATGCAGGAAGCATAAGCATGACCAACAAAGCAGTTATCGTGTTCAGCGGCGGACAGGACTCGACCACCTGCCTGATCCACGCACTGACGCACTACGATGAAATTCACTGCATCACGTTTGACTATGGTCAGCGCCATCACGCGGAAATCGAAGTTGCTCAGCACCTCGCTAAAAAGCTCGGCGTGACCGTGCATAAAACCATGGATGTGTCCTTGCTCAATGAGCTCGCCATCAGCAGCCTGACGCGCGACAACATTCCGGTCCCGACCGTGAATAGCTCCGGAGAGAGCCTGCCGAGCACTTTCGTCCCGGGAAGGAATATTCTGTTTTTGACCCTGGCGTCTATCTACGCCTATCAAGTCCAGGCCAGGACTGTCATCACTGGCGTGTGTGAAACAGACTTTTCTGGCTACCCTGATTGCCGGGATGAGTTCGTCAAGGCCCTGAACAAAGCTCTTGAGCTAGGCATGGATTACAAGTTGCAACTCGATACGCCACTGATGTGGCTGAACAAGGCAGAAACCTGGGCGCTGGCTGACTATCACAATCAACTGGATCTGGTTCGTAACGAAACGCTGACCTGTTACAACGGCATCAAAGGTAGCGGATGTTCCGATTGCGATGCGTGTAATCTTCGTGCGAAAGGTTTGAATGAATTCCTGAACAACAAAGACCAGGTGACGCACAGCCTGAAAACAAAATTGAACTTGAAGTAAAACAAACCGCCTCTGAAGCGCTCACTAAAGCATGAGTTCATTTAGTGAGCGCGCTTTGAATCTTACTGAGTTTGAGCGCCCGTCAAATACTTCTTGAACAGGGATCTTGCCCCATAAGCAGGCAGCACGTTAAAGAAGGCAAAACCGACTTTTATCGCTATCTGAACATAGATCATGCTCAATATCGCGCTATTGTCCATCTTTCCATAAAAGGCGATATAACAGAAAAGGAAACTGTCGATTATCACCGCAAACAGCGTACTCAAGAACACCCGCAAAAACAGAAATCTCGAGTTGGTCAGTTCCTTGATCTTGCACAACAAGTAAGAGTTTATGTTTTCCGAGACCAGGAACGAGATCGACGAAGCGACCAGTACCGATGACAGTTGACTGATGACGTCATTGTAAGGCCCATCAAGCTTCCAGCCCGGCAGCCCAGGAAGGTGGGTGGTAATAGCCAGCAAAATGATAATGGCCGCATTACTGATAAAGGCAAAAAGAATCGCCTTTCGTGCAAGTCGGAGACCAAACGTCTCGTTCAGCAAATCGACGATCAGAAACGTCAACGGATAAAGAAAGGTGCCCGGCGTCACGACAATGTCGAAATATTCCAGATAAATCGGCTTCGTCGCAGCAATACTGGTGAAGATGTACAGCGTGAACAGCATCAGGTTCAGAATGATGTAAATCATCCAGGAACTCTCATGGCGGTCATTGATTTCGTAGGCGGTGAGTGCTCCACCCTGAGAATAAAACTTTTTGTAGAGGTTTTTTACTTCTATCTTGTTTAGATTATCCATAATCTCACTATTCAACACTTCACTGAGCTTTATTTTAATTATCTTGCCGGTCGCAATGACCATGATCACGGCCAGGCTTTTCCCGTTTTCAAACCCTAGCAGCTTGTATTTGCTGTTTTCCGTTTCAACGCTGCAATCCATTAAATCGTTCCTCGATTATATCCCCGACCACACAAACGCGATCCGTGTCAGGGCCAACCTCATCCATTATGAATAACTTCTTGCTGACTTTGTCATACACCAGCTTTTCCCTATCGCTGCTCGACGCCCCCTTCTGCACGATCAATAAATCGCCTGGCTCATTCATTCCACTGATCTCGTTTTCCAGCAGCACACCGATCAGATTGAAGGACGCACCAAAGTAATAAGTCAGTGGATAGATTGTTGCCAACTCACCAATACGTTTTTCAAGATTCTGAAGCAGCAGGCTCTCTTTTATGACCGGAACGGCCGCCGGATTCATATTCCCCTGAGGAGAGATGCTGTTATCGATTATTTCCTTTTCTTCAAAATCAATCGTCTCTATTTCTTCATATGAAACACCAAAGAAATCAGAAATCTTGCGCACGGTGGCGTGCTGTACGTTGACCACCTTGCCCTCAAGAATGTTGTAGATGGTCGTTCTGGTCAATCCACTGGAATTGCACAGCGACAGTTGCGTCTCCCCGCGACTCTTTATCAAGTATTTAATGTTGTTTTTCAGATTCTCCGATCTTTCTCTTCTGTGCATAAATGCTTACCATCTTTTTATAAAGGCAATTAGAAACACGCCACGAACGAGCATTCAGTGGTCACACAGGAAAACCATGCAGATAGTTGTACTGGTATTGGAACCGCCAGCGATCATAGCATTCTCCATCCTTGGTTTCGGTACAAACGTCAGTTACTTCACGACGTGTACCGACTCGTTAGTTCTGGCCGTCATCAACCGTACACCCTTCCCGACGCATTTTTACACCTTCCAGCACTAAAAAAAGAATCATTTTATTTGAACAATGTTCATTTTTCTGATTAATTTTCTGGCGTTCCTCACCGAAAAACCTATGATGCGTCGAGCTTCCCTTCTCCGATCAGCGATCGAAAACGCAGGAGCAGTGGTGGCTTGTACAGGCGTCAGTTTTGCGCGCATTGCCCGCAAAACACGGAATGCGCCTGTACCGGTTGGCACGTACGGATGTACGCACAGATGTGAAACCAAGGAAGGCGTGCTGTTGTTCGCAGTACGCAGCAAACATGGAAGGAATACGAATCATGGCAGTCAAAACTGAACCGCTGATGAACCAGGCTGACTTACTGCGAAAGGGCCTGGCGGATCTTCGTAAGGAAGATGCCGAGTTGGCGGGGATTCTCGACGCTGAGGTCGCGCGGCAGCACCGCGTGTTGTCGCTGGTCTCTTCCTCCTGCGCGGTCAAGCCGCGAACCCTTGCGGCCTCCGCGTCGGCGCTGGTCAACGTCACCGCCGAGGGAATGCCAGGCCGGCGTTACAACGCCGGCTGCGAGAACGTCGACCTGGTCGAATCGCTGGCCATCCGCAGGGCGCGAGAACTGTTCGGCGCCCAATACGCAAACGTGCAATCACACTCGGCGTCGAACGCCACTTACCAGGTGCTCACGGCACTGCTTGAGCCGGGCGACACCTTGCTGGGCATGGCCGTTGAACACGGCGGCGACCTCACCCATGGCAGTTCCAAAGCATTCTCGGGCGCCTACTACAAGGCGATTCAGTACGGAACGACATCTGACGGCGCCATCGATTACGACAACGTGCGCAGCTTGGCGCTTGCTCATCGCCCGCGCATCATTATGTGCGGCGCCACAGCCTATTCGCGGGCCGTGGACTTTGCGCGATTTCGTCAGATTGCCGATGAAGCCGGGGCGATCCTGCTCGCCGATATTTCGCATATCGCCGGACTGGTTGCCACGGGCCGACATCCGAGCCCGATCGACGCAGCTCACATCACCACGACCTGCACACACAAACAACTCATGGGGCCCCGCGGCGGCCTGATCCTGTCGGGCCGGGACGCCAATACCAAGGTTCCGGGCTTGAGGACAACCTTCCGCCGCGCCCTCGATCAAGCCGTGTTTCCGCAAATGCAGGGAGCGCCAGCCGTCAACATGATTGCGGCCAAGGCTGCCGCGCTGGGCTATGCGATGTCCGTGGAGTTCGATGCTTATATGGCGCGGATTCGCAGTACCGCCAATGAGCTTGCCAGCGCGTTTCAAGCCCATGATTACGAAGTCGTGGGCGGCGGCAGTGAAAACCACACGGTACTCGTCCGCTTGCGTGGCGGCATCACCGGTGCCATTGCGGAGAAGGCGCTGGAGCATTGCGGGATCATCGTCAACAAACATCGCGTACCCGGTGAGGCTCGACCGGCACTCATCGCCAGCGGATTGCGCATCGGCACCGGCTCCATCGCGCAGCGTCATATTGACCTGCAGGGATGCCGCGAAGTCGTCAGTCTGTTGTGCCGGATCCTCGACAAGGTAACGCCACAAGGCGAGCGGGAATACACACTGGAACCGGCTTCACAGGAGCAATTCCGCCTAGAGGCCGAGGCGTTGTGCACGACCTATCCCATCGCCGATTACGTATAACGGTGAACACAAAAAACCCGGCACTTGGCCGGGTTTGTTGTTTTTGCGCTGTGCTTACTTCGCGACAGAACCCGAAGCGTGCAGCGCCTGCTGCGCCCCCCGCTTGTTCTTGATCACGTAGCAGACCCACATGAACACTACCCACACCGGAATCGCGTACACCGAGATCTGAATACCCGGAATCAGCAGCATCACGCCGAGGATGAACAACACAAACGCCAGGCAAACGTAGTTGCCATACGGATACCACAATGCCTTGAACAGCGGCGTCTGGTTTGTCTTGTTCATGTGCTGGCGGAACTTGAAGTGCGAGAAGCTGATCATCGCCCAGTTGATCACCAGGGTCGCAACGACCAGCGACATCAGCAGCTCCAGAGCATGCTGCGGGATCAAATAGTTGAGCAGCACAGCAATCAGGGTCACTGCCGCCGAAGCCAGGATCGAACGCACCGGCACGCCGCGTTTGTCGATCTTCGCCAGACCTTTTGGCGCATCGCCCTGCTCGGCCATACCCAGCAACATGCGGCTGTTGCAGTAGGTGCCGCTGTTGTAGACCGACAGCGCCGCCGTCAGCACGACAAAGTTGAGGATGTGCGCAGCGGTGTCACTGCCCAGCATCGAGAACACTTGCACGAACGGGCTACCGCTGTAGGAATCGCCGGAGGCGTTGAGGGTTTCCAGCAGGCTGTCCCATGGCGTCAGCGACAGCAGGATCACCAGGGCGCCGATGTAGAAAATCAGGATCCGGTAGATCACCTGGTTGATTGCTTTCGGGATCACGGTTTTCGGCTTGTCGGCCTCGGCTGCGGTGAAACCGAGCATTTCCAGACCGCCAAACGAAAACATGATGATCGCCATGGCCATCACCAGACCGCTGACGCCGTTGGGGAAGAAGCCGCCGTGGGACCACAGGTTGCTGACCGAGGCTTGCGGGCCGCCGTGGCCGCTGACCAGCAGGTAGCTGCCGAGGGCAATCATGCCGACGATGGCCACGACCTTGATGATCGCGAACCAGAATTCGGCTTCACCGAAGACTTTGACGTTGGCCAGGTTGATCGCGTTGATCAGCACGAAGAATGCGGCAGCGGTGACCCAGCTCGGGATCTCCGGCGCCCAATAGTGAATGTATTTGCCGACGGCTGTCAGCTCGGACATGCCCACCAGAATGTACAGGATCCAGCAGTTCCAGCCCGACAGGAAGCCGGCAAAGCCGCCCCAGTACTTGTGCGCAAAATGGCTGAAGGAACCGGCCACCGGCTCTTCGACGATCATTTCGCCCAACTGGCGCATGATCATGAAGGCGATGAAGCCGCAGATGGCATAGCCGAGGATCATCGACGGGCCGGCGGATTTCAGCACCCCGGCCGAGCCGAGGAACAATCCGGTACCGATCGCGCCACCGAGGGCGATCAGTTGAATGTGGCGATTTTTCAGGCCGCGTTTCAGCTCGCCTGATTGCGAGGGTTGTCCACTCATGAAAAAGGTCTCACGCAAGGTTTGATGATGTTCAGTAGACGTTGCTGCAAGGTTGCGATTTCAAGCAGCCCCGATCAAACCCCAGCGCAGGCACCAGGAGTTCAGCTCAATTACAACGGTCATGCGTCACCTGTTTGTTTTTATCTGTGACGAAATCGAACCCGACACGCTTATGACGCGGCGGAGTGAACAAGGCGGGTAGCCTTGAGTTTTGCGCGATTACGCAGAGGGTCACAGTTAAAACGCGGCGCATTGTACACCGCTAACCCCCTGCTGCCAGACCCCGCTGGATCAGCGTGGCGGTTGCCGGGATTGCGTGTGTCCGCCTCGAGACGCTCGAGCGGCTGCAAAAATTGAGTCAGGCCTTTGCAGGCCATCGACGGGGACGAGGGAAAAACCGTCCCACGGAGAGAAGTGGAGATCAGTCACGGCGTTCATTGCGCCTCCTTCTTGTTATGCACCTGCACGACAGGCATGGGGCGCATCTCACCCTTCAAGCGCCTCTGAAACAAGCGCGCCAGAGCCTTGCGCAGCTCCCGGCGGGCGGGGCTCCGGCAGCTTTTCCTTACACCGGCGAATTGCGCGGTGTTCCATTGGGTTTTAGCGGGATTTTCGTAAACATTTATTTACAGTGCGTAACGTAAAATTTCCACTTCAGACATTTCCGTCAGACGTCTGCAAATTGACGGTAGCTAGCTTGCTAATGAAAACGGCCACTTAGTTTTTTGTTTTTAAATAAGAAAACAGCACTTGGAAAACAGAATAAAAAGTTCATTTAAAAATTAAATAAATAATTTTTTGCATTACAAAAGTCCCTGAACTAGGTTCTTCACGTCTTGCCGGCCACCTCGACCGGCCAGTCACAACCGTGAAAGTCATCTAGGAGATCGACCATGCAAGCACTGGAAAAAGACTTGGATACCGAACTGCAACTGGACGAATGGTTTGAAGCACCGACCCATGAGGCCGCCGTAGAAATGATGCAAGCCGACGCGGTCGTTCCGTTCGGCACGGCGATGTGGCCTCTGTAGGACATCCCGGGCAGGCATGATCCGGCCGGTCGTGCCTGCCACTTTTTTCTCGGTCAGTCAGGGAGGACTCATGGATAAGCCCCGCGCGATCTCGCATTTCCTTTACTACCTCGAACATCACCCTGCCCTCGCCGGCCTCGACTCGGCGAAGGTATTGCTCGGCCACACGGCTGATTACGAAGCGCTGACCGGCGCCATCGCCGAACAGGCTGGCGATCATCCACGCTTCACGTTCAGCGCCCGACGCCTGGATCTGGAAAGCACCGCAGCGCTGACCTCGGCGATTATCGACAGCGATCTGTACATTTTCTTCTACGACTCTTCCACCCTGCCCAACCCGCGCCCTGACGGCCCGGAATTTATCCGCGCGCTGCAATCGGTGATGGCGGAAAACTGGAAGAAGTCGCTACTGTTCAAGGATTACGGCGATTACTTCTTTGACACCTTCAGCATCGCCCCACAGCGAATTGCCGGGCTCAACAGCCACTTGATCCAGCGCATGTCCCAGGCCACCACGCTGAGCTTTACCGATGAGCACGGCTCACGGTTTGAAACACCTTTGAGCAGTATCAAGAAGTGGACCGACATCAACGGTGTCGGCAACTTCGACCTGGCGCCCGGTGAGATCGCGACTCACAGCGAAGAAATCAATGGCCATGTGAAGTTCAAGGGCACCTTCCTCAGCACCATTCCGTTTGCACGCAAATATGGCGTGCTGGAGTCGCCGCTGGAGTTGTGGATCGAGAACTCGACCATCAGCCGCATCGCCACGGACGTGCCGGGGCTTGAGCATGATTTCAACAAGTATCTGGACGCCAATCCGTCGAACCGGCGAATTGAGGAGTTGGGGATTGGCACCAATGAAGGCGTGAAGGATTTGTATGCGCGTAATGCGGGGTTCGAAGAGCGGCATTGTGGGTTGCATCTGGGGCTTGGGGGTGGGGCCAAGGGCAGTCATCACCTGGATCTGATCTTCTCCAGTGGGGTGTTGGCCCTGGATGACAAGCCAGTGTTTGATGGACGATTTGTTTTCTAAGTCTGGAATCGATGGTGCTGCTTCAGGCCTCATCGCTGGCAAGCCAGCTCCCAGAGGGTTTTGTGTTATTCACAGATGTTATGTGCACCAATGAAACCTGTGGGAGCGGGCTTGCCCGCGATGGGGTCGGGCCGGCCACCACAACACTTTCGCCAGACGAAAAAAAACGCCAACCCTAAGGTTGGCGTTTTCGCTTTAGCTTGAAGCTTGCAGCTCAAAGCTCACAACTGCCTCATTCCGGCTTCTTGCGACCGAAACCCGGACGCTGGCCGGAACCAGCCGGTGCACCGCGACGCTTGCCCGATGGCTTGTCGCCGTCGACCAGTTTGATCCCTGGGCGCTTCGGCGCAGGCTTGGCCGGACGCTTGTTGGTGGTGTCCGCCGGGCGATCCGCCACTGGCGTACCACGACCGGCAGGCGCACCACGCTCGCCACGCTCAGTGCGACCGTTGGCCGGACGCGGAGCGCGCTCGCCGTCACGGGCGATTGGCTTGCGACCTGGACGCTCGCCTTCGATCTGCGGCTCGCGGCCCGGACGTGGGCCGGTCGGCGCGCCAGCGGCTGGACGCAGAGTGCGTACGCGCTCGGTCTTGGCCATCGGCCGCGACGATTTGCGCTGCATACGCTCAAGCTTGTCTTTGCTCTTGGCGTTCAGCTGCGGCATGGCAACCGGCGTCAGGCCCACTTCAGCGCTGAGGATGTCGACTTCGTACTGGCTCATTTCGCGCCAGCGGCCCATCGGCAGGTCAGAGTTGAGAAACACCGGACCGAAACGCACGCGCTTCAGACGGCTGACCACCAGACCTTGCGATTCCCACAGACGACGAACCTCACGGTTACGACCTTCCATCACCACGCAGTGATACCAGTGGTTGAAGCCTTCGCCACCCGGCGCCTGCTTGATGTCAGTGAACTTGGCCGGGCCGTCTTCCAGCACGACGCCGGCCTTCAGGCGCTCGATCATTTCGTCGTCGACTTCACCGCGTACACGCACGGCGTACTCGCGGTCCATCTCGTAGGACGGGTGCATCAGACGGTTGGCCAGTTCACCATCGGTGGTGAACATCAGCAAACCGGTGGTGTTGATGTCGAGGCGGCCAATGTTGATCCAGCGCCCTTCTTTCGGGCGCGGCAGCTTGTCGAACACGGTCGGACGGCCTTCCGGGTCGTCACGGGTGCAGATCTCGCCATCGGGTTTGTTGTACATGATCACGCGGCGGACCGATTCGGCGGCTTCTTCGCGCTTGATCACCTTGCCATCAATGGTGATGGCGTCGTGCATGTCGACGCGCAGACCGAGGGTGGCGTCTTTGCCATTGACCTTGATCCGGCCCTGGCTGATCCAGGCTTCTACGTCACGGCGCGAGCCGACGCCGATACGGGCGAGGACTTTCTGCAGTTTTTCGCCTGCTGGGCCGATTTCCTTGTCGTCTTTCTGAATGATGTCACTCATCTGGGCACCTCCCGGTGTGGTCTGTTCAATCGCCCCGAAGTGAGCGCCTGAAGCATTGGAATCTGGGTTCCTGGCCGAAGGGATCGGCGAAGGGTCGCGAATCATACGCGGATGTGGGCTATCGCGCATCAGAGACTAGTCGATCAAGCCAAGGTTATTTCTTTTTCCGCCGACCGGCGCCGCCAAGTTTGATCAGCCGCAGAGCAGCTTCGGCGAGCACCGTACGCTTGTCGTCCTTGTCGAGTTTCTTCCAGGCCTTGATTTCGCGCTTGTTGCGGCCGCAACCGAGGCAGATGTCGTCGGTGAATTTGCAGAGGCTGATGCACGGGTCTTTGGTTGAACTCATAGCTACTCCAGAAACACACAAGGCCCTTGTAGGAGTGAGCCTGCTCGCGATAGCGGTGTGCCAGTCGACATCTTCTTGGCAGATACACCGCTATCGCGAGCAGGCTCACTCCTACAGGGGATCGCAGTGTTCTTGAGATCGCGTCAGTCTTCGAACTCGCGGCGTTCGGCTTCGATGGCTTCGGCCAGGGCGCGAGCCTCGGCTTCTTCTTCGCTCAGCTCGGGTTCTGGCGCCGATTGTTCGAGGGCGGCAACTGCAGCGAGAAGTTTTTCTCGCGCTTCAGCGACGCCGAGCACGTCCTCTTCAGGTTCGGCTTCGAGTTCAACCTCGATGACCGGCTCGTCGACTTCGGCGTCCGGCTCAGTCGGCGGTGCTTCGCCATCGGCGGCATCACGCAACAAATCGTCGAAGTCGGTCTTGATTCCCTCCTCCATGCTGTCCAGTTCCAGCAGCAAGGTATGGAAACTGGTTTCTTCCTTCTCCTCTTCCGGCTCGGCGCTGGCATCGGCCAACTCCTGCAAGCCTTGCGGCACCGGCGCATCGTCGAAATCGAGCACCGGATCGACTTCCATCTCGCGCAGCTCGGCCAGTGGTGGCAGATCTTCAAGGTTCTTCAAATTGAAGTGATCGAGAAACGCCTTGGTTGTCGCAAACATCGCCGGTTTGCCGGGCACGTCGCGGTAACCGACGATGCGGATCCACTCGCGCTCAATGAGGGTTTTGACGATGTTGCTGTTGACCGCCACGCCGCGCACGTCTTCGATCTCGCCACGGGTGATCGGCTGGCGATAGGCGATCAGTGCGATGGTTTCCAGCAAGGCACGGGAATAGCGCTGCGGGCGTTCCTCCCACAAGCGTCCGACCCACGGCGAAAACTTCTCGCGGATCTGCAAACGATAGCCGGACGACACCTCTTTGAGCTCGAACGCCCGGCCGTCGCAGGATTTGGCCAGCAACGTCAGGGCCTTCTTGAAGACCGGCGGTTCGGGCCGCTCGCCCTCTTCGAACAGTTCGTAGAGGCGCTCAAGGGATTGCGGCTTTCCCGAGGCCAACAGAAAGGCTTCAAGCAGGGGCGCCAGCTCGCGGGGTTCAGTCAGGTTCATGTTTCGACTCGTTATTCTGCTCGGGCTCGCACGTGGATCGGCGCGAACGGCTCATTCTGCACCAGCTCGACCAAAGATTCCTTGACCAGTTCAAGGATCGCCATAAAGGTCACCACCACACCAAGGCGGCCTTCTTCGGCGGTGAACAGTTCGACGAACGGCACAAAACCACCGCCCTTGAGCCGTTCCAGCACATCACTCATGCGTTCGCGGGTCGACAGCGCCTCACGGCTGACCTGGTGGCTTTCAAACATGTCGCCACGGCGCAGCACTTCTGCCATGCACATCAAAATCTCTTCCAGCGCCACGTCGGGCAACAGCTTGCGTGCGCGGGCTTCCGGGGCGTCGAGCTTGGGCACCACGACGTCGCGGCCAACCCGGCTGAGGCCATCGATGCCTTCGGCGGCAGCCTTGAAGCGTTCGTATTCCTGCAAGCGGCGGATCAGTTCGGCGCGCGGGTCGTCTTCTTCGTCTTCGACGGTTTCGGCGCGTGGCAGCAGCATGCGCGACTTGATCTCGGCAAGCATCGCGGCCATCACCAGGTACTCGGCGGCCAGTTCCAGGCGCACTGACTGCATCAACTCGACATAACCCATGTATTGGCGAGTGATTTCCGCCACCGGGATGTCGAGGATGTTGATGTTCTGTTTGCGGATCAGGTAGAGCAGCAGGTCGAGCGGGCCTTCGAAGGCTTCAAGAAAGACTTCCAGCGCATCCGGCGGAATATACAGGTCCAGCGGCATTTCCATGACCGCCTGGCCATAGACCATGGCAAACGGCAGTTCCTGCTGGGCGCCGGCCTGGGGATCGACAACGGTTTCCACTGCGGACATTCAGGCCTCGACCATGAACGGCGTCGGATCGCCGCAACCGACACGGACCACTTCCGGGTCATCGCCGGTCAGGTCGATCACGGTGGAGGCCTTGATGCCGCCAAAGCCGCCGTCGATGATCAAGTCCACCTGATGTTCGAGCAACTGGCGCATTTCGTACGGATCGCTCAAAGGATCTTCGTCGCCGGGCATGATCAGGGTCACGCTCATCAGCGGTTCACCCAATTCGGCCAGCAGCGCTAGGGCGATCGGGTGACTTGGCACACGCAAACCGATAGTGCGCTTCTTCGGATGCAGGAGCAGCCGAGGCACTTCGCGGGTGGCGTTGAGAATAAAGGTGTACGGCCCCGGCAAATGCGCCTTGAGAATGCGGAAGGTGCCGGTGTCGATCTTGGCGTAGTTGCCCAGCTGCGAAAGGTCGCTGCAGATCAAGGCGAAATTGTGCTTCTCATCGAGCTGACGCAGGCGTCGCACGCGCTCGATCGCGGTCTTGTCGCCGATCTGGCAACCGATGGCGTAGGAAGAGTCCGTGGGATAAACCACCACCCCGCCCTTGCGGATGATCTCGACCGCCTGTTTGATCAGGCGCGCTTGCGGGTTTTCCGGATGAATCTGGAAAAATTGACTCACATTTTCTACCTGTTCAGAAGGCGGCAATATCTGTGTCATGTTTGAACCGACACCACAGGGGTGGAAGGTCCTCGGGAACCGGCCGGTACTGGCCGATCTCGGACCAGCCGCCAGGGCCATGGAAGTCACTGCCGGCACTGACCAGCAGACCGAACTCGCGGGCAAGGATTGCCAGGCTGCCGACCTGTTCCGCAGGCTGATGGCCATTGACCACCTCGATCGCATGCCCGCCTGCTTGAATATAGTCGGCAATCAGCTTTCGGCGCTTGCTGCGGGTGAAATCGTAGTGCCACGGGTGCGCCAGGCTGACCCAGGCTCCAGCGGCCCGCAGGGTGCCGACGGTGTCTTCCAGGGTCGGCCAGTGTTGCTTGACGTCACCCAGCTTGCCGGCGCCGAGCCATTTGCGGAATGCCTCGGCGCGATCCTTCACAAAACCTTCACGCACCATCCAGTCGGCGAAATGCGGACGGGCCGGCGCGTTGCCGCTGTCGCCCAGTTCCTGCTGGATCTGCCGGGCGCCCTCGAGGGCGCCGGGCATGCCTTTGAGGGCGAGCTTGCGGCTTATTTCTTCCGACCGCAGCCAGCGGCCATCGTGCAATTTGGCAATCGCCTCGACCAACGGCGCGGCGTTGACGTCGAAACCGTAGCCCAACACATGAATGGTTGCGCCGCCCCAGGTGCAGGACAATTCGACGCCGTTGACCAGTTGCATCCCCAGTTCAGTGGCGGCCGCGCGCGCTTCGGCGAGGCCTTCGAGGGTGTCGTGGTCGGTCAACGCCAGGACTCGCACGCCGTTCTCGAACGCACGCGCAACCAGAACCGCAGGCGCCAGGGCGCCATCGGAGGCCGTGCTATGGCAGTGCAAATCAACATTCACGGGGAGTTGTAACCTCAAATCAGCTGGCGCTATCGCGCGCCCATATGTTTGTTATTATGCCGCCACATCCGGCATCTGGCTCTCACTGTGAAACAATTCATCGATTTCATCCCGCTTCTGCTGTTCTTCATCGTCTACAAACTCGATCCACGTACCGTCGACGTCGCCGGTCATGAGTTGACTGTAGGCGGTATTTACAGCGCCACCGCGATGCTGATCATCAGCTCCCTGGTGGTGTACGGCGCCCTGTTCATCAAACAGCGCAGGCTGGAAAAGAGCCAATGGCTGACCCTGATCGCCTGCCTCGTCTTCGGTAGCCTGACCCTGGCTTTCCATAGCGAGACATTCCTGAAATGGAAGGCCCCGGTGGTCAACTGGCTGTTCGCCGCCGCGTTCATCGGCAGCCACTTCATCGGTGACCGCCTACTGATCAAACGCATCATGGGCCATGCACTGACTCTGCCGGATCCGGTCTGGACCCGCCTGAACATCGCCTGGATCGCCTTTTTCCTGTTCTGCGGGGCCGCCAACCTGTTCGTCGCCTTTACCTTCCAGAGCATCTGGGTGGACTTCAAGGTGTTTGGCAGCCTCGGCATGACCGTGCTGTTCCTGGTCGGCCAGGGCATCTACCTGTCCCGTCACCTGCACGACGCCGATACCACAACACCAAAAACCGAGGACTGACATGCTCTACGCAATCATTGCCACCGACGTCGCCAACTCGCTGGAAGCACGCCTGGCCGCCCGCCCTGCGCATCTGGAACGCCTGCAAGTGCTCAAGGGCGAAGGCCGCATTGTATTGGCCGGCCCGCACCCGGCCGTCGACAGCAATGATCCGGGCGCAGCGGGTTTCACCGGCAGCCTGATCGTTGCCGAGTTCGATTCCCTGAGCGCCGCGCAGGCGTGGGCCGATGCCGATCCGTACATTGCCGCTGGCGTGTATGCCAATGTGATCGTCAAGCCGTTCAAGCAAGTCCTGCCTTAAAAGTCCTGCGGTGAGGGGATTTATCCCCTCACCGCCTGCGACATTGCCTCTGGCAATGAACCTTCCTGGTTCTTGCCGCTCTCAATCGCTCATTATTCTCGTTTGCCTGCCGACAACCTGCCCAATATCCATTTGGAAGCAGGTGTCGCGATGCGCAAGGGTCCGTTGTGTCTGATGTTGGTCACGTTGTCGATCATGGCGCCCGCCCATGGTGAGGAAACCACCGATGGCGGTAACTCCACGCCGCTGTCATTGAGCGCCGGCAGTCAGATCACCGAGTTGCAGCAGCGCCTCAAGGCCAGCGAGCAGCAGCGAGAAGAATTGAACAAACAACTGCAAAATGCTGACAACACACGCGAGAGCGCTCAGCTCGCCCGGCTGCGCCAAGAGAACCAGCGCCTCAAGCTGCAACTCAAGGAAGCCCAGGCCAGCCCGCTGCCGCGCCTGTTGACCGATCAGCAGCAGTGGTTCGTTACCGGGGCCGGGGTAGCGCTATTGGCGCTGCTCTGCGGTATCTTTGCCAGTGGTGCAAGCCGAAAACGTCGGCAATGGTTAAATTGAGTGAGTCATGAGCGAGCTGTTACTGATTGATGATGACCAGGAGTTGTGTGAACTCCTGAGCAGTTGGCTGAGCCAGGAAGGCTTTCAGGTGCGTGCCTGCCACGATGGTCAGAGCGCCCGCAAGGCATTGGCGGAAACCGCCCCGGCGGCGGTGGTGCTGGACGTGATGCTGCCCGACGGCAGCGGTCTTGAACTGCTCAAGCAGCTGCGCAACGATCACGCCGATCTGCCAGTGCTGATGCTATCGGCACGCGGCGAACCGCTGGATCGTATCCTCGGCCTGGAGCTGGGCGCCGACGATTACCTGGCCAAACCCTGCGATCCCCGTGAGCTGACCGCTCGCTTGCGCGCCGTGTTGCGCCGCAGTCATCCGGCCGCCGTGTCGACGCAACTTGAACTGGGTGACCTGAGTTTCAGCCCGGTGCGCGGCGTGGTCAGCATCGATGAGAAAGAACTGACGCTGACCGTTTCCGAAAGCCGCCTGCTCGAAGCCTTGCTCAAGCAACCCGGCGAGCCACTGGACAAACAGGAACTGGCGCAACTCGCCCTCGGCCGCAAACTGACCCTCTACGACCGCAGCCTCGACATGCACGTCAGCAACCTGCGCAAAAAGATCGGCCCCCACCCGGACGGTCGCCCGCGCATCGTCGCCCTGCGCAGCCGCGGCTACTACTACAGCCTCTGAAGCAGCACATCCTCCCGCACATGGAGATAACGAAACATCGCCGCCTCTGTAGGAGCTGCCGAAGGCTGCGATCTTTTGATTTTTCTTTCAAGAGCACGATAAAAGGATCGCAGCCTTCGGCAGCTCCTACACGGGGATCTGTGTAAAGTCTGACGCAAAGCGTCTTTACCCAAGCTTTACGCAGCACTGACCGCCGCTGACCTTGATCTCCGTAATCTGCACTCATCCGGAACGTACCGGGAACGAGACAAGGAGATACACCATGCGCAAGACTCTTATCGCTCTGATGTTCGCTGCCGCTCTGCCAACCGTCGCCATGGCCATGCCGCAAGATGGCGGCCCGATGGGTGGCCCGATGGACGGTGCTCGCCACGGCGGTCAGATGCACGGCATGCACGGCAAAGGCCCGTACAGCCAACTCGACCTGTCCCGCGAACAGCGTGAGCAGATCCGCAAGATCATGGGCGAGCAGATGCACGAGCGTAAGCAAGTGGTCGACAAGTACCTGGAAAAACTTTCGCCAGCCGATCAGAAAGCCCTGAAAGACGAGATGGCCGCCAACCACAAGAAAGCCGAAGCCGATGTGCGTGCGGTATTGAAACCGGATCAACAGAAGAAATTCGACGAGATCCAGAAGAAACAAGCCGAACGCCGCGCCGAATGGGCCGAGTTCAAGGCCTGGAAAGCGCAACAGCCGCAAAAAGCGCAATAATGTTCTGACCCGGACCCGACGGCCAACACCGTCGGGTCTGCCTTTGTGGCGAGGGGATTTATCCCCGTTCGGCTGCGTAGCAGTCGCCAAATCATTGCATGCGATATTTCTGATGTTTCTCAATCGCAGGTTTTGGGGTCGCTGCGCGACCCAACGGGGATAAATCCCCTCGCCACAGGAGCCCCATTCCAACATGGGCTTTTATGTTTGATTGAGGATTTTCTGTGCGTTCATTGTTCTGGCGTATTCTCGCGAGCTTCTGGCTGGCCATTGCTCTGGTGGCAGGGCTTTCGATTCTGCTGGGGCACATGCTCAATCAGGACGCGTGGATTCTCAGCCGCCATCCGGGTCTCAACACTCTGGCCGCCGAGTGGACGCAAACCTACGAAGCCCAGGGCGAAGAAGCCGCCCAGGACATCCTCGAACAACGCAAACGCCAGTATCACATCGACGTTCAGGTGCTCAACGAAAGCGGCGATCCGGTGGTGCGCGGCACCTTCCCGCGTCGCGCCGCCGCCTTCGAAGCGCGGCAGAACAACGATGACCGCCGCCTGCCATGGCGGCGTCTGACGGACGAGTTCACCAGTGACAAAACTGGCGACACTTACCTGTTCATTTACCGTATCCCGCACCCTGAACTCGACGCCTGGCACCGCGAAAGCCTGCTCTGGCCGCTGAGTGCGCTGGGCATTGCGCTGGTGGTGCTGACGCTGTTCAGCCTGCTGGTGACCTTCTCGATCACCCGCCCACTCAGCCGTTTGCGCGGCGCGGTGCATGATCTGGGGCAGACAACCTATCAGCAAAACAGCCTGGCGAAACTGGCCAACCGTCGTGATGAATTCGGCGTGCTGGCCACCGATTTCAACCGCATGGGTGCGCGCCTGCAAAGCCTGATCGGCAGTCAGCGCCAACTATTGCGCGATGTGTCGCACGAACTGCGTTCACCGCTGGCGCGATTACGAATTGCCTTGGCGCTGGCGGAGCGGGCTAATCCTGAAGAGCGGGAAAAACTCTGGCCGCGCCTGACCCGCGAGTGTGATCGGCTGGAAGCGTTGATCAGTGAAATTCTGGTGCTGGCGCGGGTCGATGCCGACAATGCCAGCGCTGAAGACGTGGATCTGAATGCGCTGCTGGGCACCCTGCAGAAGGATGCGCAGCTTGGCTCACCGGAGCAGACGGTGCGCCTCGAGACCGAGCCGCAACTGAACCTCAAAGGCTGGCCGACGATGATTGAGCGGGCTGTCGACAACCTGTTGCGCAATGCCCAGCGTTTCAATCCTGAAGGTCAGGCCATTGAAATGCAGGCGTCGCGTCAGGGCGAAAAAATTGTCGTGAGTGTGCGCGACCATGGGCCGGGGGTGCAGGAAGAGCATCTGAGCCAGTTGGGCGAGCCGTTTTATCGGGCGCCAGGGCAGACAGCCGCCGGACACGGACTGGGACTGGCGATTGCGCGACGGGCGGCGGAGCGGCATGGCGGCAGCCTGACGCTGGCCAATCATCCGCAGGGCGGGTTTATTGCCAGCCTGGAATTACCGCTGGTGCCCGGTGCAGTGGTTCAGCCGTAGATTTTCGATGATGCAAAAAGATCGCAGCCTTCGGCAGCTCCTACAGGAAAACGCATTCCAATGCAGGAGCTGCCGCAGGCTGCGATCTTTTGATTTCAGGGCTTAGCGGGCCAGGCGCTGACGAACTCGGCCAGGTCAACCTTCTCCGCCACCCGTGGCTCTTTCTGCGGCGTGCCGAGGTACAGGAACGCAATCACCTCCTCGCCTTCTGCCAGGCCCAAACCTTTGGCCACGTGGCTGGAATACGCAAGATCGCCCGTACGCCACACCGCACCAATCCCCTGCGCATACGCCGCCAGCAAAATTCCGTGTGCTGCACACCCGGCTGCGAGCAATTGCTCGGCCTTCGGGTACTTGACGTGTTCCTGCAATTTGGCGATCACCACGACCACCAGCGGCGCACGCAGCGGGCCGTTGCGGGCCTTGTCGATCATCGCTTCGGTGACTTCGCCTTGCTGCATTTGCGCAGCCTCGGCCAGCAATTCGCCCATCTGCTCGCGCGCCGTTCCTTCAACTGTCAGAAAGCGATACGGCTGCAAATGGCCGTGGTCCGGAGCCCGCAGAGCGGCGGCAAACAGCGCTTCGCGTTGCTCGGCAGTGGGGGCCGGTTCGACCAGTCGGGGAACGGAAACACGGTTGAGCAAAGCGTCGAGAGCCTGCATCGGCCACCTCCTGAGAAAAATGTGCGGCTATTCTAGCTGCATCTGCCAACGGGATGCCGGTTTACATGCCCTGCCCCACGGGTAGAATGGCGCCCTTCCCACATCAGCCCGAGCGGACTTCATGGCGTTGCCGACCTTACGGATCATTGGTTTCATCATCGGCATCTTCCTGATCACCCTGGCCGTGGCCATGGTCGTGCCCATGGCCACGCTGGTGATTTTCGAACGCACCAGCGATCTGCCGTCGTTCCTCTGGGCGAGCATGATTACCTTCGTCGCCGGTCTTGCGCTGGTGATTCCCGGCAGGCCCGAGCACATTCATCTGCGTCCGCGCGACATGTATTTGCTGACCGTCACCAGTTGGCTGGTGGTGTGTATTTTCGCCGCGCTGCCGTTTCTGCTGACTCAGCACATCAGCTACACCGACTCGTTTTTCGAAAGCATGTCCGGCATCACCGCCACCGGATCGACTGTGCTCAGCGGACTCGACAGCATGTCCCCCGGCATCCTGATGTGGCGCTCGCTGCTGCACTGGCTGGGTGGTATCGGCTTTATCGGTATGGCGGTGGCGATTCTGCCGTTGCTGCGCATCGGTGGCATGCGTCTGTTTCAGACCGAGTCTTCGGATCGTTCGGAAAAAGTCATGCCCCGCTCGCACATGGTGGCGCGTCTGATCGTGGCGGCGTATGTCGGCATCACCATTCTCGGCAGCCTGGCGTTCTGGTGGGCCGGAATGAGCCCGTTCGATGCAATCAACCACGCGATGTCGGCGATTTCCACTGGCGGGTTCTCGACGTCCGACCAATCGCTTGCCAAGTGGACACAACCGGCGGTGCACTGGGTTGCGGTGGTTATCATGATTCTCGGCAGCCTGCCGTTCACCCTTTACGTGGCGACGTTGCGCGGCAACCGCAAGGCGTTGATCAAGGATCAACAGGTGCAGGGTTTGCTCGGCATGTTGCTGGTGACCTGGCTGGTGCTCGGCACCTGGTACTGGTGGACGACCAATCTGCATTGGCTGGAAGCCTTACGGCATGTGGCGCTGAACGTGACGTCAGTCGTCACCACCACCGGTTTCGCCCTTGGCGACTACAGCCTGTGGGGCAACTTTTCGCTGATGCTGTTTTTCTACCTGGGTTTCGTCGGCGGCTGTTCCGGGTCGACGGCGGGCGGGATCAAGATCTTCCGTTTCCAGGTCGCCTATATCCTGCTCAAGGCCAACCTTAACCAACTGATTCACCCACGTGCGGTGATCAAGCAGAAGTACAACGGTCATCGCCTCGATGAAGAGATCGTGCGTTCGATTCTGACGTTCTCGTTTTTCTTTGCGATCACCATCTGCGTGATCGCCCTGCTGCTGTCGCTGCTCGGCGTCGACTGGATGACCGCGCTGACCGGCGCTGCCAGTACCGTGTCCGGCGTCGGTCCGGGGCTGGGCGAGACCATCGGCCCGGCAGGCAACTTTGCCACCCTGCCGGATGCTGCCAAGTGGATCCTGTCGTTCGGCATGCTGCTCGGCCGACTGGAGATCATTACGGTGTTTGTGCTGTGTATTCCGGCCTTTTGGCGTCACTGATCACATTCGGCGCCTGTAACAGCCGCGCCCGGTAATCACCGGGCGTGGTGTCGAACCAGCGACGGAATGCGCGGAAGAAGTTGCTCGGATCGGCAAAACCCAACAGATAGGCAATTTCCAGCAAGGTCATGCTCGGTTGCGCCAGATATTGCTCGGCCAGTTCGCGGCGGGTGTCATCGAGCAACTGCTGAAAACTTGTGCCCTCCTCCTGCAACCGGCGCTGCAAGGTGCGTTGCGACAAGTGCAAGGTCTGCGCAACGGTATCGCGCTTCGGTTCGCCCTGGGGCAGCAAGCGGCAGAGCACCTGCCGGGCCTTGTGGGTCACGCGACTTTCGGAAAATCGTGCCAGATATTCCCCGGCGAACCGGTCATGCAGCAACGCCATCGCCTCATTGGCCGTGGGCAGCGGTGCTTCCATGTCAGCGCGCTCGAAAATCAGCGCATCGTACGGCGCGTTGAACATCAGCGGTGCATGGAAAGCCTGTTTATAGGGTTGCAGATCTGCCGGCTCGTCACCTTGCACCAGCACTTTGACCGGGTGCAGCGTGCGCCCGGTCAACCAGCCACACAGGGCCAAAGCGCAGGCCAGCGAGGCTTCGGCACTTTGCCGGGTCGGTGGCAGGTGATCGCCGTGCACCGTCAGGATCAGCGCGTAACCATCCTCAAGCAGACGAAAACTCAGGTCAGCGCTTTCGGCAATGATCCGCTGATAACGCACCAGTCGCTGGAAACCTTCGGCCAAAGTGTTACTGGACATCAGCGCATAGCCGGCGACATGAAACGACGCCGGTCGCACCACTTTGCCCATGTTCAGGCCGATCGCCGGATTGCCGGACAGCTCGACCGCCCGTTGCCAGAGTCGGGTCATGGAATCTTGCGGGAAGCGCGCATCCGGATCATCCAGGGCGGAGTAATCGAGCCCCAGTTGCTTGAACAGTACCCGGCAATCCAGGCCGTCCATCTCCAATGCTTTGACAATCCCCATCGCCCAGCTTGCAGAAGTTGTTCGTTCGCTCATGGCGTTTTTCTTTTACATGAGGGGCCGCATGCTACGGCCTGATTTGCGAAGGATACTAAAGTGGCGCCGATTGTCACTGGCCCACGCCAATGATCACTCTAGACTCAAATAGGCTACCCGCAGAACAACTCGTCGCCAGAACAATAACCACAGAGATCGCGGTCGTGGAAAACATCAAGCATTTCAACAGCTTCGCCGAGTTCTATCCGTATTACCTCAGCGAACACAGCAACAGTACCTGTCGTCGGCTACATTTTATCGGCACGACACTGGTGATTTTTATTCTCGCCATGACCATCGCCAAGGGCGCATGGCTGCTGTTGCTGGCCCTGCCGCTGGCCGGTTACAGCTTCGCCTGGGTCGGGCATTTCTTCTTTGAAAAGAACCGCCCGGCGACGTTTCAGCATCCGCTGTACAGCCTGCTCGGCGACTTCGTCATGTATCGCGACATGATCCTCGGTCGCGTGGCCTTCTGAACAACAACATTGAGGATGGCCGATGAACGCCAGCGCCCGCTTCACCCATATGCAGGATGGCACCCAGGAAGACTGGGCGATCATCGCTGCGGACTTCAGTGCCTACGCCAGGCAATTGCCGTCACGGATCATGACCCACCTGAAATTGCTCGAAGGTGATTTCGGCGGTTTCCCGGTGGATCGCCTGACCCATTCGCTGCAAACCGCGACCCGCGCCTTCCGTGACGGGCGGGACGAGGAATACGTGGTGTGTGCGTTGCTGCACGACATTGGCGACACGCTGGGCTCATACAACCATCCGGACATTGCGGCGGCGATTCTCAAGCCATTCGTCAGTGCCGAAAATCTGTGGATGGTCGAGAAGCACGGGGTGTTTCAGGGTTACTACTTCTTTCATCACTTGGGCATGGATCGGCACTTGCGCGAGCAGTTCAAGGAGCATCCGCAGTTTCAGGCGACTGCCGAGTTTTGCGCAAAGTACGACGCGGCGGCGTTTGACCCGGCGTATGACACGCTGCCGCTGAGCTTCTTTGAGCCGATGATGGAAAGGCTGTTTGCCCAGCCGAAGAACTCGATCTACAAGGCTGCCATGGAAGAACACTCACCAGCGTGAATTTGTCCGGAACCGCTGCGCGGCTCATCGCGAGCAGGCTCACTCCTACAGTTGACCGAATTTCCCCTGAAGGACCTCAGTTAACTGTAGGAGTGAGCCTGCTCGCGATGAGGCCCTCCAACCACCCGAGAATCAGGCGATCTCTGGGACCTTGGCAGCCTTTAGCTCGGCCTCGCGCGCCTGCGCATCCGCCAGCCGATACAACTCGATCGTGCCATCCCAATGCTCGATCAGCGCCGTGCACGACTCCACCCAATCGCCGCAATTGAGGTAATCCACCTCACCGACTTTACGAATCTCGGCATGGTGAATGTGTCCGCACACCACGCCGTGCAGTTCGCGCTTCACGCATTCATGGGCGATGGCTTCTTCGAAATCACTGATAAAACTCACCGCGGTCTTCACCTTGTGCTTCAGGTAGGCCGACAACGACCAGTAACCGTAACCATATCGGGCGCGCCAGTGATTGAGCCAGCGATTGAGCGTCAGGGTGAACTCGTAAGCCGAATCACCGAGAAAGGCCAGCCAGCGGTGATAACGGGTGATCACATCAAACTGGTCACCGTGAATCACCAGCAGGTGCCGACCGTCCGCCGTGATGTGCACCGCCTCGTCGACCAACTGAATGTTGCCCAGAATCAGTTTCGAATAGCGGCGCAGGAATTCATCGTGGTTGCCGGTGACGTAGATCACCTCGGTGCCGCGCTTGCTCATGGTCAGCAAGCGGCGGATCACGTTGGTGTGCGCCTGCGGCCAGTACATGCCGCCGCGCAGTTTCCAGCCGTCGATGATGTCGCCGACCAGGTAGATCTTGTCGGCGTGGTAGCCCTTGAGAAATTGCGACAAGTGCTCGGCCTGGCAATCCCGCGTGCCCAAATGCACGTCAGAAATCCACAAGGTGCGCACCCGTTGTTTGCGGCTGGGTTTGGCGAGCTCGGCGCTGGTCATGGGCAACCCTCTACGATGTTTTCAGCAGCTTGCACCCACCCGGTTAATCGACCATGACAGGCGCGAGTCAGTCGTGTGACAGCGCAGCCCGGTGGCGTCGGTGTAGACTGGCGGCCTGTCCGGAGACTTGCCATGCGACCGATTCTCACCCTGCGTCAGTACACCCGCGATCTGATCGTCCACAGCCACGACCATGCCCAATTGGTGTTTGGCCTGTCCGGCGCGCTGGATTTCGAGGTCGAGGGTTGCGGTAGCCAGGTGCGTCAGCAGAGCTTCGTGGTGATTCCATCCGGCGCCCATCACGCCTGCGGCAGTCCGCAGGGCAGTCGCTGTCTGGTGCTGGATATTCCTGACGGGCAATGGATTGCCGATTCGCTCGGTGATCATGCCGAGGCCAGCCGCCGCTTGCTCGACAACCCGGCTCGTCTGTCGCTGGATTCCGGGCAAAGCCAATTGGTCAGTTGGCTGGCGAACAGCCCGGTCAGCGACCCGCTGATTGCCCAGCAAGGTGCGGTGCTGCTGCTGGCCAGCCTCAATCATGCGCAACCGGTCGAACTCGCCGCCCGCTGCCTGCCCTACGCGGCACTGGATGCGCACATCGAACAAAACGCTGCTTATCCGCTGCAGGTCGCCGATCTGGCGCGGGTCGCCGGATTATCCAGCGCGCGCCTGCATGCACGATTCATGGCCGAATGCGGGCAGACGCCGATGGATTACATTCGCAGTCGACGCCTGCACAAAGCTGTCGGCCTGTTGCGCGAAACCACGCTGCCCATCGGCGAAATCGCCAGTCGGGTCGGTTATAGCTCGCAAAGCGCCTTCTCTGCCGCCGTCCTACGCGAATTCGGTTCATCGCCCGGCCAACTGCGGCGCGATTCCTACAACAAAAAACGATAGTCCGCCGACAGACACATTGGCCTCGACACGATTCAATGTAGGAGCTGCCGAAGGCTGCGATCTTTTGATGTGTTTTTTGGAAGCAAGATCAAAAGATCGCAGCCTGCGGCAGCTCCTACAGTTGAATTTGGGTTTGAGATAGAAGGATTGCAATGACTCCGCGTACCGCCCTTGGCGCCCTGCATATCGGTGCTCTGATGTTCGGCCTGACCGGTGTGTTCGGCAAACTCGCCGCCGCCTCGCCCGCTGTTATCGTTTTCGGACGAGCCGCTTTCGCTGTACTTGCCCTGGGGTTTTTCGCCCGTTTCGCCAGTCAGCACGGCTGGCAAAAACTGCAAGCGGTGGACTGGCGCCGTCTGGTCCTGAGCGGCGTTTTGCTGGCCGGGCACTGGGTGAGCTTTTTCATCGCGGTGAAGGTCGCCGGAGTGGCCATTGCCACCCTGGGTTTTGCCAGTTTTCCGGCATTCACGGTAATTCTCGAAGGGCTGATTTTCCGCGAACGTATCCGCGCCAATGAAATCGTGCTGGTGGTGCTGGTCAGCGTCGGCCTGATCCTCGTGACCCCGGCGTTCGATCTGGCCAGCGGCGCAACCACGGGTTTGCTCTGGGCGGTGTTGTCGGGCCTGTTGTTCGCGCTGCTGTCGCTGACCAACCGCGCCAGCTCCGGACGCATCCCGGCGGTGCAGGCGGCGTTGTGTCAAAACGTGGTGGTGGCGCTGTGTCTGTTACCGGTGGCGGCGCCGCAACTGAGCGAGGTGCGCGCGCTGGACTGGTTGTGGATCGCCCTGCTCGGCGTGTTCTGCACCGGCGTTGCCCACAGCCTTTTCGTTGCCAGTCTGGCGGTGATCAAGGCGCGCACCGCTGCGGTGGTGTTTGCGATGGAGCCGGTTTACGGCATTACCGTCGCCTGGCTGCTGTTCAACGAAAATCCGACGCTACGGATGTTGATGGGTGGCGCACTGATCATCGTCGCCATCGTTGTGTCGGCGCGGATGTCAGGCAACTCCAGTAAAAAAACCGTCGCTGCCGAGGCCGCGTCTCACTGAGTGCGGTCGTTGTGGCCGAGGTCGCGGTCAGGATCGATCTGATCGCGAACACGCTGCTTCAGCACTTTCGCTTCGGGAAAACCGCCGTCAGCCTTGCGCTCCCAGATCTGCACGCCCGCGCAGGTAATCTGGAATACCCCGCCAGTGCCCGGCACCAGCGACACTTTGCCCAGGTCATCACCAAAGGTGCTGAGCAGTTCCTGCGCCAGCCACGCGGCGCGCAGCAGCCACTGGCATTGGGTGCAATAGGTAATGACGACTTCGGCTTTTGCGGCAGACATGTTCACTGAAACTCCTGAGACAGAGGGCGCCGCTATAATAGCCGGCTTTATCGCTTGCCCCGAGACTCACAATGCGCCGTCTGCTGTTCTGCCTGCTGCTTGGTTTTCTTCCACTGTTCGTTTGCGCCACTGAAACACCGCGACCGAAAGTCGGCCTGGTGCTGTCCGGCGGTGCCGCTCGCGGCCTGGCGCACATCGGCGTGCTCAAGGCTCTGGAAGAACAAGGCATCAAGATCGATGCGATCGCCGGCACCAGCATGGGCGCGGTGGTCGGCGGCCTGTATGCCTCGGGCTACAAGATCGATGAACTGGAAAAACTCGCCCTCGGCATCGACTGGCAACAGGCGCTGTCCGATGCGCCGCCCCGGGAGGACGTGCCGTTCCGACGCAAGCAGGATGACCGCGACTTTCTGGTCAAACAGAAACTCAGTTTTCGCGATGACGGCAGCCTCGGCCTGCCACTCGGCGTGATTCAGGGCCAGAACCTGGCGCTGCTGCTGGAAAGCCTGCTGGCCCACACCAGTGACACCCGTGATTTCGACAAACTGCCGATCCCGTTCCGCGCCGTGGCCACCGACATTGCCAACGGCGAGAAAGTGGTGTTCCGCAAAGGCCACCTGCCGCAGGTGATCCGCGCCAGCATGTCGATCCCGGCGGTGTTCGCCCCGGTCGAACTCGATGGTCGCCTGTTGGTGGACGGCGGCATGACCGACAACATTCCGCTGGATGTCGCACGGCAGATGGGCGTCGATATCGCGATTGTGGTCGACATCGGCACACCGTTGCGCAACCGCAAACAACTGACCACCGTGGTCGACGTGCTCAACCAGTCGATCACCCTGATGACGCGGCGCAACTCCGAAGAACAACTGGCCGCCCTCAAACCGACTGACGTGTTGATCCAGCCGGCACTGGCAAGCTTCGGCGTCACCGATTTCGGTCGCGCCCAGGAGATGATCGATGCCGGTTATCGTGCCACCCGAATCCTCGACGCCCGCCTCGCCCGCCTCAAGCCCAGCGAGCCTCAGGACGCTGAACTCGACGCCGCCCGCGCGCCCGGCCAGCGCACGCCAATCATCACCGCGATCCGCGTCGAGAACGACTCGAAAGTCGATGACGATGTGATCCGCTACTACATCCGTCAGCACATCGGCGAGCCACTGGATCTGGGACGCTTGCACTCGGACATGGGCACCTTGTACGGCCTCGACTACTTCGAGCAGGTGCAATACCGCGTGGTTCACAAGGGCCAGGATCACACGCTGGTGATCAGCGCTCGCGGCAAGCGCAGCGGCACCGATTACCTGCGGGTCGGTCTGAACCTGTCGGACGACATGCGCGGCGACAGCGCCTTCAACCTCGGCGCCAGTTACCGCATCAACGGGATCAACCGCCTCGGCGCGGAATGGCTGACCCGCGCGCAGATTGGCGACAAACAGGAGCTGTACACCGAGTTCTATCAGCCACTGGACGTCGGTTCGCGCTACTTCATTGCGCCCTCGGTGGTGTTCGAAGCACAGAACGTCGATGCAGTCCTCGACAATGATCCGATCGCCCAGTACCGCGTCGAGCGCTACGGCATGGCGCTGAATGTCGGCCGGCAAATCGGCAACAACGGTGAAGTGCGTTTCGGCGTCGGCGAAGCCTGGGGCAAGGCCGATGTGCGGATCGGCGATCAGGATCTGCCCAGCGAAAACTTCAACGAAGGTTTCTACTCGCTGAAGTATTCCTATGATTCGCTGGACAACGTTTACTACCCTCACGAAGGCAAGGACATCAGCCTGACGTTCCTGCAATTCGAGCCAAGCCTGGGTTCGGATACGCGCTATCGACAGTGGGAGTTCAAACTCGACAAGGCGATGAGCCGCGGGCCAGACACACTGATTCTCGGTGGGCGCTATGGCCGTACCCTCGATGACACCAACGTGGTGACGTCGAGCTTCCTGCTCGGCGGTGCGCGGCAATTGTCGGGGTTCCGCGAGGATGCGATTTCCGGGCAGAACGTCAGTTTGATGCGTGCGGTTTATTACCGTCGACTGACACCGCGCTCGTACCTGCCGCTGGATTTCCCGCTGTACGCCGGTGCTTCGCTGGAACGTGGACGGGCGTGGAACAACGACAATGAGTTCGACAGCGGCTACATCAACGCGGCGAGTGTGTTTATCGGTTTCGATACGCCGCTGGGGCCGTTGAATTTCAGTTATGGACTCAATGATGCGAATGAGCAGGCGGTTTATCTGAATCTGGGCCAGACCTTTTGATCAAGATTCAGAGTGGGGCTGCCTGTTCTATTGCCATCCCGGGCTTGCCCGCGATGACGTCGTTTAGAACACCACATCAGTGTCGGTACGCCTGGGTCAACGGATGCCTGCCAGAAGGGTCCTGGCGGTTTGCTTCAATGGCTCATCGCCTTCCTTGAGCAATTCATTGAGCAAGGCAATCGCGCTGTCGATGTCTCCGTCATCGATGCAGGTCTGTGCCTGTTCGAGCTTCCCGGCCCCCGCCGCTGCTTCTGGCTCCGACATCTGCAGATCCAGCGGCTCCAGCGCGAGCGATGGCTCTGGATCAGCAAACTCATCGAGAAAATCATCGTCCAGTGGTTGCGCATCCGGCTCGGGGATCCACTCAAGTTCGGCGTCCTCGCTGACCGTGGTCTCCGGCAGTTCAAAGCCCTGCGGCAACACTTGCAGGCTCGAACTGAAAGCGGAATCTGCGACGGATGGCTGAACCGGCGCCGAACGGTTGTCATTCAGATCCCAACTGGAATCCATCGACAATTCGTCCAGATTCAATTCGAAATCATCCTCGGGTGGCGCGGGCTCAGGGGCAGCAACGAAGATGGGGGCTACGCCGGCGACCACTGGCGCGACTGTCGCCAACGGTGCAACAGCCACCAGTTTTGGATGCCGGGCGCGGACGTCCTGTAAGGATTGCGCCTCCACGCCAAGCGCTCGCAAATGACTTTCCTGTTGCTCGAACGCCGCGTTATCACCCTGACGCCCCAGCACTTCCAGCAATTGCAGGCCAAGATCGACGCGCTCGGGCTCCTTGTGCAACGCATCGCGCAACAACCCGGCCGCTTCACCAAGTCGCCCATAGGCCAGGTAGATCCCCACCGCTTCCAACACATCACCTGCCGCCGGTTCTTCTCGCTGTTCAGCCACAGCGTGAGCCGTGACGGAACGGCTATCTTCGGTTTCATCAACATCCGGATCATTGCGCAGCGGCAGGATCGGCAGCGGTGCAACGCCTTGCAGCTGCTGTTGGCGTCGGCGATGAACAAACAACGCGGCCAGCACCCCCAGCAACAACACCAGCCCCCCGAGCAGCGGCCAGCTCAAACCTTCATCCGGGGATTCGACGGGTGCAGCAACAGGCGTTGGCGTCGGTGTGACGACCGGCGCGGGCGGTGCTTTTTGCTGTTCGGCGAGGCGTGTTTGCAAATCACTGATCTGCTTCTTGCCGTCGGCAATCTGCACATCCTGCGCCTGCAGTTTTGCGTTCAACTCGTCGAGAGACTTTTGCAACTGCTGGTTCTGCAACACGCTGGCGGCCAGTTGTTCGGCCAGTGCATCGTTGGCCGGGGCTGCTACGGGCGGCGGCGCAGCAGGTGTATCGCGTTTGCCCTGCGCCCCCTGTGGCGGCGCAGTGACCGGGTCGACCGTAGGAAATGCCGAGGATTGCGCTCGAGGATCCGGCTCATCGGTGGCCGGCACAATGCCCGGCGAGCCCGGCGGATCGATCAGCACCGTGTACTCGCGCAACAAGCGGCCGTTGGGCTGATTCAGTTGCACGAGGAAATTCAGAAAGGGCTCATTGACCGGTTTGCTGGAGGTCACCCGGATCATCTGGCGATTGCCATGCAGGATCGGCGTGAACTTCAGGTCGCTGAGAAAAAATACCCGCTCGACCCCGGCACGACCAAACTCGTCTGCCGTGGCCAGGCTCACCGAAAGATCGTTCTGCGTCAGACCACCCACGTCGAGCAGCGCGATATCGGCCTTGAGCGGCTGATTGAGAGCGGAATGAACCGTGATGTCACCCAGCCCCAGGGCCAGTGACAAGGTTGAGTAGCCGATGGCGCCAGCGACCAAAAGTCCTCTGGCGCAAACGCGCAGTACCACGTGCCAACTTGCGAGCATGAGCATCCCTTAAATAAGCAAAACCGACTTCTATGCGTTCGCACATCCGGTACGAACACGATATTGCCCAGTAGTTCTTATAGTCTGCCCAGCGCGATCTCTCAAAAAACCGGCACGCGGTTATGCCTCAAGATTTTTCCAGATTGGCCAGAATGTGCCCGTGAACGCGCATGCAGACCTTTAAATCGGCCTCATCCACGCCTTCGAACAATTCATGGCGCAGTTGCGTGGCAATGGTTTCGATCTGTTCGATGAGCGGGAGGGCGGGTGCGCACAGGACGATTTTTTTCGCCCGGCGGTCTTCCATCACGGACTGGCGTTGCACCAGACCCTGGCTTTCCAGACTATCGAGCAAGCGGGCAAGTGTCGGACCCTCGACGCCGACACTTTGCGCCAGCTCACGCTGGGTCGGCGCCTCCTCGAAACGCGCCAGATGCAGCAGCACCAGCCAGCGCGCCTGAGACAGGCCGAGCCCAGCCAGACGCCGGTCCAGCTCGGCACGCCAGCCGCGGGACATCTGCGCCAGTTGCATGCCAAAGCGGTGTTGATCGGTTAACGGCATAAAACACTCATGATTAGACTGAAGTAATAGAGAAAAACTAATTATTAGTCAGCTAAGCATGAGCTGCAGCTATAGGCAAGTGGCGGTCTGTACTGAATCGTTACAACTGTATGGCGCTTGGCGCAAACGCCATCTCACATTTCAAATTCCGATTGCAGCGCAGCCCGCACGCAGTACAGCACGCCCTCCGGGACGCGGCCGGCAAACAACTCGGCGATCTCGGCGACCGACGGCAACTCGCCTTCGCCATCGAGGAACGCGTCCTGCACTTCGCCCATCAGTTCTTCCGGCAAATCGAGGGCCTGCTCCAGCGACAACTGCTGCTTGCCAATCGCTTCGGCGAGCATGGTGTAAACGTTCTTTTCCGAGCATTGCAACTGACCGGCGATCTGCATCGGCGTCATGCCGGCGCGGGCCAGGGTGATCAGCTCGTGGCGCACGTCGGCCACCACTTTTGGCGCCTCGGCCTCGCCGCCGAGCACTTCGAGGAAAGCCTCGCCGTAACGCTCCAGCTTGCGCGCACCGACGCCGCTGACCCGGGCCATGTCCGCCAGCGAGGTCGGCTGGCTGCGGAGCATTTCCAGCAGGGTCGAATCGGGGAAAATGACGTATGGCGGCACGCCATGTTCTTCGGCGAGTTTGCGCCGCAGGGCGCGCAGGGCTTCCCACTGCTCGCGCTCTTCACCGCGCACCAGTTGGCTGGCCGGGCTCTTGCTGGCGGTTTTGGCGGTGACTTGTGGTTTCAGATCGCGGCGCAGTTCAAGAGTCACTTCGCCCTTGAGCAATGGCCGGCACGTGTCGCTCAGGCGCAAGCCGCCATAACCTTCATGATCGACATCGGCCAGGCCGCGCGCCACCAACTGGCGGAACAGCGAGCGCCATTCGCTTTCGCTCAGCGCCTTACCCACGCCGTACACCGACAGGTGTTGATGACCGAAACTGCGGACCTTTTCGTTGTCCTTGCCCAGCAACACATCGACCAGATGGCCGACGCCATAACGCTGACCGGTGCGATAGATCGCTGACAGCGCCTGACGGGCAGGCTCAGTGGCGTCCCAGGTCTGCACGCCATCAACGCAGTTGTCGCAATGCCCGCAGGGCTCGGCCATTTCTTCATCGAAATACGCCAGCAGCGTCTGCCGACGGCAACGGGTCTCTTCGCACAGCGAGAGCATGGCGTCGAGCTTGTGCTGCTCCAGACGCTTGTGGCGCTCGTCACCTTCGGAGTTTTGCAGCATCTGCTTGAGCATCACCACGTCTTGCAGTCCGTAAGCCATCCAGGCATCCGCCGGCAGACCGTCACGGCCGCCGCGCCCGGTTTCCTGGTAATACGCCTCAAGGGATTTCGGCAGATCGAGGTGGGCGACGAAACGCACGTTGGGTTTGTCGATGCCCATGCCGAACGCCACGGTAGCGACCATGATCAGGCCTTCCTCGTTGAGGAAGCGCTTCTGGTTAAAGGCACGTAGTTCATTGGGCAAACCGGCGTGATACGGCAGCGCCGGGAAGCCCTGCTCGCTCAAAAACGTTGCGACTTCTTCGACTTTCTTGCGCGACAGGCAATAGACGATGCCGGCATCACTGCGGCGCTCGGCGAGGAACGCCAGCAACTGCTTGCGCGGCTGCTCCTTGGGCACGATGCGATAGAAGATATTGGGGCGATCGAAACTCGACAGAAAGCGTTCGGCGTTCTGCAAATGCAGCCGGGTGACAATTTCTTCGCGGGTACGCTTGTCGGCGGTGGCGGTCAGGGCGATGCGCGGCACATCGGGGAACATCTCGGCCAATTGGCCCAGTTGCAGGTATTCCGGACGGAAATCGTGCCCCCATTGCGAGACGCAGTGCGCCTCGTCGATGGCGAACAGCGCGATGTTCAGCCCTTGCAGGAAGGACAACATGCGCGGCTGCACCAGACGTTCCGGCGCCAGATAGAGCATTTTCACTTCACCGCGCTTGATCTTCGCGGCCAGATCACGCTGTTGCTCGGCGCTCAACGTGGAGTTCAACGCAGCAGCGGCCACCCCCAGCTCTTCGAGGGTGGCGACCTGGTCGTCCATCAAGGCGATCAACGGCGACACCACCACCGCCAGGCCATCGCGCAACAACGCCGGGACCTGGAAGCACAGGGACTTGCCGCCACCGGTAGGCATCAGCACCAGCGCATCACCGCCACTGGCCACGCGCTCAATGATTGCACCCTGACGGCCACGGAAACTGTCGTAGCCGAAGATGTCCTTGAGGACGCGTTGAGCCTGTTCGAGCATAAAAACTCCAAAAATCTACTGATACATCCCCGCAAGGCTGGTTCATGACGGCCAAGGCTGCACCGCAGAATCGTAAGAACGCATTGCATGACAGCCGCAATACGGGCAGGGATCGCAAAACGCGGCAGTATACCCGAGCCCTCCCCTGCACAGGGCGCCGCTTATACCTTCAAATCAAGTCATGCCCGGTAGGAGCTGCCGCAGGCTGCGATCTTCTGATCTGGATCTTTATGTTGATCTTGAAAAAATAAAATCAAAAGATCGCAGCCTTCGGCAGCTCCTACAGGGGATATGCAGGGCGCAGCGGGGCAAATCTGCCGTGCGGCTGGCTTGAGCGCTCAAGAAGGCCTAGAATTCCCGCATTGTTTATTCCCCCAAGGTAGCCCCGTAATGTCCTTCGCTGAGCAACTGACCCGCCTGCAAGTCTTCCTCGATGCCGACGAGCTGCACGACGAGGCACTGGATTACGTGGCCGCTCACGGCTACCTGACCGCACTGTCGATCTGCGCCGAAGATGTGCCGGAGCGTGAATGGATCGACGCCCTGTTCGCTGAAGAGCCGCACTACAGCAGCGACGCCCAGCGCGAAGAGATCGAAGCCACCCTGATCGGCCTCAAGGCGCACATCGCCCGTCAACTCGCGTCCGACGAAGAGTTCGAGCTGCCATGCGAACTGGATCTGGGCGAAGAGCCGGACGATTCCGAACTGCGCGGCTGGTGCATCGGCTTCATGGAAGGCGTGTTCCTGCGTGAAGCAGCCTGGTTCGAAACCGCCGAAGAAGAAGTCAGCGAAATGCTCCTGCCGATCATGGTCGGTTCGGGCCTGTTCGACGAACAGCCAGAGTTCGAAGACATCGCCAAGGATGCCAACCTGATGGACGACATGATCGTGCAGATCCCGGAAGCCCTGACGGCGCTGTACCTGCTGTGCCAGGCGCCAGATGAAAAACCGGCGATCCTCAAGCCACGTCACCACTAAGATCCGGCCTATGGACAATCCCATAGGCAACCGCCCCCTGATGTTGCGCTACCTCTTGCTGGCCATCGGCTGGCTCAGCGTGGCATTGGGGGTGATCGGGATTTTCCTGCCCGTCCTCCCCACCACTCCCTTCCTGTTGCTCGCGGCGGCGTGTTTCGCCCGCAGTTCTCCGCGTTTCTATCATTGGCTGGTCGAGCATCCCCGGCTTGGGCCATGGATTCGTGACTACCTCGATGGCAACGGCATTCCGCTCAAGGGCAAGGTCTACGCGATCGGGCTGATGTGGGGGAGCATTCTGTTCTCGTGCTATCTGGTGCCACTGCCGTGGGCGCGGGGGTTCATGCTGACCAGTGCGGTACTGGTGACGATTTATATTTTGCGGCAGAAGACGTTGCACAAGCCCTGACCGCCCGGGACTGACCGTTCGTCTTAAACCGTCGACTACCTGTCAGATCTGACAGTAGGCAAGCACTGGCGCTGGTTATCTAATGCTGAGCACCTCTCAAAGAAGGTTCTCAGCCATGACCAGCCAACCGGTGAATATTTCTTCAGCCAGCGACGAACAACTGGTGGTTTTCCCACCTGATCGAGGCCTCGGGATTCTTGCCGTCTCCCCGCCCTTCCCGATTGGTTTCAAACCGCAACAAGACGGCGCCTTGGGTATCAATATCAATCTGGTGCACGGTGATCGTGATGGACTGCTGGTGTACATCCTCGCCTACTTGAATATGTCTGTTGGCGACAACATCAGGGTGTTCATTGAAAACAGGAATGTTCCTGTCGCCGAGTTTTCGGTCACCGATGCGCACTTCGAAGTTGACGGCACAGCGAAAAACATACCGTTCTACATTTCAGCCGACATCATGGAAGCCAGATTCGATTTCCTGAAACCACAAAACAAGGATTTCTGGGTCGACATCCAGCGAGTCAGCGGCAACCCCTCCGACCCCTCGATCCCCGTCTCGTTGTTTTACAAATACCCCGCGCCCGGTGAGGCCGATACCGATGGTGGAAAACCTTTCAACCAGGGCCTCAAGCTACCCGTCGCTTCGGAAACGGTCGTCGACCAGACCGTGATCGACGAGGGCATGTTCGTAACGGTGCTGGAGTACTTCAATCAATGTGTCGGCGATGTCGTGGTGCTGGCCTTTGGTTCTCTATTGCTGGAGACCACTGTCAGCGAATTGGGTGATGTGCTCTTTGAGCTGAGCCCGGATCAGCTCGCCACCCTAAAGCCCACCAATAGCCTGGTGGTGCGTTGGGAAGTGTTCGATGTGGTGGAAAATGCCAGCGGCTGGTCGGACTCGCTCATCCTCACGTTCAAACCTGGCGTTGTGTTATTGGCCGCGCCGATTTTCGAACAAGCAGATGCTGATGATGTAGTGGACCACAACAATCTCGCAGGCGGCCCTTTGAATATCCTGGTCACCGGGATATTTGCCGTCAATGACGTGATTGATTTGACTCTGCAAGGACTGACCAAAGGTGGCGACAGTGTCAGCCACACCTACAGCCAGAGACTCAGCGCTGCTAGCAGGCTGCTGACTTTCCCCGTCGAGAATGAGCGCGTGCGCAATCTGATCGACGGGTCGGCGCGCGCGTCCTACCTGTTGACCAAGGCAGGCAAGACCCAGCCCTCCAAACCCGCTGATGCCACGTTCACAGGCACCTCCCAACCACTGGGCCAACCGATTGTCGAGCCGCTGGTGGATGGCAAGTTGCCGGCCGACACGGCCATGGCTACCGTGACAGTCGCCCATTACTGGCCGTTGAAAAACGGCGCGAAGGTCGAGCTTCGCTGGCAGACCACCGACCTCGACGGAGTGGCAACGCTGTTCATTTTTGCTCTCATCGTCACCGACCCGACGCAAGCGGTTTTCTTCAAGGTGCCGGCAAGGTATATCGCGCCCTTCGCGGACACGCCTTTGACCGTACAAAACACCATCACCAATCCGGGTGAAGTCGAAGTATTTTCTGAGCTGGCACAATTGAAATTTGGCGAGGGTAAAAAGCCGTTTGCGGCTTGGGCTGGACGTTCCCGAGATACATTGAATCGTTGGCACAAAGAGGCGAAGTCGGTCTGACCGCGCAAATCCGTGCGGTCATGGCCCGTTGCTACTTTCAACCCTGGTTCGCATGGAGAGCAGGCCCAACGTATCCCGAACTGGCCAATGCCTGGACCAGCACCGTGAGTGGCAGCTCGGCAGAGGTTTACAACACTGATACCCGAAGCTTCGGATGGTTGGCGCAAACGGCCGACCCTCATGACGGATTGAGCTTTTCATTGCGCAATGCGGGCGCACTGGGAGGTCTGAGCAATAACGAGGAGGATGTGGATGCCCGAGAGATCATTTGATCTCGAATGATACGGCCGTCCCGAATCAAATGACCGCTGCCTTCGGCGTGTCCGGCGGTAGAAGACATTGCGCGAGCCCTACGCCGATCGGCTGTATCAAGCCTACTTCTACCGTCCGTCTGAATACCTCCTGCATCTGTCAGATCTGACAGGTATTCAGCTCCAGTCCAACGCGTTCTAATGACTCCTCTACGCGGGCCGCTACTTTGCAACGGCGCTTCTTATGGAAGGTAAGCAAACAAGAACAGCACGATGAACGCCGACTCGACCTCCAATCAACAAGTCGTCTTTCCGCCTGATCGCGGCCTCGGCGTGCTCGCTCTGGTCCCCCCCTATCCGGTCAACTTCAAACCACAGAACGATGGCGCTTTAGGGATCAACATCAACATGGTGTATGGCGACCGTGCCGGGTTGCTGGTCTACATCCTGGCCTATTTGGATATGGCCGTCGGCGACGGTATTCGGGTCTTCATAGACACTGACACAGTGCCCGTGGCCGAGTTCTCGGTCACGGACGCGCATTTCGATGCTCAAGGGCTGGCGAAAAACATTCCGTTCTTCATTTCGGCCAGGGACATGGAAGCCCGGTTCGTGCCGCTGAGGAATGAGAACAAAGACTTCTGGTATGAAATCCATCGGGTAAGTGGCAACCCGGGGGAATCTCCGCCCCGCGTTCCGCTGTTTTATAAACATCCGGCGCCGGGTGAGGCCGACACGGACGGCGGAAAGCCGTTTAATCAAGGGCTCAAGTTGCGGTTGCCTTCGGAAACCTTTGTCGATCAGTCGGTGATTGATGACGGCATGTTCGTGACCGTCGCCGAATACTTCAACCAGTCCATCGATGATGTTGTGGAGCTGGCCTTCGGCTCTCTGACGCTTGAGCAAACTGTCACTGCGCCAGGTGATGTGCTCTTCGCAAGCAGTGCTGTTTCCGGTGCGCACCTATTTGATCAAATCACTGGAACTGATAGCGCCCCAGCTCCTGGACTTGTCCAGTCCGAACGTGGATTTTGACGACATTGTCGATTCAGGGGCCCGCATTCAAGTTCCGGCTTACACCGGAATGGCGGTTGGGCAATCAGTCAAAGTCGAACTGGCCGGGACAGGGGCCAACCACACAACTGACCCACTCGATGTCTTGGCCATCCAACCGTTGATCTTCTCGATCCCTCGATCAGTATTCACTGCGAATGCAGGCCGGTCTGTCGCAATCACTTATCTGGTGTCTGCCAGCGGTCACGCCGCCCCCCTGCGCTCGCCGCCA
Organism: Pseudomonas sp. TH06; assembly: GCF_016651305.1. Lineage (GTDB taxonomy): Bacteria > Pseudomonadota > Gammaproteobacteria > Pseudomonadales > Pseudomonadaceae > Aquipseudomonas. The sequence continues at coordinate 43,190 of NZ_JAEKEC010000004.1, read as the reverse complement.
CTACCGCTGAACGTTCTTGCGGACTCCTGGCAAGACTCCGTCACTCTTTTCAACGGTAATGCCGGGAACTGGAAGTTTGGATCAGCCTCAAGAACCGCCAGGATTGCCAACGGTTACTACGAAAACCTGACCTATGATGCTGCAGGCAACGCCGGTGTTTTACTGAGCCAGACCTTTCAGTTCAAGGCTGCAAGAACTTACCGATTCGTCTATAACGTGGCGAATGTAAGCCCGCAACCTGACAACGTTGCACCGGTACTCAGCGTCAGTACTTCCAGCGGAATAGCGCTTGTGGGACGCTTTACTGTTCCCAGAAACAGAGTCTACTACGAGCAATCAGCTGACTTCAGAGTACCCGTCAGCGGCCCTTACACGATTTATATTCAAAACCACGAGGATCGTGGCGGCCATGGCGGCGCGCAGGGCGGGAACGACTTCTTTATCAACGCCATTTACGTTCAGCGATATCAATAAAGCCGGCCGCAGAGGTCAGGGAAAACTATTGTCTGGCAGGTATCGCTGACAAGCCGTAAATGATGTGGACGTGGGCAAGTCCGCTCCCATAGAGAGCTGCGTCGGTCACACATTTCTATCACGCCACAGAGTCTGTGGGAGCGCGCTTGTTCGCGAATGCGACCTCCCAGACAAAATATGTCGTCAGGCAGAAAAAACCCGCCACCCCATTGAACCGGCACGGCGGGTTTTGTCGTTTCAGACCTCGATCACACGGTATCCACCTTCAACGAATGATCATTCAGCATCCCGCTGATGATCGTCGCCGTGTCATGCCCGCTGGCGATCACCCCACCCGCCCCCGGCGTCACGCCGTAATGGCTGGCGAGGTTGACGCCGGCCAGATCAATGGTCTGGTTCGGCGTGGCGCCGGCCATAGCGCTGACGTCGATGCTGGTGAGCACCGACGCGCCGCTGCCGGTGACGGTGAAGTGCAGGTAGTCATCCAGCGACGCCGTGGTGCCGTTTTCACCTTGTAGCAGTTGCGACAGGTCGAGCTTGTCGGTGCCTGGGGTGAAGTCGGTGATCAGGTCGTGGCCGCTGTTGCCCTTGAGCCACTGGAAGGTGTCGGCGCCCGGCCCGCCCGTCATCGTGTTGTTGCCCATGCCGCCGATCAGCAGGTCATCGCCGCCGCCACCGTTGAGGATGTCGTTGCCCAGGCCGCCGTTGATCACGTTGTTATTGTTGTCGCCGGTCAGAGTGTCGTTGAAGTTCGAGCCGACGAGGTTTTCGATACCGGTCAGGGTGTCCGTCCCCGCGCCGACGGTGTTTTGCGCACCGAGCAGGCCGAGGTTGACCGTGACCCCGGCCGTGGCGTGGGCGTAGCTCGCGGTGTCGATGCCAGTGCCACCGTCAAGCAAGTCATTGCCCGGGCCGCTGTAGAGCAGATCGTTGCCAGCCCCGCCGTGCATTTCGTTGTTGCCCGAGCCTGCGGTCAGCACGTCGTTGCCATCGCCACCGTTGAGGATGTTGTCGCCAGTGCCGGCCACCAGAATGTCGTCTCCGGAGGTGCCGGTGAGGGTGTGGCCATCCTGATAGGTGATGGTCACGGCGGCGGAATCGCTGCCACCGTGGTTGTCGTTGGCGGTGTAGGTGCCGTGGAAGTCCGGGGTGATGTCGTGGGCCCCGGCATAATTGACCGTCATGGTCAGTTGGTAGTTTTCCGCAGCGGTGGTGTTGCTGCCGCTGGTGTTGGTGATGTTGGTCACGTGGATCTGGTACGTGCCGTCGGCGCTGGCGGTGATGGTGCCGCCGTCGGCGATGCTGACGAACGCCCCGCCGTTCACCGAGTACTCCATGGTGATGTGCCCGGCCGCCAGGTTGTGATCGAGGTTGAGGGTCTCGCCTTGTTTCAGTTTGACGGTGATCAGGTCTTCATCGTTGGCATTGGCGTTGGTCACCGCGCCGAGGTAGCCGCTGACCACCAGCACGGCGGTCATCGCCGCAGTGTTGGCGGCAAACGAATTACGCACGTCGGCGAGGTTCTGGTTGGCGGCGGTGTTGCTGGTGCCGTTGAAGGTGATCGCACCGCTGCCGGTGAAGTCCGCGCCCTTCGCGACCCATCCGGTGTTGAAGGTGGTCGGCGAGGCGTTGAGCGTGTCGCCATTCGGATCGGTATCGTTGGCCAGCAACAGCTCGCCCGGCACCACGATATTGCTCGATAGCACGTTGGTGATGACGTGGTCATCCGCCGCCACCGGAGGCGCGTTGGGGATCACTTTCACCGTCAGCGTCGAACTGGCGAGGTCGCCGTCGTTGTCGCTGAGGGTGAAGCCGATGTTCTCGGTGATCACCACCGTGGTGGTTTTTTGCGAGGTGTAGCTGTAGTCGCCGGTGTCGAGGTTGACCACCAGCGTGCCGCTGTTGTTGGTGGCAATGCTCACCGTGTTGTTCACGGTGTTAAAGGTGCCGTGGTTGGTGCCGCCGCTGGCGACCAGCGAGCCTTGTCCGCCGTTGGCTTTTGGATCGTAGGTGTAGGTGGTGCCGTCAACGACGATGGATTTGATGAAACCGCCATCGGCGCCGAACGTACCGCCCTCGCCCAACAGCGAACCTGTAACCGGCGCGCCTTCCACGGTGCCCGAGAGCACCGAGTTGAGCTGGTTGAGATCGGTAACCACCACCGCATTGGTGTTGGTGTGCGTGATGCCGTCGTACGCCAGCGGATCGAGGTTGGCGTTGCTCACGCCGCTGCCCAGGCCGATAGCGTAGTTCTTGATGTTGTTGGCATCGAGGAACGCTTTCAGCGTGGCTTCATCGCTGGTGCCGATGTCCTGGCCATTGGTGGGTTTGCCATCGGAGAAGAAGTACCCGACGTTCTGCGCCCCGGTGAGTTTGCCCGCGGTGTTGAACGCGTTGTACATGGTCGCGACGGCGGCATCGTAGTTGGTGCCGCCACCGGCAGTCAGGCCGGCGAGCAGGGTCTTGGCGGTCGCGACATCGACCCACACCGTGGTGCGGTCGGTGGCGCTGCTGCTGAAGGTCACCAGTTGCACTTTCACATCGCCGAGGTCGTCGTACTTGTCGAGCAAGGCACTGATTGCCTGCTTGGCCAGGTCCAGTCGTGACAGGCCCGGCACGCCCGAGGCATCGGCCATACTGCCGGAGATGTCGAGGACGATGAGAATGTTCGAGTCGATCTCCACGGCGGCCACTGAACGATCCGAAGCGACCGCTTTCGGTACGTCGTCGACGATGTTGACGACGATAGTGCTGGTGGTGCTGTTGCCCAGCGCATCGGTGGCTTTGTAGGTGAAACTTTCGCTGAGGGTGTTCGCGCCGTCGTTGGCATTCGGCGTGGTTTTCGGTGCCGAAGTCAGCGTGTAGGTGTAGGTGCCGTCGGCGTTGAGCTGGATCTGCCCGTAAGTGCCGGTGGCGCTACCGACCAGGGTGTAAGTGATCGCGCCGCTGCCGCCGGTGACTGCGCCGACCAGCGTGCCGGTGGCGGTTTCGCCGGTGTTGGTCGGATCGCTGCCGGTGACCGTGCCGGGGGCCAGATCCTGGCCGTCCTTGGTCAGGTCGAGGGCTTTTTCGTAGACCGTCACATCCTGATCGACCGAAGCCACCAGTTTGCTGTCGGCGACGTTGATGGTGATGGTGGTGGTGCTTTCGTCGCCGTCGCCATCGCGGATGGTGTAGGTGAACGTGTCGGTGGCGCCCGGTGGGCTCACCGAGTTCGGGTTGCTGTGGTAGACGGCGTTGCCCAACGCATCCAGGGTCAGGTAACCGAAGTTGCCGTTGATGTTGCTGTTGAGGCCGCCGATCGCCGACGTCGCAGTGTTGCTGCCGGCGCGCACGCCCACCACGGCCCCGCCCGCCGCGGCGCCATCGGCACCGGTGACGTCGTTGCCAAGCACGCTGATATTGACCGTACCGCCCTCCGCCACCGAACCAGTGTCGGCTTTGGCGGTCGGCAAATCATCGATGATGTTGACGTTGATCTGCCCGGACGCGGTGCTGCCGTCGCCGTCGGTGGCGACCACGTTGAAGTTCTCGGTGAGGCTGTTGGCACCGTTGCCGGTCGGATGCGCTTCGTTGTCGACCAGGGTGTAGCTGTAGCTGACCACGCCAGTGCTGGCGTTGTAACCGGTGATGGTCAGCGTGCTGCCCAACGGAGTGGTGACCGATTGCGGGAACCCTGCGGCCACGCCGTTGGTGACGACGGCGATACCGCCCACGGTCAGGGTTTGCAGGCCATCGAGTGCGGTGACGGTGAAGGTGCCGCTTTGGGTCAGCGCCGTTGGGTTGGGGCTAGTGCCGTCGCTGAGGTTTTTCTCGTAGACGGTGAGTTCACCACCATTGACGTCGAGGCCGTTGAGGATCACCGGGTCGTCGTTGTTGTGAATGTTCAGCACCAGATTGGCGGTGCTGGCATCGCCGTCGGAATCGGTGATGGTGTAGGTGAAAGTTTCCGTGCCGTTGCCATTGCCGTGCAGGTTTTTGAAGTCGGTATCGTTGGTGTTCAGCGTGTAGGTGTAAGTACCGTTGGCGTTCAGCACCAAGGTCCCGTAGGTGCCGGTGAAGGTACCGGCGGTGACGGGGCCAGTCGGTACGCGGTCGGCGCCTTGCACATCGTTGGTCAGGACGTTGCCGGTGAGGATCAGATTGGTTTCCGATGCGGTACCGACGTTGCTGTCGTTCACGGCTTTTGGCAGGTCGTCGATGATGTTCACATCGAGAGTCGCGTTAGCGGTGGTGCCGTTGTCGTCGACCACGGTGACGGCGAACTGCTCAGGCAGGTTATTCGCGCCGTTGGCGGTTGGATGCGCTTCGTTGTCGACCAGGGTGTAGCTGTAGCTAACGACGCCGGTTGTGGTGTTGAAACCGGTGATGGTCAGTGTGCTGCCCAGCGGTGTGGTGACCGATTGCGGGAACCCGGCGGCCACGCCGTTGGTGACGACGGCAATGCCGCCGACAGTCAGGGTGGTAACACCGTCCAGCGCCGTGATGGTGAACGTGCCGTTTTGCGTCAACGCTGTGGAGTCTGGCGCGCTGCCGTCGCTGAGGTTTTTCTCGTAAACCGTCAGCTCCCCACCCTCGACGTTCAAGCCGTTGATGACCACCGGATCATCGTTGTTGTGGATCTGCAAAACCAGGTTCGCAGTGCTGCTGTCGCCGTCCGAATCAGTGATGGTGTAGGCGAACGTCTCGGTGCCGTTGCCACCGCCGTGCAGATTTTTGAAGTCGGCGTCGTTGGTGTTGAGGGTGTAGGTGTAAGTGCCGTTGGCGTTCAGCACCAAGGTCCCGTAGGTGCCGGTGAAGGTGCCGGCAGTGACGGGGCCAGTCGGTACGCGGTCGGCGCCTTGCACATCGTTGGTCAGGACGTTGCCGGTGAGGATCAGATTGGTTTCCGACGCGGTGCCGGTGTTGCTGTCATTCACCGCTTTTGGCAGGTCGTCGATGATGTTCACATCGAGGGTCGCGTTGGCCGTGGTGCCGTTGTCGTCGACCACGGTGACGGCGAACTGCTCAGGCAGGTTATTCGCGCCGTTGGCGGTTGGATGCGCTTCGTTGTCGACCAGGGTGTAGCTGTAGCTAACGACGCCGGTTGTGGCGTTGAAACCGGTGATGGTCAACGTGCTGCCCAATGGTGTAGTGACTGATTGCGGGAAGCCTGCGGCGACGCCATTGGTGACTACGGCGATGCCACCGACGGTCAGCGTTGTCACGCCATCGAGTGCTGTAACGGTGAAGGTGCCGTTTTGGGTCAACGCAGCAGAATCGGGTGCGCTGCCGTCGCTGAGGTTTTTCTCGTAGACGGTGAGTTCGCCACCATTCACATCGAGGCCGCTGATGACCACTGGATCGTCGTTGTTGTGGATCTGCAAGACGAGGTTCGCAGTGCTGGTATCGCCATCGGAATCGGTGATGGTGTAGGCGAAGGTTTCGGTGCCATTGCCGCCACCGTGCAGGTTTTTGAAGTCGGCGTCATTAGTGTTGAGGGTGTAGGTGTAAGTGCCGTTGGCATTCAGCACCAAAGTCCCGTAGGTGCCGGTGAAGGTACCGGCGGTGACGGGGCCAGTCGGTACGCGGTCGGCGCCTTGCACATCGTTGGTCAGGACGTTGCCGGTGAGGATCAGATTGGTTTCCGATGCGGTACCGACGTTGCTGTCGTTCACGGCTTTTGGCAGGTCGTCGATGATGTTCACATCGAGAGTCGCGTTAGCGGTGGTGCCGTTGTCGTCGACCACGGTAACGGCGAACTGCTCAGGCAGGTTGTTCGCGCCGTTGGCGGTTGGATGGGCTTCGTTGTCCACCAGGGTGTAGCTGTAGCTGACGACACCGGTTGTGGCGTTGAACCCGGTGATGGTCAACGTGCTGCCCAACGGAGTGGTGACCGATTGCGGGAACCCTGCGGCCACGCCGTTGGTGACGACGGCAATGCCGCCGACAGTCAGCGTTGTCACGCCATCGAGTGCAGTAATGGTGAAGGTGCCGTTTTGCGTCAACGCAGCGGAGTCCGGTGCGCTGCCGTCACTGAGATTTTTCTCGTAAACCGTCAGCTCACCGCCGTTCACATCGAGGCCGCTGATGACCACCGGATCGTCGTTGTTGTGGATCTGGAGAACGAGGTTGGCGGTGCTGGTATCGCCATCGGAGTCAGTGATCGTGTAGGCAAACGTCTCGGTGCCATTGCCGCCGCCGTGCAGGTTTTTGAAGTCGGCGTCGTTGGTGTTCAGCGTGTAGGTGTAAGTGCCATTGGCGTTGAGCACCAATGTGCCGTAGGTGCCGGTGAAGGTGCCTGCGGTGACGGGGCCAGTCGGCACGCGGTCGGCGCCTTGCACATCGTTGGTCAGGACGTTGCCGGTGAGGATCAGATTGGTTTCTGATGCGGTGCCGGTGTTGCTGTCACTCACGGCTTTTGGCAGGTCGTCGATGATGTTCACATCGAGGGTCGCGTTAGCGGTTGTGCCGTTGTCATCGACCACGGTAACGGCGAACTGCTCAGGCAGGTTGTTCGCACCGTTGGCGGTTGGATGCGCTTCGTTGTCGACCAGCGTGTAGCTGTAGCTGACGACACCGGTTGTGGCGTTGAACCCGGTGATGGTCAACGTGCTGCCCAGCGGCGTGGTGACTGATTGCGGGAAGCCTGCGGCGACGCCGTTGGTGACGACGGCGATACCGCCGACGGTTAGTGTCGTCACGCCGTCGAGTGCCGTGATGGTAAATGTGCCGTTTTGGGTCAACGCAGCGGAATCCGGTGCACTACCGTCGCTAAGGTTTTTCTCGTAGACGGTGAGTTCGCCGCCATTCACATCGAGACCGCTGATGACCACCGGATCGTCGTTGTTGTGGATCTGCAAAACCAGATTTGCGGTGCTTGTATCGCCGTCGGAATCGGTGATGGTGTAGGCGAAGGTTTCGGTCCCGTTACCACCACCGTGCAAATTTTTGAAATCAGCGTCGGTCGGATTCAGCGTATAGGTGTACGTGCCATTGGCATTCAGCACCAAAGTCCCGTAGGTCCCGGTAAACGTACCCGCAGTCACCGGCCCGGTCGCGACACGGTCTGCGCCCTGCACATCGTTGGTCAGGACATTGCCGGTCAGCGTGAGATTGGTTTCCGACGCCGTCCCCGTGTTGTTGTCATCCACGGCTTTTGGCAAATCGTCGACGATGTTCACGTCCAGCGAAGCATTGGCCGTAGTGCCGTTGTCATCGACAACCGTCACCGCAAACTGCTCGTTGAGCGTATTGGCACCGTTGGCCGTCGGGTGCGCGTCGTTGTGATCCAGGGTGTAGCTGTAGCTGACAACGCCAGTCGCAGCGTTGAAACCGGTGATGGTCAGCGTGCTGCCCAGCGGTGTGGTGACCGATTGCGGGAAGCCAGCGGCGACGCCATTGGTGACGACGGCAATGCCGCCGACGGTCAGGGTGGTAACACCGTCCAGCGCCGTGATGGTGAACGTGCCGTTTTGCGTCAACGCCGTGGAGTCTGGCGCGCTGCCGTCGCTGAGGTTTTTCTCGTAAACCGTCAGCTCCCCACCCTCGACGTTCAAGCCGTTGATGACCACCGGATCATCATTGTTGTGGATCTGCAAAACCAGGTTCGCAGTGCTGCTGTCGCCGTCCGAATCGGTGATGGTGTAGGTGAACGTTTCGGTGCCGTTGCCGCCGCCGTGCAGGTTTTTGAAGTCCGCATCGTTGGTGTTCAGCGTGTAGGTGTAAGTGCCGTTGGCGTTGAGTACCAGCGTGCCGTAAGTACCGGTAAACGTACCTGCGGTCACCGGTCCGGTCGCCACACGGTCGGCACCCTGCACGTCATTGGTCAGCACATTGCCAGTCAGCGTCAGCAGCGTTTCCGAAGCGGTCGACGTATTGCTGTCATCCACAGCTTTGGGCACGTCGTCGGTGATGTTGACGTCCAGCGTGCCGGTCGCGGTGTCGCCATTGCTGTCGCCGGCAACCACCGTGAACTGTTCACTGAGATTGTTCGCACCGTCACCGGCTGCATGGGTTTCATTGCCGTTGAGGGTGTAGCTATAGCTGACCACGCCGGTGCTCGGGTTGTAGCCGGTGATGGTCAGGGTGTTGCCCAGTTGCGTGGTGATCGATTGCGGAAAACCGACGGCCACGCCGCCATTGATCAGGTTGATGCCGCCGATGCTCAGGCTGCTCAAACCGTCTGGTGCCGTCACGGTGAAACTGCCGCTCTGAGTCAGCGCACCGGGGTTGGCGGCCGAACCATCCGGCAGATTGGCTTCGTTGAGGGTCAACTCACCCCCCGGCACGGCCAGCCCCGTGAGGGTCACGATGTTGTTGACGGGGGGCGGCACGATGGGCGCCGGGGTGCCATTGTCGATGACCACGTTGTGGCGTTCTTCGGGAAACTCGGGAATACCGCCGAACCCGGCCGTCGGGAAACCGATGATCGGATCAACCCGTCCGCCGACTTCGGTCAGCAAGACAAAACTGTGGCCACCTCCCGCTTCGCCCGGCACACCGGTCGGCGCATTCGGGCCTGCGGCAGTGGCTTCAGCGGATTTGGTCGGGTCGTCACCGGCGGCAATGGCTTTCTGGATCTGCTCGACGTCGGTCAGTTGCGCTTCGCTCGGGGTCACCGCTTCGGGCGCGTTCACATGCGCCGCCTGATCGGCCAGCAACTGGCCGGTCATGGTCAGGCTGCTGTCGCGGCCCAGGGTCAACTCCTGGCCATTTTGCAGATGAACGGCGACGGCACCTTCAGCCCCGGTGATCAGTTGATCGCCTGCAAACAAGCGATCCCCCTCAACCAGTGCGCGTTTAGTACCGTCGGCTGACTGAGCGAAAACCTGGCCAATGACTTTAGTGACCGTACCGATGAGCGTTGCCATGTGAAATCCTCCGCTGCCGACCACCGTCGGCACTGGTAAGCGAAGCAGCCCATGGCTCAATCGGGTTGTCGGGAGCGACGCTCGCACCCTCGACAGTTCGTTTCGCAGGTAGCGCCTAAAGGAAACCTCAGTGCTATCAAGCACTTCCGAACCCTGTTCAAGGCAGCATGCCCACTAACGCTACGTAACGGCGGTGAATCACCCGAGTGACAAAAATCTGTCGCTCATTCTCCGCTACGCGTCCCTCCCCTTCAGCAGTACTTCGCCGTATGTCGCAAAGTGAGTGAAACTTTCCTCAAGCCTTTTTGCACTCCCTAAAGCGCATTAAACAAAGGCTTTCGTGCTGAACAATGTGCCGGATTTTACAAAGCGCATAAGTTTTTTTCGGCATAAGCCTTATGAAAATTTTTTCTTAGCTACGCTTCAGGATGTTCTTAGCTCTGTTGTTACAAGAGTGAAACGCCTACACCTAAAAATATCGTCAAATATTTGGCGACAGTAACACACCATCAGGACTCAGGGAGATGCACCCATGCGCGTTCTAACCCCCCTCTGCAGCGCGGTTTTGCTGGCCATGGCTTGCACTTCTCAAGCCCAGGCCATGAACCTCACCGAGGCGATCCAAAGCACGATTGCCACCCACCCGGAACTTGCTTCGCGCGTGGACGCCAAACTGTCGGCCGATGAACAAGTCAAAGTCGCCAGGGGTGGCTTCTATCCGTCGGTCGACCTGAATGCTGCTTACGGGCGCGGCTACAGCGATAACACCAACACCCGGTCGCTGACACCCAGCGGTCACAACACCGAAATTCTCAACTACACCCAGTCCGAACTGCGTCTGCGGCAAATGCTCTTCGACGGTTTCAACACTGCCAACGAAGTTGAACGCACCAAAGGCGTGTCCAACTCGCGCGCGTACTACGCGCAAGGCACCGCCCAGGATCTGGCCCTGCGCACCATCGAGGTCTACCTCGAAGTGCTCAAGCGCCGCGAACTGGTGACCCTGGCCAAGAACAACCTGCAAGCGCACTTGCGCGTCAACGATCAGATCGGCCTGCGTACCGAGCGTGGCATCGGCAGCACCGCTGACTCCGACCAGTCGGTGGCCCGTAAGGCGTTGGCACAGAACAACCTCGACACCGCCGAAGTCGACCTGGCCGACGCCGAATCGAACTTCTACAGCGTGGTCGGACGCATGCCCGATGAGCTGGAAACCCCGGCCTCGACCCGCGGCGAGTTGCCCACCTCCCTGCCGGAAGCTCAGCAGAGCATGGTCGAGAACAACCCATACCTGAAATCCGCGCAGGCCGATGTGCAATCGGCCGAGAGCCAGTACGAAGTGGCCAAATCACCTTTCTATCCACGCTTCGACGCCGAAGCGGCGGTGGGCGCCAACAACAACGTGCAAGGCGATGAGGGTCACGACAATGAATGGCGTGTAGGTGTGGTGATGAACTACAACCTGTTCCGTGGTGGCAGCGACAAGGCGCGACTGGCCTCCGATGCGCACCAGATCAATCAGGCCATGGACATCCGTAACAACGCCCTGCGTCAGCTCAACGAGAACATTCACCTGGCCTGGAACGCCATGGTCAACGCTAAGAAACAGACCCCGACCGCCCGCGAATATGCCGAAACCACCAAGCGTGTACGTGCCGCGTATCAGGATCAGTTCGGCCTCGGCCAACGTACCCTGCTCGACTTGCTCGACAGCGAAAACGAGCTCTACAACGCCAACCGCCGCTACACCGAAATTCGCTACACCGAGGAATATTCGATGTACCGCGTGCTGGCGAACATGGGCCAGTTGTTGAGCAAACAACGGGTGGTGCTGCCTGCCGACGCGATTGCCGCGACCGAGGTGAAAAATGAAGCACGCCTGCCTGAGCTGAAGTAAGCGAAAACCTTGTGGCGAGGGAGTTTGCTCCCGCTTGAGTGCGCAGCACTCAAGCTCTCGACACCGTTGGTTTCATGGGGCTGCTGCGCAGCCCATCGGGGATACATCCCCTCGCCACAGGTAATTGGGCAGCCATCAAGAGGGACGATCAATATGACCAGCATGGAACCCGGCCATTCCGGGATCGATCCGCGGCTGAGCTTCGATGATCCGTTACTCGACGGTCTGTTGATCCTCTGCAAACTCCATGGCGCGACGGTCAGTCGCGCCAGCCTGAGTGCCGGGCTGCCCCTGAACAAACAACGCCTGAGCCTCGATCTGCTGCCCCGCGCAGCCGCCCGGGCCGGGTTGCAGGCGCGTTTGCTGCGCCGTGATCTGAAAGACATCTCGCCACTGAACCTGCCAATCCTGTTGTTGCTCAACGACGGCCGCACCGCAGTGTTGCGGCGTTTCGGCGACGACGGCAAAGCGCTGATCCTGCCCAGCGAAGCCGATGGCGGCGAGCAATGGGTCAGCCGCGAAGAACTCACCGAGCATTACAGCGGCCAGGCATTGTTTGCCCGGCCACGGCATGAACTCGAAGACCTGCGCTCACCGCTGGTGCCGCGCGTGCATGCGTGGTTTCGCGACACCTTGAAGCTGTCGAAATGGCTGTACAGCGACGCGATCCTCGCCAGTTTCCTGATCAACCTTCTGGGCCTGATGGTGCCGCTGTTCGTCATGCAGACGTACGACCGCGTGGTGCCAAACCAGGCCACTTCAACCTTGTGGGTGTTGTCGATCGGGCTGCTGATCGGCACCGGTTTCGAACTGGTGTTGCGGGTGGTGCGCGCGCACCTGCTGGACACCGCCGGCAAGAAAACCGATGTGATCCTTTCCGCGACGTTGTTCGAACGCATCACCGGCATGTCGATGAAGGCGCGGCCGGCGACCATCGGCGGTTTTGCACAAAGCATTCATGACTTCCAGGGCCTGCGCGAATTCCTCACGGCAGTGACCCTGACCAGCCTGATCGACCTGCCCTTCGTTGTATTGATGCTGGTGGTGATCGGCCTGCTCGGCGGTTGGCTGGTGGTGATTCCGCTGCTGGCGTTCCCGATCACGATCATCTTTGCCCTGGCGATTCAGGTACGTCTGCGCGACACCGTGCAGAAGAGTTTGAGCCTCGGCGCCGAACGTCAGGCCTTGCTGATCGAAACCCTCGGTGGCCTGGAAACCCTCAAGGCTTGCAGCGCCGAAAGCGAGCGCCAGCACAAGTGGGAAAGCACCCACGGCGCCCTCACCCGCCTCGATAGCCATGCGCGCAATCTGTCGGCGCTGGCCACCAACGGCACGCTGTTCATCCAGCAGTTTTCCGGGATGGCGACGATTGTCGCCGGGGTCTACAGCATCATCGCCGGCAATCTCAGTGTCGGTGCGCTGGTTGCCAGTTACATGCTCGGTAGCCGCGTGCTTGCGCCGTTGGGGCAGATCGCCGGGCTGATCACCCGCTATCAGCAAGCGCAACTGACGATGAAAAGCACCGATGCACTGATGGGCCTGCCTCAGGAGCGTGACGGCAAGCAGCGGCCGCTGGAACGTACGCAACTGCAAGGCGCGCTGGACGTCAGCGGTGTGACGTTCCATTACAACGGCCAGAATGCGCCGGCCCTGAGCAATGTCAGCTTCAGCCTGAAACCCGGCGAACGGGTCGGCATCATCGGCCGCAGCGGTTCGGGCAAAAGCACCCTGGCGCGGCTGGTGATGGGTTTCTATGAACCGGAGGAAGGCCAGTTGCTGCTGGACGGTCTGGACCTGCGGCAACTGGACGTCGCCGACCTGCGCCAGCAGATCGGTTATGTCGCCCACGACCTGCCCCTGTTGGCCGGCAGCCTGCGCGACAACCTGACCCTCGGCGCGCGCTACATCAGCGACTCACGCATGCTCGAAGTCGCCGAACTGACCGGCGTCACCGAACTCGCCCGTCAGCACCCGCAAGGCTTCGACCGCCCGGTCGGTGAGCGCGGGCAATTGCTCTCCGGCGGACAACGCCAGGCCGTGTTGCTGGCGCGGGCCTTGCTGCTCGACCCACCGATCATGCTGCTCGACGAACCCACCAGCGCCATGGACAACAGCAGCGAAGACCAATTGCGCCAGAAGCTGCACGACTGGGTACAAGGCAAAACCCTGCTGCTGGTCACCCACCGCACCTCGATGCTGAGTCTGGTGGACCGGTTGTTGGTACTGGACAACGGCCGGGTCGTCGCCGACGGCCCGAAAGAAGCAGTCATCGATGCACTGCGCAAGGGCCGCGTCGGCTCGGCGGCGGTGTAGATGCGTACACATGATCATGGCTTTCACCAACCCAGTGGCTGCACAGAACCTGTGTCCTGCACAGAACCTGTGTCTACACAAAACCTGTGGCGAGGGGATTTATCCCCGTTTGGGTGCGCAGCGCCCATGAGATTTTTGGGGCTGCTGCGCAACCCAACGGGGATAAATCCCCTCACCACAGGGAAACTCTCTGGCCACAGAGAAGTTTTCTGGTCACTGGGAAATTCTCAGGCCCACAGGAAAGCTTTCTGTCCACTGGGAAGCGTATTGGTCACTGGTTTGTCATGCAGTTTGATTTTTCTTAATTGAGGGGTATCGCCCCATGTCGGCTTCTTCAGATAGCAAATCACGCGGCTACTTCGACAGTTTCGGCAAAAGCGCCGAAGCCGAGTACATGCCGGAAACCGCCGGCGCTTCGTTGCAGGACTCGCCGCGCTGGTCGCGGATCACCGTGTGGCTGGCGGCGGGATTGCTGATCTCGGCGCTGGTCTGGGCCAAATTCGCGGTGCTGGAAGAAGTGACCATGGGTGAAGGCAAGGCGATTCCGTCGAGCAAGGTCCAGGTGATCCAGAACCTTGAGGGCGGGATCGTCACTGAAATCTTTGTCCGCGAGGGGCAAATGGTCAACAAGGGCGACACCCTGCTGCGCCTGGATGACACGCGGTTTCTGTCGAACAAGGGTGAGAGCGAGGCCGATCGCTATGCACTGACGGCGCAGGTCGAACGGCTGTCGGCGGAATCCGAGGGCCGGCCGTTCAAGCTCTCCGATGAAGTGATCGCCAAAGCACCGCAAGTGGCTGAGGACGAGCGCTCGCTGTATGACCAGCGCCAGCGGCGGTTGGCCAGCGAACAACGCACGCTCAGCGAACAGCTGCGGCAAAAGACTCAGGAACTGGCCGAGTTCCGCTCCAAGCAAGGCCAGTTCAGTTCAAGTCTGGCGCTGTTGCAGCAAGAAATGAACATGTCCGAACCGCTGGTGAAAACCGGTGCGGTGTCCCCCGTGGAAATCCTCCGGCTCAAGCGCAGCGCGGTGGAAATTCGCGGTTCCTTGAACGCGACGACCCTGGCGATTCCCCGGGCCGAATCGGCGATTGCCGAGATCCGCAGCAAGATCGACGAGTCCGAGCAGACCTTCCGCTCCGAGGCTGCCAAAGAGCTGAACGAGAAACGCACCGACCTGTCGAAAATCACCGCCAGCAGCATCGCCATCGACGACCGCGTCAGCCGCACCACAGTGACCTCGCCGGTCCACGGGGTGATCAAGCAGCTCAAGGTCAACACCATCGGCGGCGTGGTCCAGCCGGGTAGCGACATGGTCGAAATCGTGCCGCTGGAAGACAACCTGTTGATCGAAGCCAAGGTGCGTCCGCAGGATGTGGCGTTCCTGCATCCGGGCCAGAAAGCTATGGTCAAGTTCAGCGCCTACGACTACACGATCTACGGCGGATTGAGTGCGAAACTGGAGCTGATCGGCGCCGACACCATTACCGATGACAAGGGCAACAGCTTCTATCTGATTCAGGTGCGAACCGATAAAAACCATTTGGGCGGGGATGTGAAACCGCTGCTGATCATTCCGGGGATGGTGGCGACGGTGGACATTATTACCGGGGAGAAAAGTGTTTTGGATTACCTGCTGAAACCGGTGCTGAAGGCGCGGACCGAGGCGATGCGCGAGCGCTAGATATCGCCGTAATCTGCGTTGACTGTGCAATTGCTATCGCGAGCAGGCTCACTCCTACATTTGGAATGCGTTCCCCTGTAGGAGTGAGCCTGCTCGCGATAGCGCCGGCCCAACCGACACTTATCTATCTCCATGATTACGCTGAAAAACCTCCTCCCCCATCGCCGCAATCTGCCCCTCGATCAACGCTTCGAACGGCTTGAGCAACGGCGCAAACGTGGTCGGGGCTTCGAGGGTTTCCAACGCCTGCACAATCGCCTCAATCGTCGACAACGCTCCCGGCCCCGGCGCCTTGCGCAGCCGATAGCGCGAAACCCCACCCTGCGCCAGCGTCACCCGTGGCAACGCCGCCAGCAGCGGATTGAGGTGCAACATCTTGCGCGCCTTGCGCCAAGTGCCGTCGGGCACCACCAAAAGCAACGGTTCGTCAGACTCGCCATACGCCTGCATCGGCTGCGCATCGTCCGCCGGAAACAATAACCGCGTCCGATACCCCGGCCGGTTCAGCAACGTCGGCAAATCCTCGAACACCTCGCCGACAATCAGCTCGGCATTG
The DNA here is from genome assembly GCF_016651305.1 of Pseudomonas sp. TH06. Taxonomy (GTDB): domain Bacteria; phylum Pseudomonadota; class Gammaproteobacteria; order Pseudomonadales; family Pseudomonadaceae; genus Aquipseudomonas. The sequence continues at coordinate 27,414 of NZ_JAEKEC010000004.1, read as the reverse complement.
GTCAAACCCAGCGCCGCCAACCGCGCAGTATTGAGCGCATGACTGACCTCGCTCGGATGCTGCAACAGCAACACACGGGTGCGGCTGTCGAGACTGGGAATCAGCGCGCACAGGCAATGAGTCTGGGGGCGCAGGCAGCGCGGGCATTGAGGTCTGGACATGGGGCTTAGGCCTGATTGAGCTGGGCTTTGAGTAAATCGCGGAAGGTCTGGATCAGCGGCTCGCGGCTGCGGCCACGGCGCATGATCATTGAAAACGGCGCCTGATAACCGAAGGTCGCCGGTAGCAGCACGCGCAAGTCACCCTTGTCGGCCCAGGCCTGAGCGTAGTGCTCCGGCAAATAGCCGATGTAGGCGCCGGACAGCACCAGAATCAGCTGCGCTTCCATACTTTCCACGGTGGCGGCGCTGTGTTTGAAGCCGTGGCGGGCCAATTCGGCCTGACTCCAGTACCCACGCCCGACCATGCGTTGCTGGGTGATGACTTGCTCGGGAATGCGCCGCTCGTTGAACAACGGGTGCCGACTGCTGCAATACAGCCAGTGCTGCTCGCGGTACAGCGGCATGTAGACCAGACCGCTCATGCGCGTCGAGAACGCACCGATGGCCAGATCGAGACGGTTGTCCTGCACGCCGAGTTGCAGCTCATACGGGCTCATCACCGACAGATGCAAATGCACCGCCGGGTGTTCCTGACTGTAGGCGCCGATGGCTTCGGCGAACGGCAGGGCCTTGTCACTGACGGTGGAGTCGATCACCCCGAGGTTGAGCGTGCCGCGCAATTCGCCCTTGAGCGCGGCGGCGTATTGCTCGAAACCTTCGAGTTCGGCGAGCAGGCGCAGGGTCTCCTGATGAAACAGCTCGCCCTTGCTAGTCAGGCTGAACCCGCCGCGCCCGCGATGGCACAACACCAGACCGAGCGCGGCTTCGAGCTGGCTCATGTAGGTGCTGATTGCCGAGGTCGACAGGTTGAGTTCCTGCTGCGCGTTGGCAAAACCCTGATGGCGCACGACGCTGACGAAGATGCGCAACAGTTTCAGGTCGGGTAAAGCGTTGGCCATGCGGCTCTCCAAACATCTGTCGAACACTGATAACTTTGTGGTGAGGGGATTTATCCCCGATGGGTGGCGAAGCCGCCCCACGCCTGCAAATCGATTCATCAGGCATGCCGCGAGCAACGAATTTACGACTGCTGCGCAGCCGATCGGGGATAAATCCCCTCGCCACAGGGGTATCGGTGCAGGTTCGGGAAGTCTATCTCCAGCCTTGGCATTAGTTTAGAAAAATCTGAACTAAGTATTTGCCCGTAGCGATTCTTCCCCTCCACTACATTTCGCAGAATCGGCCCCACAGCGGCGTCCGAACCTTTGCTGGACGGTGCGCCGACATAAATAAAACAAAGACGATGAGGCCCTACCCGTGGACAAGATTCTTCACCAACCACTGGGCGGCAACGAAATGCCGCGCTTCGGCGGCATCGCCACCATGCTCCGACTCCCACATCTATCCACTGCTGCCGGTCTGGACGCTGCCTTCGTTGGCGTGCCGCTGGACATCGGTACTTCGCTGCGTCCCGGCACCCGCTTCGGGCCACGCGACATCCGCACCGAATCGGTGATGATCCGCCCGTACAACATGGCCACCGGCGCTGCGCCGTTCGACTCGTTGTCGGTTGCGGACATCGGTGACGTGGCGATCAACACGTTCAACCTGCTCGACGCCGTGCGCATCATCGAAGAAGCCTACGACAACATCCTTGAACACAACGTGATCCCGATGACCCTGGGTGGCGACCACACCATCACCCTGCCGATCCTGCGTGCGATTCATAAAAAGCACGGCAAGGTCGGTCTGGTGCACATCGACGCCCACGCTGACGTCAACGATCACATGTTTGGCGAGAAAATCGCCCACGGCACGACCTTCCGTCGCGCCGTCGAAGAAGGCCTTCTGGACTGCGACCGCGTGGTGCAAATTGGTCTGCGCGCGCAGGGCTACACGGCTGACGACTTCAACTGGAGCCGCGATCAGGGCTTCCGCGTGGTTCAAGCCGAAGAGTGCTGGCACAAATCGCTGGCACCGCTGATGGCCGAAGTGCGCGAGAAAGTCGGCGGCGGTCCGGTGTATCTGAGCTTCGATATCGACGGCATCGACCCGGCCTGGGCACCTGGCACCGGCACCCCGGAAATCGGTGGCCTGACGACCATTCAGGCGATTGAGATCGTTCGCGGCTGCCAAGGCCTCGACCTGATCGGTTGCGATCTGGTAGAAGTCTCGCCCGCTTACGACACCACCGGCAACACCTCGCTGCTGGCCGCCAACCTGCTGTACGAAATGCTCTGCGTACTGCCTGGCGTGGTTCATCGCTGAGGATCGGGTCATGAACGAACGTGATCAGGTTTTGCAAGCGGCCGCCGATCTGGTGTCCGCCTTCGCCCGCAACGATCGCGAAGCTTACTTCGGTGCGTTCAGCGCCGACGCCAGCTTCGTCTTCTACACCCTCGAACAGCCTCTGCTGTCGCGCGATGCCTATCAGGCCTTGTGGGACAGCTGGCGCGCCGAGGATGGCTTCGAGGTGCTTGCGTGCACCTCGAGCAACGCCTTCGTCAGCCTGCAAGGTGACGTGGCGATTTTCATCCATGACGTGGCCACCGAGCTGCGCATGCAAGGGGAGCAACACTTCAGCCAGGAGCGCGAGACGATTGTTTTCAAGAAACAAGCGTCGAGCCTAGAACAACAAGGCCATTGGCTGGCCTGCCATGAACATTTGTCCGCAATGCCGGAAGGGCTGCCATCCCCTTAGCCAAGACAGGTGACGTTCACGCACGATGAACGCGCCTTTATGATCGGAGCAGATCATGAATAACAACAACAACGACCAAAGCCTTACGCAGATTGAAACCCACGGGGTCGAACAGATCCCGGACAACGAACGCACCGCAGGCCCGACGGACTTGTTCCGGATGATCTTCGGTGGTTCGAATACCTTTGCCACCGCCGTGCTCGGCAGTTTCCCGGTGTTGTTCGGCCTGTCTTTTCAGGCGGGCGTCTGGGCGATTGTGCTGGGCGTGCTGCTTGGCTCGCTGATCCTCGCACCGATGGGCCTGTTCGGTCCGATCAACGGCACCAACAATGCCGTGTCGTCCGGTGCGCACTTCGGCGTGCACGGGCGCATCGTCGGCTCGTTCCTGTCGTTGTTGACCGCTATCGCGTTTTTCTCGCTCTCGGTGTGGAGTTCGGGGGATGCGCTGATCGGGGGTGCAAAACGCCTGATCGGCCTGCCGGAAACCGACCTGACTTTGGGCCTGGCCTACGGTCTGTTCGCGATTCTGGTACTGACCGTGTGCATCTACGGCTTCCGCTTTTTGCTGTGGGTGAACAAGATCGCGGTGTGGAGCGCCAGCCTGTTGTTCCTGCTGGGTATCTTCGCCTTCGCCGGTCCGTTCGACGTCAACTACGCCGGTACTGTGAACCTCGGTCAGCCGGGTTTCTGGGCGGCGTTCATCGGAGCTGCTCTAGTCGCCATGAGCAACCCGATTTCCTTCGGTGCGTTCCTCGGCGACTGGTCGCGCTACATCCCGCGTGACACCTCCAAGCAACGGATCATGGCCGCCGTCGTGCTGTCGCAGATCGCCACGTTCATCCCGTTCCTGTTCGGCCTGACCACCGCGACCATCGTTGCGATCAAGGCGCCGGACTACATCGCGGCGAACAACTATGTGGGCGGTTTGCTGGCGGTATCGCCGAGCTGGTTCTTCCTGCCGGTGTGCCTGATTGCGGTGATCGGCGGCATGTCCACCGGCACCACCTCGCTGTATGGCACCGGGCTGGACATGTCCAGCGTGTTCCCGCGCGTGCTGTCCCGCGTGAAAGCGACGCTGCTGATCGGCGTACTGTCGATTGCCTTCATCTTCATCGGGCGCTTTGCGGCGAACCTGGTGCAGAGCGTGTCGACCTTCGCCGTGCTGATCATCACCTGCACCACCCCGTGGATGGTGATCATGATCATCGGTCTGCTGGTGCGTCGCGGCTTCTACTGCCCGGATGACCTGCAAGTGTTCACTCGCGGCGAACAGGGCGGACGCTACTGGTTCAACCACGGCTGGAACTGGCGTGGTCTGGGCGCATGGATTCCGAGCGCGGCAGTCGGCCTGTGCTTCGTCAATCTGCCGGGGCAGTTCGTCGGCCCGCTGGGTGAAATGGCCGGCGGCATCGACATCAGTTTGCCGGTGACTTTGGGTCTGGCTTCGGTGGTGTATCTGACCCTGCTGAGCCTGTTCCCGGAACCGCGCGAAGTGTTCGGCCCGACGGATGCCCGGCGTGAAGCCGCAGTAAAACCTCAACTGCGTCAGGCCGCCTGACGCAGATCCCTGTAGGAGCGAGCCTGCTCGCGATGACGGCGGCACATCCAACAATGATGTGGCTGACAGACCGCTATCACGAGCAGGCGAAGGCCTACAAAGGGCAGTCCTACAGAACCAAATTTGTTTCACCATAAAAAAGACAATCGGAGACACGCCATCATGGCTTTGGATTTATTCGTCGTCCTCATCTACGCCGCCGGCATGCTCTTGCTCGGCTACTTCGGCATGCGCAAGGCCAAGACCAACGAGGACTTTCTCGTTGCCGGTCGTAACCTCGGCCCAAGCCTGTACATGGGCACCATGGCCGCGACCGTACTGGGTGGCGCGTCCACCGTCGGCACCGTGCGCCTGGGCTACGTACACGGCATCTCCGGTTTCTGGCTGTGCGCGGCCCTCGGTTGCGGCATCGTCGCGCTGAACCTGTTCCTCGCCAAACCGCTGCTGAAACTGAAGATCTACACCGTTACCCAGGTGCTGGAAAAACGCTACAACCCGATGGCCCGCTCGGCGAGCGCGGCGATCATGCTGGCTTACGCGCTGATGATCGGCGTGACCTCGATCCTCGCGATCGGCACCGTGTTGCAAGTGCTGTTCGGCCTGCCGTTCTGGATCTCGGTGCTGCTCGGCGGTGGCGTCGTGGTGGTGTACTCGGCGATTGGCGGCATGTGGTCGCTGACCCTCACCGACATCGTTCAGTTCATCATCAAGACCGTTGGCCTGATGTTCATCCTGCTGCCGATCTGCCTGTACCGCGTAGGCGGCTGGGATGAGTTGGTGCTGAAACTGCCGGCCACCGCCTTCAGCTTCACCACCATCGGCTGGGACACGATCATCACCTACTTCATGATCTACTTCTTCGGCATCCTGATCGGTCAGGACATCTGGCAACGGGTGTTCACCGTCAAGACCGCCAAAGTCGCGCAATACGCCGGCAGCATCGCGGGCATCTACTGCATCGTCTACGGTCTGGCCTGCGCCTTGATCGGTATGGCCGCGCACGTACTGATCCCGGATCTGGACAACGTCAACAACGCCTTCGCCGCCATCGTCAAACTGTCGCTGCCGGACGGCATCCGTGGTCTGGTGATCGCTGCCGCACTCGCGGCAATGATGTCCACCGCCAGCGCCGGCCTGCTCGCCGCTGCCACCACCCTGACTGAAGACCTGCTGCCGAAACTGCGTGGCGGCAAACAGTCGAGCCTGCGCATCAACCGCCTGTTCACCCTGCTGACCGGTGTGGTCGTGCTGGGCATCGCGCTGGTGGTGAACGATGTGATCAGCGCCCTCACCCTCGCCTACAACCTGTTGGTCGGCGGCATGCTGATCCCGCTGATCGGTGCGATCTTCTGGAAGCGCGCCACCACCGCCGGCGCTATCGCCAGCATGGGCCTGGGCTTTGCCACTGCGCTGCTGTTCATGTTCAAGGACGGTCTGGACGCCAACACACCGATCTACTACAGCCTGGCTGTGGGTCTGGTGAGTTTTGTGGTGGTCAGTCTGGTCTCCCCTCGCCCAGCGACGGTAGCCAGCGCGATCTAAGCTTTTCTGTAACGACTTGATGCTTTCTTCGACGGGTGTGGCGTCGGTTGCCACACCCGTTTTTTTACACCTGGAGAAAATGGTTGATGAAGATTGTTTCGCGCGATCAATGGTTTGAAGTGCAGAGTTTGAGCGATGGCATCCGGCTGATTCATGAGCCGTATATCCTCCCGTTCTACCGCTGCAACCTGTGGCATGTGCAGGGCCGCGACAAAGACTTGTTGCTGGACAGTGGTTCGGGATTGGTCAGCCTGCGCGAACAACTGCCGTGGATCACCGAGCGGCCATTGGTGGCCGTCGCCAGTCATTGCCATTTCGACCATATCGCCGGGCATCACGAATTCGCCGAACGCCTTGTGCATCCTGCCGAGGCGGACATTCTGGCAGCGCCGGACGGCGAGAATGATCTGAGCCGCGCTTTCGTCGGCGATGACATGTTTGAGGCGCACCCGGATTGCCCGCTGTGCTACGCCGAGTATCGGGTCAAAGCGGCGCCAGCCACCGGTTTTGTCGAGGATGGCGATGTACTGGATTTGGGTAACCGCACGCTGCAAGTGCTGCACACGCCGGGGCATTCGCCGGGCGGGATCAGCCTGTATGAAGCGGCGACTGAAACCCTGTTCAGCGGCGACATCATCTACGACGGGCCGTTGATCGAGGACGCCTACCATTCCAATCTGGATGACTATGCCGCCAGCCTGCGACGTTTGCAGGCATTGCCGATCCGCACCGTGCATGGCGGCCACTTCGGCAGTTTTGCCGGCGAGCATTTGCGTTCGATGATTGACGAGTGGTTACGCAGGCACGCGTGAGGCCTGCTTCACTCAAGCAGAACAACACTCAGAAAAATCTGCCATGAGAAGAGCTGCCGTGCGTGCCGCCGTGCACCGATACATTCGGCGCCTGCTGGAAACCCGCGAATTCAACGACAACACCAGCCTGGTGCAATTGGGGCTGGAGAAAGCCGATATCGAGGATTTGATCTTTCATCTGGAAGATGAATTCGGACTGACGGCGTTTACGGCAGAGGAAGACCGGATGCTCAAGACCGCAAAGACTGCGAATGACTTGAGCCGGTTTTTGCTGGAGATCGGACGGCATTGAGAGGGATTGCCAAATACATCCATCGGGATGTTGGAGATCCCTGTGGCGAGGGGATTTATCCCCGTTGGACTGCGAAGCAGCCCCATTCGCAGCAATCACATTTTTACAGGTCGAACCGGGTTTAATGGTTTTGGGGCTGCTGCGCAGCCCATCGGGGATAAATCCCCTCGCCACAAATAACCCCATTCACCTGATGCTTACGTCTGCCTACCGCCGACGCGGCTGGCGCCGACGCTGCTCGTCATCGGTACGAATCGGTACGGGTTGCAGAGGCGGTTCGATCAAGCCGAGGGCAACACCTAAATCGTGCAGCCAGTTTTGAATTTTCTCTTTCATCGTCATGCCCCCTTCAGGGTGGTGCTGAGCGGCCGGAATTCTGAGGCCGCTTCGCACTGATAATAGTCCGAAGTCCTACGCAATGCTCGGCGAAATCCGCAATGATCTGTTACTGAATTGAACAGAATTCCTGTCCATTCGTTCAAGCCGTCTCCCGGCTTTCATTCAGAGCCGCAGGATAGACGGCTTGCTGCACTTCAATCCATGCATTGAGGTTGGCGCCGAGCATGCCTTTGCGCCACATGAGCCATGTTGTCGCACCCGCGAACGGCTCGGCCAGCGGATGCACCGCAACGTTCTCGCGACCCGGCAGACTGGCCAGCATCGACTCCGACATCAGCGCCACACCACTGCCAGCCACCACACAAGCGAGCATGCCCTGATAGGACTCGATTTCCATCGCCCGGCCCATCGCCGCATGGGCATGGGCAAACCACGCCTCCAGGCGCATACGGTAGGAGCAGCCCTGGCGAAACGTGAACACCGAGCGCCCTTCAACATCCGCAGCGCTGCGCACCGGCGGATGGTCGATTTCCGTGATCAACACCAGGCGCTCTTCGCACAGCGGCACACCATCCAGCCCGGCCAGCTCCAGCGGGCCGTCCACCAGCGCCGCATCGAGGCGTCCGGTCAGCAAGCCTTCAAGCAGTTCGCCGCTCGGCGCCGACTGCACTTGCAGGTTCACCGCCGGATATTGCTTGTGATAGCGCGCCAGCAACGCCGGCAAATGAATCGCTGCGGTGCTGTACATCGTGCCCAGGACAAAATCCCCCGCCGGTTGCCCGCCCATCACCGCCGCAGTGGCCTGATCACGCAGGGCAAACAGTTTGCCGGTGTAGTCCAGCAAGACTTTTCCCGCAGGCGACAGCTGCAAGCGCTGACGCTCGCGGACGAAAAGTTCTACGCCGAGTTGCTCCTCCAGCTGTTTAAGCCGGGTCGACAGATTCGACGGCACTCGGTGCAGGCGTTCGGCAGCGCGGGTGATCGACCCTTCCTGCGCAACAGCCTGAAAAATCCGCAGTTGGCTGAATTCCACAACCTTTCTCCAGAACAGAACAAGTTACTCACTATTATTCAATTTTAAAGAAAGTCAATCAGTCCTAGCCTGACGGTCATTGATCCTCCAATGGAATTCAGACCATGTCGCCGCTGATTCGCTTATCCGCTTGCTTCGTCGCCCTGATGATGGCCATGGGCATCGGCCGTTTCGCCCTCACCCCGCAAATGCCGCATCTGCTCAGCGAAGGGCAGATTGACCTGACGGCCGCTGGTCTGATTGCAGCGGCCAATTATCTCGGCTACCTGCTGGGTGCCGTCGACGCGATGTTCGCCCGCCGTCCCGAGCAGGTGCAGCGTCGACTCCACGGTGGTTTGTGGCTGTGCGTGCTGCTGACGCTGGGATCGTTCTGGGCCAACGGCTTCTGGTCGCATCTGATCTTGCGCTTCGGTACCGGCGTGGCGAGTGCCTGGGTGCTGGTGATGATCACATCATTGAGTCAGCCATTGGCTGCGGCGGCAGGCCGCCCGCGGTTGGGTGCATTGGTGTTTGCCGGACCGGGCTTGGGGATTTTTCTGACGGGGTTGCTGGCACTCGTCTCACATCTGCTGAACCAGACGTCAGCGACGCTGTGGCTGATTTATGCCGTGGCTGCGTTGTTGATGATGCTCGGGGTTTGGCGCTTTTTGCCGCAACCGGTCGCAGCGCCCATCGTTGCGGCGACATCCGCGAGCCCAGCCAATCGCGGCATTGCCCGTCTCGCCGTGATCTACGCGCTGTACGGCATCGGCTACATCATCCCGGCGACGTTCCTGTCACAGATGGCCAACGCGCAGTTTCACGGGCAATGGCAGGCGGATCTGTTCTGGCCGTGCTTCGGCTTGGGTGCGGCCATCGGCGTGTTGCTGGTGAGTCTGCGCCGTCATGATCCGGCAACCACGCGTCACTGGTTGACGGCGACGTTGTGGCTGCAAGCCGCCGGCGTTTTTGCCTGCCTGTTGGGCAGCGGTTGGGGTCTGGCGCTGGGCGTGATTCTTTGCGGCACACCGTTTCTCGCCTGCATGCAGTTGGTCATGCAACGCTCGCGGGAGCTGGCGCCTCACGCCACCCAGCGCAATGCCGGCATGTTGACCGCTTGCTTTGCCGTCGGCCAGCTCAGCGGCCCGTTGCTGGCCGCGCTGAGCAGCCATTTCAGCGGTGGCTTGCAGCCGGCGCTGGTGATCGCCGGCAGCGGTTTGTTGATGGCCGGTGGCCTGGCGCTGCAATCGACTAGCGCTGGCCGAGCGCGTTGCGCAAACGCCGACGCAGCCACTGCTCAGCGCTGACAAAGGTGATGCCGAGCAATACCAGCACCGCACCAATGACGAAGTTCAGGCTCAGTTGTTCGCCGAGCAGCAGCACGCCGAAGGTGACGCCGAACAGAGGCGTCATGAACGAGAACACCGCCAGGTTGGCCGCCAGATAACGCCGCAACAGCCAGAACCACACCAGATAACTGAAGAACGACACCACCAGTCCCTGAAACAGTACGCTGGCCACCGCCACGGTGGTCAGGCTGACATGGCTGATCTGGCCACTGAACAGCGCAATCAACAACAGACCGAGAAAACCGACGATCAACTGATAGAACAGGGTCAGCGTTACCGGTGCCTCGGACAGCCGCGAAGCGCGCACCACCACCGTTGTCGCGCCCCAACAGGCGCCGGCCAAGACACCAAAAGCATCGCCCAGCAGCATCCGACGGTCGAGGTTGTCCCACGACACCCCGCCAGCAAAGGCAATCGCGATACCGATGAAAGCGAGCAAAATCCCCAGCCACTGCAATGGCCGCAAACGCTCGCTGGCCAACAGGAAGTGCACGCCCAACGCGGTGAAGATTGGCGCGGTATAGAGGAACACCGACATGTGCGCCGCCGTGGTCAGTTGCAGACCTTCGGCGATGAAAAAGAACTCGAGGCCGAACAGCGCACCGGCCAACAAGCCGCCGCGCCAGGTCTTGCCGACCTGATCCCAACCGCCCTTCCAGCAGATGAGCAATCCTACAAGCAATGCGGAAATGCCCGACCGCCCCGCCGCTTGCATGACCGGCGCGATGTCGGGCGCCGCCCACTTGATCATCACCTGCTGCACGCCCCAGATCAGGCACAGGCCAATCATCACTTGCAGGGCAAAACTATCGGCATTGCGCCGCTCGATACTCACGGCAACACCTCGAACACACACAACATGGCAGGCCATCCAATGGTCAATAACAGTGCGGGGGATTATCAGTCAGTCCGACCGAAAAAGCCGTCTGGAAAAGACATTTAGTTCTTCCGTTGCGTCAGCGGTGAATGGCTGTCGGCTGCGCCGCCAATCGCTGGCAAGCCAGCTCCCACAAGGATTCTGTGTCGAACGCAGGAATTGTGAACCACACCAAACCCTGTGGGAGTCTCGCTTGCCAGCGATGAGGCCGGTCAGAGCAACACAGATCAACGATTCGAAACACCAAACCGCCGAGCCACACAAAACCCGAAGGTACACGCCACCGCCGTGGCAAACGTCCCCCAAGCCCAATCCAGCACCGTCACCTGCCCCGACCACCCGCGCAACGTCGCCCAATTGGTCAGGTCATACGTGCCATACGCCACCAACCCCAACAGCGCTCCCATCCGTGCCGCTCGTTGCCAGCTCAGCGCTGGCAACACCACAAACTGCAAGCAGCCAAAAACGTACAGGCAATAAAAAACCGCTGCGGGAACCAGCAGCGGTTTTTCGAGCATCAGCGGACCGAGCAGTTCGCGATAGGTCGGCGCCATCAGCAGGCCGAGCCAGATGCCGTCGAGCAAAAGAAACGTCACCAATGTAGCGACGTAGGCAATCAGCGCTTTTTTCATTTACCCGACCTCATGTGAGCCCATGCAACATGGGCCACACCAGGCTCAGGTTAGTTCAATGCGATCGGCGTGAATGACGATCTTGCCATCCTTGTACAGCGAACCGATGGCTTTCTTGAAGTTGCCCTTGCTGACACCGAACAGGCTGCTGATCAGGGCCGGGTCGCTCTTGTCGCTGACCGCCAGCGTGCCATCGTTTTCGCGCAACTTGGCGAGAATCTTCGACGACAGACTGCTGGCTGCTTCCTGGCCGACCGGTTGCAGGCTCAGGCTGATCTTGCCGTCGCTGCGCACTTCCTTGATGAAACCCTTCTCACGCATGCCGGAGCGCATGAACTTGAAGATTTCATTCTTGTGAATCAAACCCCAGTGCTTGTTGTTGATGATCGCCTTGAAGCCCATGTCAGTGGCTTCGGCGACCAGCAGATCAACTTCCTGGCCAGCGCTGTAAGTGGCCGGCGTCTTGTCGAGGTAACGATCCAGACGCGCGGTGGCGGTGATGCGACGTGTGTGCTTGTCGAGATAGACGTGCACCACGCAATACTCGCCAGCGGTCATCTGCCGCTTCTCTTCGGAATACGGCAGCAACAGGTCTTTCGGCAGCCCCCAATCGAGGAAGACGCCAATGCTGTTGACTTCAACAACTTTCAGACTGGCAAACTCGCCCACCTGAACTTTTGGTTTTTCAGTGGTGGCGAGAAGTTTGTCTTCGCTGTCCAGGTAAATAAAAACATTGAGCCAGTCTTCATCTTCGCTGGGAATATCTTTAGGGATATAACGGTTGGGCAAAAGAATTTCGCCGTCGGCACCGCCGTCCAGATATAAACCGAAGTTAGTGTGTTTAACCACTTGCAAACTGTTGTAACGCCCGACTAAAGCCATTTTCCAGAACCCTCATTGCGTGGGCGGCATTCTACCCGGTTTTGCCGTGTACGTTTGGCGGCAAACCGGCGAGGCCGCAAATTCTGTGACAAGCCTTGATTTTCCTTGGTCGCCGGCCCACAACCTGCCGCTCGTCAGTCTGATTCTGCGCCTCGCCGTCAAGCATCCCGGCGCTGCAACGCATAAATGTTCTTATTTAAAACAGCAGGTTAGCCGGATATTTCGAATACTGAATCGAGAATAATGCAGCATCGCCCTAGGTTATTCCGGAGGATATTTACCAAGCAATTGTCAAGTTATTCCTGTACGATGCCTGGCCGAGTTACTTTTCTACAGGTTAATGGCCGCCATGCGTGTAAAAGCATCCACCAGCAAAGCAAAGCCTGCTCCAGCCGTTGAAACCAGCGAATCGATCAACGATCAAATCGCAGCGTTCCTCAAGTCCGGCGGCGAGATCCAGCAAATTGCCAAAGGCGTCAGCGGCCAGACGTTCGGCCCGTCCAAGCAGATCAGCCTGGGCAAGAAGTAACACCCGGTAATACACCCGTCCATAGGCGCTTTGAGCTTCGAAGCGTCTGGACTGGCACCGCGCAAATTCCTCCCCGCATTAAACAAATCAAACAGTAAAAATCCATAAATCGACGAACGGCCTTCAATGCCGATCATTCGCCGGTATCCTTGCACGCGTCTAGACCAAGCGTTTCAGCAGGGCCGTCCTCCTGCGCTCGCTGTTCATGGAGTGACGCATGCGCAAAATATCCTGTTTATTGCTTGTAGGCCTGCTGGCATGCACGACTGCGCACGCGCAAATTTTCCAGCGTGAACTCGGCGATTTCGACCTCAAACTCGGCACCACTCCCAGCCGCAGCATGGCCCAAGGTCTGGTCAAACCCGCAGCGGTCGGCTCATTCCACGGTGGCCTCGACTTGAGTCACGACAGCGGCCTGTATTTCGGCCAGTACGCACCAAGCATGGGCATCTCGCCGGGCAAGAACCTCGAAATCGATTCCTACGTCGGCTTTAAACAGCCCTTCGATCAGACCCTCGGTTACGAAGTCGGGATGATCCATTACAGCTATCCGAAAGTGGACACGCTCGACAGTCAGGAACTGTTCGGCGGCCTGACCCTGCTCGGCAGCCGTTTCGGCATCGCCGTCAGCAATGACCCTGACAAACAGAACAGCACCCTGTTCGCCGACCTCGGCGGCAATCAGCCGTTCGGCATTGGCGTCAGCATGAAATACACCACTCACCAATTAAACACTCCAGCGTCGGTGGACGGCGGATACGTCAGCAGTTTTACCGACTGGTCGGTGAAGTTTTCCCGGCCATTCATGGGCGTCGATCTCGACCTGATCTACAGCAACTCCAGCCTCAGCGGCAGCGATTGCTCGGCCTACTCCGGGCATAACAGCGAGTGCGACGGTCTCGTCACGCTCAAGGCCGAACGCGCATTCTATTGATCGGCTGAACTGCCGCGCGCATTCTGCGTTCACATAGGAATCAGACCCTCGAAGCCAGGCTAACGCAAGGATTCGCCCATGTCTCGCTGGTTCAAACGCATCACCGCGCTGCTGATTTTCACCCTTGCCCTCGGCGCCTGCAGCCGTGTCGGCCTGGCCTATCGCAACCTCGACGTGATCATCCCGTGGACGCTCAGCGACTACGTGGACATGAACGGCGAGCAGAAAGACTGGTTCAACGAACGCCTCAAGGAACACCTTAGCTGGCACTGCACCACGCAATTGCCGGGCTATCTGGATTGGCTGGATCGCTTGCAGACCATGGTCGAAAGCAATCAAGTCACCGACGCAGCGCTTCAGGCGCGCACCGTGGAAGCCAAACAGGCCATCGCCGAGACCGCACGCGAAATCACTCCGTCGGCAATCGAGTTGTTGCAGGGACTGGATGACAAGCAGGTCGCGGAAATGAACGACGCGTTTGCCAAGGACCTACGCAAGCGTCAGCAGGAATACCTCAAGCCACCGCTCAGCCAGCAGATCGCCGAACGCGGTGCGCGTATGGATAAACGCCTGAACGACTGGCTTGGCCCGCTGAGCGTGACTCAGGAACAACGCGTGATGACCTGGTCAACGGCGCTGGGCGATCAGAACACTCAATGGATCGCCAACCGTGCGCATTGGCAGAAGCAGTTCAGCGCCGCCGTCGCTCAGCGCAACAGCCCAGAGTTCCCACAGAGAATCGAGACACTTCTGGTCAATCGCGAGAGCTTATGGACAGCCGATTACCGCAAGGCCTACGCCGATACCGAAGCACAGGCACGTTTGCTGGCAGTTGATCTGATGGCGCAAAGTACGCCGCAGCAACGTCAGCGGTTGTTGAAGAAGATCGACGGCGTGCGCAAAGACTTCAACGACTTGAAGTGTCTGAAGGCTGCGAAAAAACTCTGAATACAAACTGAGTTCATTGTAGGAGTGAGGCTGCTCGCGATAGCGGTGTGTCAATCAACGCTTACATGACTGACACACCGCTATCGCGAGCAGGCTCACTCCTACAGGTATGGATTTCAGGCGATCTGGGCTTTTGACGCCACTTCGTCAAACGTCGCCTCGGCCAGCGCATCCTCCTGTTCATCCAGCACCTGACGCGGATGATCATTGCCGGGAATGCTGCTGTCGATCAGGCTCAGCAGGCTCGATCCACGCGGGGTCAGAATAAAATTGTTGCCCGTACTGCCCTCATGGTCCGGACGCGGCTCGATGTATCCACGGTCGAGCAGCAGTTTTTCATATTCACAGGCCAACGTTTTCAGATGATCCAGATTCTCGATCTGCTCGCCCGCGCTGGCTTTTGCTGCCGAATACTCTTCGGCGTAGGCCCGAGGGGCAAAACTGTGGCCCGCGCTGTTCTGCACCTCGTGCAGCAGGCGCTCTATCAAATCCCAGTTGTAAGTCGTCATCCTGATTCAACCTCCGGTGCGCATGGTTTATGGCGCTGTCATAGGTTGTGACCCGAGCCTGTCGCAGCCGTTCAGCCGCGTTTTGCGAGATGACCGACCGGCGGTCTGTCGAATTCCCCGAAGGTTAAACGACTAGTCTGAAACAGACGGTTTCAACCCCCGCAGGAGAAATCATCATGAACGTTGAGAATCATCCGGTGGTATCGCGCGAAGAATGGCTCGCCGCCCGCAAACAGCATCTCGCTGACGAAAAAGCTTTCACCAAAGAACGTGACCGCCTCAGCACCAAGCGCCGCGCGTTGCCGTGGGTTAAGGTCGACAAGGACTACCATTTCCAGGGCCCGAACGGCCAACTGAAGCTGGCCGACCTGTTCGGCAAACACAGCCAGTTGGTGGTTTACCACTTCATGTTTGCCAAGGACTGGGAGGAAGGCTGCCAAGGCTGCTCGTTCCTCAGCGACCATATCGATGGCGCCAATCAGCATCTGGCCCATCACGACATCGCTGTCGTTGCTGTTTCCCACGCGCCCTTCAATGAATTCCAGGATTTCAAACGGCGGATGGGCTGGAAGTTCGACTGGGTGTCGTCAGACGGTTGCGACTTTAATTACGACTTTGGCGTATGCGCCCGGGCTGAGGATGTAGCTGCTGGAAAGGCTACTTACAACTATGAGAAAACCGACAGCGCCGAGGAGGAAATGCCGGGGCTGAGCGTGTTTTATCGAAACGTCGAGGGTGAGATTTTTCACACCTATTCAACCTATGCCCGAGGACTGGACATGCTGGTGGGCGCCTACAACTACCTCGACCTCACGCCCAAAGGCAGGAATGAGGACGAGATCATGGAGTGGGTGCGGCATCATGATCGGTATGAAGGTGAGAAAGCGTCCAGTTGCTGCCACTTAAAATGAGCAGCGAGGAGATGTAAGCGATGGTGACGGACTGGTGAAAGGCTCCCACCGTCACCTCTACCCAAGTATCTGTTCAGGCCGGCTGAAGACTCTAATCATCGATTGATGGCGTATGACTACTTTTCCGGGGCAGGAAAAGTCTGGCGGCGAACCAACACGTCGCCAGTGATGCGAAAAACACGCCCGACAGTTCAATTAGATAATCCGAAACTCCGCCGCCCTTGATGTCCGTGTCTCGCACCACGAGCAAGACAAAACAAAGCACCCACCCTGTGGCGATACTGGCACCGCTCAGAGCTACCAGAAAACAACTCATCGCTGTCCTCCTGACCCTCAGTAAGGTAATCACCGTTGCAAAGAACAGGAAAGGCAGAAAGAAAATCAGTTGCGCAAGAAATGGCGCCAAAAACGGCATCAGAACAAGTTCGCCCCCGCGGACTTCGCCTAATAGCTTCGGGGTATTTACCAGGTGAGCAAGCAGTGTGATGGTCTTGATGACCCCCCCCACGAATCCCAACACAAACGGGCATAAAAGAAACGCCAGAAAAACCCTGCGGCGTGGATACTCCGTATGACTCATGGTGCGCAACCCTGGCTTTTCGAAAGACCCAGCAATTTACAGCCATATTCGACCCTTGAGTCGTAATTCAGAATAATCACGCCACCATCGACACCCTGTTTGTCGCCAATAAACGGATTGAGTGATGTATCCGTCGCGTACTTGCCAACCTTTTGAAAGAACGTGTGATCACCCAGAAACTTCTCATGAATGGTCTGCAACAAAGACTGTTCGTTCTTCAATTGTCTGATATCCCAAGTCGCCGGATCCGTAGCATTTTTATTGTAGAGGTCCTTGAAGTTATCAAACCCGCCTGTGATCAACGCATCGCCAGCCGCTTTACGCCAGTCATAAACCGGCGCCAGGAACCAGCCCACACCAAAGCTGAGGAACGACGCATTGCCGTCTGCGCCCAAACCGGTCAACGGCGCTCGGGAAACCGTCTCAGCCCCGCCGAACCATGACGCGCCTATTCCAAGCTGTTGCTCATACATATTGCTCGCACCAAAAAAGTTGGCTCGATTGTCGATCGTGTTGAGATAGGTCACCAGACGATCGGAGGCGCCTTGGGTGTTGTAGAGATAGTCAAAGGTCGTTTGCGATGTACGGGCAACGTCTTTGTGCATGACATTCCACGCGTCCTGCATGGCAATATATTTGAGCGCCGCGTTGACTGCTGTGCGGCAGCCATCACTTTGAGGGGCCTTGTCACACATGCTGCGCATTTCTGAATCGAGAAATTCGCTGAGCTTTTCCGCCTTCGCGATGGCAGCGTCTTTCTGTTCCTTCGTCGTGCAGGTTTTGCCATTGAGGCAGTTTTCGACTTCTTCGAAGGCCTGGTGAGACAAGTAGTTGTAAAGCGTTCCATTGGCGGCCACCGAAGCGGCGATACCCACATCGCCCCCGGAAGCGGCAGCCCCCAATACCCCCACTATTTGCGAAACGGCCAGTAGATTGGCCTGCGCCTGAATGTATTCAGGGGTTCCTGGAACATAGTTTTCCGGCAAGAGCTTATCGCCTAACAAGCCGACCAGAAACTCGTTGGCGCCACCGGCAATCGCTCCGGTGCCGAAATCCCCGCCCATGGCTTTGGACACCAGACCGCCGAGTCCGGCATGCAGGAGAATTTTCTCCAGACTGCCCTCGGGCAGTTTCAGATCGCCAATTTCCCCAGCGCCCATGGCTGCACCGATGCTGGTCAGCGTTCCAGCCGCAGAGCTGACCAGATTGTCCTTGAAACTGCCTCCGTAAACGACGGTTTTGATCAATGCATCGGCAGTCACTTTGGTCGCCACGGCCTTGAGCCCCTCGGGCGTCAGAGTGATATTGCCGACATCGAACTTCATACCCTGAGTAACACCTGCAGTTGCCGCCGCCACGACGTAACTTTTCAAGGCATCTTCGGACGTAACGTCCTTGAGCACTTTCCCCAAGTTACCGCGGTTGTCGATCGTGCTGACCGTCGCCTTGGTTGCGGCAGTAATGGCAACCCCCTGCAACATCGTGTTCATGCCGGCCATCATCGGTCCGAGAATGGCGGCCATGGCGATCGCAATGATCAGTTGTGAAGCAGGACCCAATCCGGAGTTCTGGTACTTGAAAGACTCGTGAATCTCCTTGACCTGCCGCCAGTCCACATCGCCACGTTCTTCTGCCTGTTTCAGCCAGGCCATCTGTGGATCGGCCTTGACCATGGCATCGATGGACTCGCTGACCGTTTGCTGATTCACCTGCTTTACATCGATTTTCAGGCCATCGACCGCTTTGATAACGATGTCGCCCTTGGCGAACATCTGCGTCTGACGGAACGTTTCGTCGGTATTGCCCTTACCTTTGGAAGAGTTCCAGAACGCGTTATTGTTGGTTTTCGTATGGCTCTCATCGTGCAGATCCTTCACGCCTTCAAAGGCAATCTGCCCACCACTGTCCAACAGGATATCGCCACCGCTGTTGAGTTTCGCGACTTGGAATCGTTGATCGCCACCACTCACCACAGCCAGGTTTCCACCGGTCGTAATCTCACTGCCAACGTTGGTCACCTGCGTGACTTCATCATGCTTCAACTTCTTTTTGCCAAAACTGCCTTTGTCTTTTTTGTCGTACAAAGAGTAGTCCGTGTCTTGTGCGGCAAGCACTTGGATATCGTTCTTCGCCACCAGATAGGCTTCATCGCCAGCCGTGATTCGACTGGAGATCAGCGCCAGATCATTACCTGCCCGGATCGCGACATCACCACCGGCAGTGATCGTGCTGGCAATCTGTTTGACGTGATCCTCCTGAGTCGTGAGTTTTTTTGTTTTTGAATACGAATGACTTTCATCGGCTGCTGAAGCAATCGTCACATCACCCTCTGCAACGAGGGTGAAATTGCGCTTGGCATTCAAGTCACTGCCCACGGCGGCAAAGTCACGGCCGGCGCTCATCAAGATGTCGCGTCCGGCATTGATGCTGGATCCGTACTGCGTGATGGAGCTGCGTTGTTCCTTGCCGCCGCTGTCAACGCTCAGCTGTTGGGCCGAAGCGATGGCGATATCTCGACTGGCCTCGATGCGCGTGTCCCCCCCGCTGGACATGGCCCCACCGATGCCAAGCACGTCCCGGCCCGAGAAGATGGTCAGATCATTTGCCGCTTCGATACGTGCAGCGCTATCAACGTAGTCACGTTGCTGGATTTGGCCCTTGTTGTTGGAGACCGTGCTGTTGACCGTGCGCTCGTTGATGACGTCTCCGGTCAAAGTCACCATGGTGACATCGCGTCCGGAAATGACACCACCCGATTTATTGATGATGTCATGGGTGGCTAGCAGCCCGAGCCGATTCCCTGCCTCAATCAAGCCACTGTTAGTCAGGTCTTGCCCGGCACTGGCCGCCAGATTATTGGTAGCGCGCAACGTTCCTGCGTTGGTCAGGTTCTGGCCCGCGATCAGGTCAACATCATTGCCCTGGATCAATGCGCCATTCGGCGCCAGGCGGTTATCGGCGTGGGCCAGATACAGCACCGGCACCAGCACTTTTTCACCATTCACTTCATGCTCTTCGAGCCAGACGATGTCGTGGGTCAGCGCCGCCACTTGCTGTGCCGTCAGGGTCACGCCCATCGACAGGTTGAGCTCGTTTTTGCTGGCGACGGCGTTGTTCATCAGGTACTTGAACATCGCTTCGTCAGAGGTCTGACCGTCGATGAAGCGCTGGCCGGTGCGGGCCACCACAGCTTGTTGCACCAGGCGTTGTTCAAACAGGCCATCGCCCAGACGCTTCGCGCTGTTGTCGGGGTCATAGCCAAGTTTTGCCAGCAGGTAATCGGAACTCATGAACTGCTTGAGATCGGTCAGCGCCGGGTTGGTCTCTATCAGATATTTGTGCGGGTTGGAGCGCACGCTGGTGTCGGGCAAGCCCTGAACACGCGGAACATCGAATGAACCATTGCCACGATTTGGCAGCATCACACCCACCGGCCCGTCACCGGCGACACCACTGACATTGACTTGCACGACCTTGTCGTTGAGATTCAGCGACGGGCGAGCAGCCAATGCCAATTCACGATTTTTTACTGACACCGGGTCGTTGACGTCGAACTGGAAATCGCTGCCCTTCCTGACCGGCATGCCGCCCGCATGCTCCGTTGTTGCGGCAGTGATGGAGCCAATGGTCCAAGACTGCCCCGGGACCATTGCCGGCTCGCTGCCACCCTTGCCACTCAGACGGAACAGACCGTTATCACCGGTCGGCAAGGTGAACCCTGGCAGTGTCAACGGGTTGACTTGTTGTTGCGCGAGATCTGGAGGCAATTGTGGGTTCAGAAAGACCACGGTGGGCTTGGCCGAGTTTTTCACCCCGGTGTCCGCCGTGTCTTTTACCGTGCCGCCGAAGTTGGTGTACGGGTTCAGGTTGCCGTTGTTGATGGTGGTTTTAGCATTGATCTGCACGGCTTGGCCCGCTTGCACAATGGACGAAACGCTGCCACCGCCGTTGGTGAAAATGCGATCATCCTGCTGCTTCGTACCGGCCAGGATCGGTGAAGGCACCGCAACTTCAGGACCAATGCCGAACTTGGTATTGATCTTGTTGAGCAACTGCTTGTTCAGCGCCTGGTAATCCCAATGCATTCCGCCTTTGTCAGGCTCATGCCAGGAGTCGATGTAGTCGTATTGATACTTCGAGTTTCGGTCGGCATACGCCTGTAATTCAGTGCTGACCCAGCTCGATTGTGGTTTGTTTGGAAGTCCGGCAACTTTGTAAACCCGCTTGCGGGTAAAGCTGCCCGACTGCAGACCAAAGTTATCGAAGGTGTCGACGTCGAGCTGGATATTCTTGCCCGCTGAAATCAGCGATGCCGTGTTGGTGAAGGCACCGACATTCCCGGTCAGGTTTCCCGCCACCGAAAGCGACGCTTGCGGGCCCGTGATAGTGGAGGTCGACTCAAAATTTTCATTTACGTAAAAAGTGGTACCGCTGAAAGTGATATCCCCGGAGATAAATTTCTCCTCACCAATCACCCCTTCAGTCTTGTTATTGAAACTATTAGACGACAGCGAAAAATCACCATCGACATTGATCGACGCCGCAAGGTTGTTGACGCTGTTCGCCCGCCCGCCGTACTGCCCGCCAATCGTCAAATTGCCAATGCTGTAGACATCACCGGTCTGGTTGGTGAAGTCATTGACCAGCAGGTTCATGTTGCCGCCGCTGAACACCAGGCCGCGGTTATTGGTGAGACTGGCCGTTCTGATCGTCAGATCCTGAGCCGCACCCAGCGTACCGGTATTGCTCACGCCACCGGCATTGATCGTCATCGTATTGTTGGACGTCAGTCGTCCGCCGACATTGTTCAGCAGGCCACCAATGTTGAATGTGCCCTGCCCGCCACTGCCAATGCTCGAAGCACTGTTCAGGCCCAGTTGCGCAGCATTGAAGGTCATGTCCCCCAGGCTGCTGACCCGACCATTGCCGCCGTAAGTGCCGCCGATCTGGAAGTCCATGCCGCCATCACTGGCGATCAACCCGTCGTTGTTCCAGTTACCGCCACGCACCACCAACTGGTTCGAAGCCAGTAACTGACCGCTCGCGGTCTGCACGAAGTTACCGACGTTGACCGTCAACCGTCCGGCCTGAATCACGCTGCTGTTGGTCCAGCTGTCCGCGTTCAGGGTCAGGCCGCCACGGGTCACCAGTGAGCCGCCGGCGTTCATCACGTTGGCCGTCGAGATGCCGAACTCACCCAACCCGACATGTGTCACCGAACCGCCGGCGTTGAGGAAATTTGGCGCAGCGAGGGTGAAGTCAGTGTTGGCGGTTTCCACCAGACCGTTACGGTTGTCGAACTGGCTGCCGATCTGGAAATCGGTTTTGCCACTGGTGCCGAGCGCGCGCAGTTTGCCGCCCTGGTTGTCGAGATTGGCAGCGCGAATCGCCAAGGTGCTGGCGCTTTCGATCAGGCCGCTGCGGTTGCTCAGATTGCCGTCGGCACCCAGCTCGATGCTGCTGCCGCTGATCTGGCCGTTGTTGTTGCTCATCGAGCCCGCGATGGTTTTCACCACACCCCGGGCATAGATCCCGCCGCCGCTGTTGTCGAGCATGCCGCCACCGGCATTGAGCTGGATGTTTCCGGTGTTGGCGGCAATTCGACCGCCGTCACTGTAAATGCCACCCAGTGCTTGCAAGTCCAGGCGACTGCCTTCGATCTTGCCGCCCTGACCGTTGCGTAACACGCCGTTCAGGCGGGTTTGCAGCAGGCCTTTGAGGCTTGAGAGCACCCCGCCACGGCTGTCGAGGCTGGCGGCGGTGAGGGTCAGGTCGCCGTTCTGGGCGATGATCTTGCCGCCCTGGTTGTCGATGGCGCCAGTGCCCGTGTTCACAGTCAGCGCAGTCATGCTTTGCACCGCGCCTTTGGAGTTGTTCAGTGCGGCGGCGGTGATGGACACGCCGGCATCGCGGCTGGAGAGCAGGCCGTCGGCGTCGTTGCGCAACGTGCCGCCGGCGGTGAGGTCCAGTTGGCCGTTGGCCGAGACGGTACCGCGCTGGCTGTTGTTCAGATCGCCACTGGTGAGCAGGCTCAGCAGGGTCTGGCTGATCAATTGACCGCCCCGGTTATCAATGCTGGCGGAGCGGTTGATCAAGAATCGGCCGGTACTGCCCAGAGCACCATTGGTATTGATCAAGGCACCGAGCAGGTCGAGGGTGACGCTGTCATCGCCAACCAGACTGCCGCGGGTGTTGTTCAGTTGCGTACCGGTGAAATTGAGGGCTTTCGTGGCGCTGATTCTGCCGGAGGTGTTGTCCAGCGTGGCGGCGCGGATATCCAGTGCGTCGCCACTTTCGATCAAACCGCCCGCAGTGTTGCTGATGTTGCCGCCGTTGATCGTCAACGTCTGCTTGCCGCCGCTCGTGACGGTGCCGCCGCTGTTATCCAGACTGGCGGCGGTGATGCTTACCTCGCCGAGACCACCGATGCCACCTTTGCTGTGGTTGAGCAGTGCGCCGCTCAGGTCGATGTTGACGTTGCCGAGCTGGCTGGAGATCGCACCTTCCAAACTGTTGTCGACGGCGCCGCCGTTGACGTTTACGCCCTTCCAGCCGGAGACCAGACCGCCCTGGTTGTTCAGATCGGCCGCCGTAACAGTCAACTGATCGTTGCTGATCAGGTTGCCGCCACGGTTATCGAGGTTGTTGCCGCTGAGGCTGAAGCTGTTGACGCTGGAGATTTCGCCCTGCTGGTTATTCAGGTCACGCAGGGTGGCGATGCTCAGCACGCCTTTGCTGTTGATCACGCCATTCTGGTTATTGAGATCGCGCAGATGGGCAATGCTCAACAGCCCTTTGCTGCTGATCAGGCCGTCCTGATTGTTCAGGTCCTGCGCGGTGGCGCCCAGATCGATCGCGGCAGCGGAAACACCCACCAGTGTGCCGCCCTGATTATTCAGACCGGTGCTGTTGAGGGTCAGTTGTTGCGCGGCGCGGATGCTGCCTTTGTTGGTGTTTTTCAACAGGCCATCGACGCTGACCTCGATATCGCTGTCACTGAGCAATACACCGCCGTCGCTGTTGTCCAGACTCGCGGCGCGAACCTGCAACGCCGCAGCAGCAATGGTGCCTTTGATCGAGGTCAGCGCGTTGTCGAGGGTCAGGGTGAGCTTGTGGTTGCTCAGCAGTTGCCCGCCGCTGTTGTCCAGCGACTTGGCGATCAGTTCAAACGCCTTGTCGCTGGAAATCTCGCCGCCACGGTTGTTCACGTCGGCGAGGTTTTTCAGCAGTAACTGGCCCGGCGCGCTGAGGGTGCCGCCCTGGTTGTTCAGTGCGCCGCCATTCAGATCCACAGTGACCGTGCCGTTGCTGCTGAACAGCTTGCCGCCCTGTTGATCGAGGCCCTGGATATTGGCGATCAGCGAGTTGCCGGCGCCGAGGCTGCCCGTCGCGTTGGTCACTTGGCCGGCGCGGATCTCCAGTTGATCGGCGGCGTAAATGCTCGCCCCATCGTTGTTATTCAGTGCGCCGGTGCTGATGCCCAGTTTGGCCTTGCTGCTGATCACACCTTTTTGCTGGTTATCCAGCGCACTGCTGTTGAGGGTGAGATTGCCGTCGGTCAGCAGGTTGCCGCCCTGGTTGCTGACCGCACCGCGAGTGTCGACGGTGAGCGCTTTGGCGCTGGAGACGGTGCCGGCGTTGTTGTTGAGGCTTTGCGCATTAATCGCCAAAGCGCCTTCGCTGACGACACTGCCCTTTGCGTTGTTCAGATCCGCCGAGAGGTTGATCGCCAGATCTTTCTGGCTGGTCAGACGCCCGCTGTTTTCCAGCGTCTTGCCGGTCAATGTCAGCCCGGTGTCACCGGACAGCAGGCCCTTGTTGCGGTTGATGACGTCGTTGACGGTCAGCGCCAGATTGCCACCGGCGAGCATGTAACCGCTGTCGCTGTTGTCGAGCCAGGCACCGATCAGGCTGACATCGCTCTTGCTCGACAGCTCACCGTTGCGGTTGTCGACACGGTCGACGCTGAGGTTCAGCGCTTTGGTTGAACCGATCAGGCCTTCCTGACGGTTATCCAGAGTGGCGGCGATGATCGTCAGGCCGTTGTCGGCGATGACCACACCGTCCTGGTTATCGAACATTGCGGTGACGCTGAAGTCGACATCGCCACGACCACGTATTTCACCGTGGCTGTTGTCCAGACTGGCACTGCGCGATTCAAGGCCAGCCGAGGCGATCAGACCTTTGACGTTGCTCAGGGCACGGTCGATAACCAGGCTGAGTTTTTCATTGCTCAGCAGTTTGCCGCCGTCGTTGTTCAGACTTTGCGCGTCGACGGCCCAGGCCTTGGCGGCAGAGATTTCGCCGGCGCTGTTGTTGACGTCCTTGAGGTTTTTCAGCAGCAACTGACCCGGCGTATGGATGTTGCCGCGCTGGTTGTTGAGCAGACCGTTGTTCATGTCCAGGGTCAGGTCGCCGTTGCTGAACAGCTCGCCGCCGTCCTGATCCAGCGAAGTGACCGAAGCGTCCAGCTTCTTCTGGCTGCCGATAGTGCCGCCGGAGTTGTCCAGGTGCGCGGTCGTGAGCAACAGCGTGCCGTCGGTGGCGAGGCTGCCGCCCTGCCGATTCTTGAAGTCGCCGGTGGTCAGGGTCGAATCGGCCTTGGCGCTGATGATGCCGTTGTCGCTGTTATCCAGACTGGCACTTTTGAAGGTCAGGCCTTTCTGCGAGGCGATCAGGCCGCCCTGGCTCAGCACGGAACCGGAGGCGGTCAGCGCCATCGCTTCAAGGCTCGACAGTTTGCCCAAGCGGTTATCGAGGCTGCCAGCGGTGAGGGTCATCTGCCCTTCGCTGCTGATCAGGCCTTGCTGGTTGTCCAGGGACTCGTCGAAGGTCAACTGCAGATTCTTCTGGCTGACGATGCGCCCGCCGACGTTGCTCAAGCCGATACCGCTGAGGGTGCTCGCGCCTTTGCTGAAAATCAGGCCGTTGCTGGCGTTGATGATTTGCGCGACTTTCAGGCCCAACGTGGTGTCGGAGAGCACCTTGCCGCCCTCGCTGTTGTCGAGGCGTGCGCCGTTGATGTGCAGGTCCAGTTGGCTGGAGAGTGTGCTGGCGCGGTTGTCGATCTGATCGACGTTGACGGTCAGGGTCTTGAGCGAACCGACCAGACTGTCCTGATGGCTGTTGAGGGTTTTGCCGGTGAGTTTCAGATTGCCTTCGGCGACCAGTTCACCGTGTTGTTGATTGAGGCTGTCGATGTTCGCGTCGATATCGCCCTTGGCGGAGATCCGGCCGCCATCGTTAGTCACGGCTTTGGCTTTGAGGCTCAACACACCGGTCGAAGTCAGCAGGCCGCCATTGCTGTTGTCGAGTGTGTTGCCGTCGAAGCTCAGCGCGGTCTTGCTTTCGAGGCGGCCCTTGTCACGGTTGTCCAGCGTGTCGATCAGCAGTTTCGCCGCCTGATCGGCGCGAATGGTTCCGCCACGGTTGTCGGTGTTGGCGCTGCTGACCGTCAGGGTATCGAGGCTGGAAACCTTGCCGGCGCGGTTGTCCAGACGCGTGGCCTGCACGTCCATGGCGCCGTTGGCCTGAATCAGGCCCTTGTTCTGGTTGTTCAGTTGCTCGCTGATTCGGGTGGTCAGCGTGCCTTCGCTGGTCAACTGGCCCTGCTGGCTGTTGTCGAGCTGCCGGGCTGTTACCGTGAGGTTTTGTTTGGCGCCGATCTTGCCGGTGCGATTGTTGATCGCGCCGAGTGCGTTGATGTCGAGCAAACGGCCAGCGGTCATCAGGCCGGAGACGTTATCCAGCGAGGTGACGGTCAGTATCACGTCGGTCTGGCTGCCGAGTTCACCGTTGCTGTTGATCAGTTGACCGATGTTGGCGGTAAGGCCGGCGTTGCTGTTGATCACGCCTTTATTGTTCAGCACCTGAGCGGCGTTGAGGTTCAGCGTACCGTTGCTCTGCAGTTTGCCGGCGTTGCGGTTGTCCAGCGTGCCGGCGGTGATGACGGCGGTTTGGCCGCTGAGCGTACCGCCCTGGTTAGTCAGGGTTTGCGCGGTGTTGACGGTCAGATGGCGGCTGGCGGTGAGGCTCTTGCCGCTGTTGTCGAGGTTCTGCGCGGTCAGGCTCAGATCACCGTTGGCGTTGCGGCTGCCATCGGCGTTAACGCCGGCTTCGATGGCGCCGGCGTTGGTCAGTTGACCGCCAGCGCTGAGGGTGATGCTGTCGCGGGCGGCGAGGGTCTGGCGGTTGCTCAGGTTGCCCTCGGTTTGTACGTTCAGCGCGGTGCCGGCGTAGACCGGCCCGCGTGCATCGAGACTGGCGGCTTTGACGTTGACTGCGCCGGTGGCCGAGGTGTCGGCCAGGCTCAGTTGACCATTGGCATCGAGCTGAATGTCGCCGCCGCTGGCAATCAGTTTGCCGTCGAGTTTCACCCCGACACCGGCCTCGGTGCCAACCAGTTTGATCGCGCCAGCGTACATGCCACCCAGCGCCGAGGAGTCGATGGCCAGTTGCGGTTTGCCGCTGCCGTCATCGGCGCGGGCGGTGGCATTCAAGGTTTGCGCGTTAACGTCGTTGCGACCGGCGACGATCGTCAGATTCTGCGCCTGAAGCTGTGCGTTGATCTTTGCGCTGCGGGTGATGATTTCGAAGCGATCAACGTTGCTCGCGTTGAGTCCCGCGCCCTCGATGGCGACAGAACCCTGATCAACCTGGAAGCGATCCAGTCGACCGTTGTCGAGCACCGGTTTGCCGGTGCTCAACGTCACCCGTGGCGCGTTGATGAAGCCGCAACCGTTGCAGGTAATGCCATAAGGGTTGGCGACGATCACGCGCGCCGACTGCCCCGCCACTTCGGTGTAACCACGCAACTGGCTCGGGTTGCCGCTGATGACTTCGTTGAGAATCGTCTGCGCCGAACCGCTGTTTTTCAGGTTCGGGTTGTCGATGATGTGCCCGCCCA